>JBBIKU010000009.1:0-27702 GCA_037445245.1 Anaerolineaceae bacterium
CACAGGCGTACATCCCCGTGGTGTGATCACGCCCGCCGAGGGCTGCGCCGACCTGGGGCAGCGACGCATTGGCTTCTTCGCGGCACAAATACATGGCAATTTGGCGGGGTAGGGCAATATGGCGTGAGCGATCGCGCCCCAATAATTTCTCGGCGCTCACACCATAGGCGTTGGCTACGGCAGCCACAACGTCGGTGGGTTCGATGGCGTTGCGCAGCGGCAGCAAATCTGCCAGGGCGGTCTTGACCAGTTCGCTTGAGATTTGCTGACCGCAGAGATCGGCGTACGCCATGACGCGGGTCAACGAACCTTCCAACTCGCGGATGTTGGATTGAATCTGGCGGGCAATGGTTTCGAGAATCTCGATCGGCACTGGACGCCCGGCGCGCTCCGCTTTGGAGCGCAGAATGGCGATGCGCGTCTCCAGATCAGGCGCCTGAATGTCAACCGAAAGTCCCCATTCGAAGCGTGAGCGCAGCCGTTCTTCGAGCGTCACCAGCGCCTTGGGCGGTCGATCCGAGGAGATGATGATTTGTTTGTCTTGCCGATGCAGGGTGTTGAAAGTGTGAAAAAATTCTTCCTGCGTCGATTCCTTGCCGGCAATGAACTGAATATCGTCGATCAACAACACGTCGATGCGCCGGTAACGTTCGCGGAAAGCCGCCGTGGTGCGTTTCTGGATCGAGTTGATCAGGTCGTTGGTAAATTCTTCCGATGAGACGTACAGCACATGCAAATCTTGTTTTTTTACTTCGTTGCCGATGGCGTGCAGCAGGTGGGTTTTGCCCAATCCCACGCCGCCGTACAGGAAGAGCGGATTGTAGGCGCGGGCGGGGTTCTCCGCCACCGCCAGACAGGCTGCGTGTGCCATGCGGTTGCTGGCGCCGACCACAAAACTCTCGAAAGTGTAGCGCGAATTGATAGTCGGGTTGTGGAAGGCTGTCCCTTCTGTTTCGGGCGCTTGGTTACTTGCCGATTCGCTGCTCTCGTAGTCCTTGTACCACACCATGAACATCACCTGCTGCGGTTTGCCCATGAATCCGGTCAGCAAACGGGTGATCGTGCTGGAAAGGCGGTTTTCCAGCCAGTCGCGGGCGTAGGCATTCTTGACGCCGATTTTGAATGTGTCTTGTTCATGCGAAACCAACTCAGCGTTACGCACCCAGGTATCGAAAGCCGCTTTGGTCATCTCCATTTGAAGTTGTCCCAAAGTTGCCTGCCAGGCTTGATGTGCATTCACGGGTTGCAGCCTCCTTGGCGGGATGATTTCCATGCTGGCAGCATGCGCTGTGAAGTAAACCCACTGCTATAGCAGTGGGATCTTTATTGGTATACAATAGCCCGAAAGGGATTGGTTGGGTTGCGGGCGTTTAGGGTTGTTTTGCTGTGCCAGTATGACCATCACCATTCTAGCAGAAAGCCAGGATTCAAACAAGCCCGGAATCCCTACGCCTGCCTAAAAAAACTGGGTTCTTTAAGGATGAGAGTCTTAAGGAATCTCGCGAAAGTCTATAAATCGGAGAGGCGATATTGGAAGAAAACAACTACCACTCGCAGTGTGAGTTTGTATTACACCCACCATATATGGGGGTGTAATATGCTTTGGCTTCGTGTATCTGTTCTTTAAGGTTGATTCCCCAAAATATTGAAAATGGCTCAGCCGTACTCATTCCGATTTAATGTGCCTAATTTGGAATCTGAGCTCTTCATGGTATGATGGTTAAAAAAACAGGTTGCATTGCTACCGGTTTGCAATCGCGAAAGAAAAAACATGGCACGGGCGTAAGATATGCGATTAGATGTGGTTGGCTCGAGGAGTGGGGGATGATTGTTAAAACCAAAACGATCGGTTTCCCTCGCATGCTCAAGGAACACGGCGAACGGCGCGTGTTCTTGCCCGAATTTGTTGACCAGTTAACCCAAATCGGGTTTGAGGTCTGTATCGAAGAAGGGTACGGCTCACGCTCCGGGTTTACGATGGACGATTACTGCCAGGGTAACCCGCTGATCCACCCTTGCAGCCGACATGAGGCACACGCTCAGCAATACGTTCTGGTGCTGCGCTCGCCGAGTAAGGCTGAGTTCGATCTGATCCCCTCCGGCAGTTGCTTGATCTCGATGTTGCACTACCCGACCCGACCGCAGCGAGTGACGCGCTTGCGCGAAAAGAAGATCAAAGCCATTTCGTTGGACAGCATCGTCAATGATCAGAACATCCGCCTGGTGGAGAACATGCAGGCAGTTGCCTGGAATGGGCTTGAAGCAGCGTTCGACACTCTGGAGCGAAAACTGGGTAGTCTGCTGCGCCAGCTGGATAATCCCTGGCGCATCTTGGTGCTGGGCACGGGCATGGTGGGCAAGCATGCCGTCGACGCCGGCAGCAAACTCGGCAACGTCGAACGCAATAACGAACACATTCAACAGGGCGGACCCGGCGCAATCGTCATGTCGGTTGGGCGCAATCTCACTTACAGCGCTGCCATGATGGAGACCCTCTTCCGCCAGGCGGACGTGCTGGTAGACGCCACCCAGCGCCGGGACACTTCCAAGCCGGTTGTGCCCAACGCCTGGGTGGGTTGGCTGCCCGCACACGCCATTGTCGCCGACCTGGCGGTTGATCCCTACAACCTCAACACCAACCCGCCGGTGGTGCGCGGCATTGAGGGCATCCCGCAGGGCGATCTGGACCAATATGTTTTTGAACCTGAAGACCCGGCATGGGATGAAAGTATTCCGGCTGAGATCTCATCCGAGAACCGCCGCGCCACGGTCACTTGCTATTCCTGGCCTGGCATCCATCCTGAAGCCTGCATGCGCCATTATGCTTACCAACTTTTGCCTCTGATGGAAGTGCTGGTGCAAAAAGGTTACGACGGCTTATCGCCTGACGGCGGCTACTTCGAGCGCGCCTTGCAGCGGGCGACGATCGATGAGTGGCTGCGGGGGCACTCCTGATGCTCTCGCCTCGCTGACCGGAGTTGAAGGCTTGTGGAACGCCTTTTGTTCTTCCCAGAAATATCTTCGCCATGACGCATAAATGGAGTCTGCCGACTCGCTATTTGGCGGCGATTGTTTTATTCGTTTTGCTCTCGCTGTTGATTTACCTGGGGCGGGTATTAATTGCTCCGCTGGTGATCGGGGCGCTGGTGGCGTATGTGCTGCAGCCGGTGGTGGCGTTGCTTTCCCGCTATCTGCGCCTGCCCCGGCGCTGGGCAGTTGCGCTGGTATATCTGCTCTTTTTGAGTGCACTGGCGACGATTCCGGTTACACTGACGCCGGTCGTCATCGACCAGGTCACCAAAATGACCCGTGAGCTGGTGCGTTTGCAAAGAAGCATCGAACAAGCCCTGGCGCAGTTCGAATTGTTTGGCGTCCATCTGGTCGAGCGCGGCTTGCCGGTCGACCTGATCGATATCTTTGCTCCCTTGCTTCAACCGCAGCAGGTATTTGGCATCCTGCAGGCTGCCACAGCCAATCTGGCGTGGGTGCTGGTGGCGCTGGTGACGGGGTATTATTTTCTGCTGGATTGGGAACAATTGCTGAAGGGGTTTGTTCGCCTGGCGCCTCGGGATTATCGCCCTGATCTACAGCGCCTGTATCTGCAAATCCGCGAGGTCTGGCGGGCGTATCTGCGTGGGCAGGTGCTGCTGATGCTGATCGTCGGGGTGAGCACGTGGGTAGGGGCGGTAGCGGTTGGCTTGCCGGGGGCGCTGCTGATCGGGCTGCTTACCGGGCTGCTGGATATCATCCCGTCTTTAGGTCCAACGGTGGCGATGGCGATTGCCGTGCTGGTGGCGCTGTTCCAGGGTTCGACCCATCTGAATATTACCAATTTCTGGTTTGCGGTGGTGGTGTTGGGCATCTTTCTGGCGGTGCAGGCGTTCGAAAACATCTGGCTGCGCCCGCGGGTGCTCAGTTTGAGCCTGCGTTTGCACCCGGCGGTGGTGTTCGTCGCCATCATCGGCGCCCTGGCAACCGGCGGCATCCTGCTGGCGCTGGTGGTGGTGCCGATCATCAGTACCGTCGCCATTATGGGGCGTTATATCTACTCCCGCATTCTGGGGTTGGAGGCGTGGGCTGAACCGCTGGTTGAACTGAGCGAGGCGGAGTTGGAAGCGGGCGGCTTGCTGGACGAAGAAACCTCCCTTCAGGAACCCAATTAGTTATCACGCCTCATTTCTTTTTTGCTTCAGTGCAAATTCCTCCAGAATGCGCCGCGCCTCGCAAATGTGACGCTGGATTAATGGCACGGCTGACCGTCCGTCGCGCCGGCGGATGGCTGCCATGATCTGGGGGTGGTCGGTGACCGATTCAATCAACTCTTTGTGCAGTTTGGCGTTGATGGTCAGATACAGGCGGATCTGGGAACTCATGCTGTTCAGAATCTGATACAGGCGCTGGTGATTGGAAAGCTCCCAGATTTTCTGGTGCCATGAGAAATCCAGCTCGGTGGCGCGGGCGAAATCGCCCGCGTTTGCCGCGGCGAGGGTTTGCTGAACAAGCGCCTCGAGCGCTTCGATCTCAGGGTCGCTCGCCTGACGGGTGACGATCTCGACGGCGTAGCCCTCCAGCAGGGCGCGCAGGCTGTAGATTTCGTGCAGATCCTGACGGGTGATACGGGTGACAAAGCAACCGCGGTTGGGCTGGGCTTCCACCAAACCTTCCATCTGCAGGGTGCGAAAGGCTTCGCGCAGGGTGGTGCGGCTGACGGAAAACTTGGCTGCCAGATCATTTTCCAGCAAGCGGGTGCCCGGCGGCAGGGCGCCATGGATGATCGCCTGGCGCAGCCGGCTGGTGAGTTGGTCCGGCAGCGAGAGGCGCTGGATGCTGTCAATCCAGGCTGGTTGCTGTTGCTGCGCTCCTCTCATGACTCACCTTTCAACCACCTAGCGGACAGATAGGGGGCGGGTTGGCTCAAGTACCCACCGCATGGTTACTCGTATGCGGGTAGTGGGTACCTGTGTCCACGAAGTGGGTACTATCCGATTGGTCGACCAAGACGAACATCAGATCGTTGACGTTGGTGCCGGTGGGACCGGTGAACACCAGATCAGCGGCGGCGTCGAGCGCGTCGAATGAGGTGTGCCCTTCAAGGGCTTGCTGGATATCCAGGCGGTGAGCGGCGAGGCGCAGGTGGGTGCTGCCGTCTACCAGCCCGCCGGCGGCTTCGGTTGGACCGTCGGTGCCGTCCATATCGACCGCCGCTGCCACCAGGCTGGCGTCCCCTTTGATCTCGTTGGCTGCGGCGAGCGCAAATTCTTGGTTGGGACCGCCGCTGGCGCCGGCGTTGTTGGTAATGGTGACGGTGGTTTCGCCGCCGGCGATCAGGGCAAGCTTGCGGTGGCTGGGCTTTTGGGTTACCAGTTGGCGCGCCAGCGCCACCATCTCGATCGCTTTCCGGCGGCTCTCGCCTTCCATTGCCAGGGTCATCACCTCGGTATGGTAGCCCAATTCGGTGCAGCGATCGCTGGCGCCGTGCACGGCGGCATCGCCGTGGACGATGATGAACGAGTGATGCGATTGCGAGTAGGATTTTGGCGTCTCGCCGCCGCTTTTTTCCTGAATCACCGTTCGCACACTCGCCGGCAGATGTTCCCACAGGTTGTATGCGTCCAGTGTGTCGTAGGCGTCCTCCCAGGTGGAGCTGTCGGGCACGGTCAGGTCGGTGATGTAATCGAGCGGATCGCCGATGACGTCAGAGACGGTCAGGTTGATCAGTTCGGCGGGGAAGACCTCTAATCCCAGCCGCCCGCCCTTGATGCAGGAGACGTGTTTGCGAACGGCGTTGATCTGGCGGATGGACGCACCTGAGTGCAGCAGCAGCCGGTAGAGTTCTTGCAAATCTGCCAGCGTGATGGGCGGCTGCGGTTGTACCAGCAGCGCTGAACTGCCGCCGGTGATGGCACAAAAGACGATGTCATTCTTGCCGGCTTTGCGGCACAGGGCTTGAATCTGGCGGGCAGCCTCGGCGCTGTTCTCGTCCGGGACGGGATGACCGGCGTGGATGGCGCGGATGCGCTTCAACTGACTGGGCTCGCCGGCTTTGATGGCGATGACGCCATCGACGATGTGCTCTCCCAGCAATTCTTCCAGGGCGAGGGCGATCGGCTGGCTGGCTTTACCCGCCCCGATCACATAGATGTGATTGATCTTTTCGAGGTTGTAACGCCGGCTGCCCACCTGAAGGAAGTTCCCTTTGCGCTGAAGGGTGCGCAGGGTGGCGCGGTAAGGATTGGCAGCGCGAATGGCGTGTTCGATGATGTCGATGGCGTCCCGGCGCAGCCCCGGGGGACCGTGTCCAACCAGCGGGGCGCGGTTGCTGATTTCTTGCCACCCTTTCTCGTTAACCGCCGTCATTTTGTCACAATTCCCCAGCGGAAGCTTTTACCGGCGTACACCGCCTGGTCGCTGAGTTCCTCTTCGATGCGCAGCAACTGGTTGTATTTGCTGGTGCGTTCGCCGCGCACGGTGGCGCCGGTTTTGATCTGCCCGGCGTTGAGCGCCACGGTCAGATCTGCCAGGATGGCGTCTTCGGTTTCTCCGGAGCGCTCCGAGGCGACCACGGCGTAGCGGTTGCGGAACGCCAGTTCGGCAGCGTCGAGGGCTTCGGTGAGCGTGCCGATCTGGTTGACCTTCCACAGCAGGGCGTTTGCGGCGCCCATCTCGATGCCCTGTTGCAGCCTTTGACTGTTGGTGACGAACAGGTCGTCGCCGACCAACTGGATGTCGAGAGCGGCGGTGAGGCGCGCCCAGCCTTCGAAGTCGTCCTCGTAAAGGGCGTCTTCGATGCTTGCCAGGGGGTAAGCGGCGCACAGCTCCTGATACAGGCTGATCATCTGATCGCAGGTGTAGGTCTCGCCGCCCAGGCGATAAACTTTCTCTTTGGGGTCATAAAAGTGGGTGGCGGCGACATCCAGCCCGTAGACGATCTCTCGGCTGTAGCCGGCGCGTGCGACCGCTTCGACCAGAAAATCGAGCGGCTCGCGGATGCCTTTCATTGGCGGGACGAAACCGCCCTCGTCGCCGACGTTGACAGCGATCTTGCCGTATTGGCGGATGATCAGATCTTTGAGTTCCCAGCCGACGTGGGTGGCGATTTCGAGGGCGTGGCTGAGGTTGGCGGCGCCGACCGGCATGATGATGAACTCCTGTACCTCCAGATCGCCGGAGGCGTGTTTGCCGCCGTTGATCAGGTTGAACATTGGCAGCGGAATGACGCGGGCGTTGGCGTTCAGGTAGCGGTAGAGCGGCAAGCTGAAGGCGTTGGCAGCGGCGCGCGCCGCCGCCAGCGAAACGCCCAGAATGGCGTTGGAGCCCAGCCGGGATTTGTCGGCGGTGCGATCGAGCTCGTTGACCATGAAGCTGTCCAACTGGCGCTGGCAGGCGGCGTCTTTTCCCATTACCGCTTTGGCGATGACGCGGTTGACGTTCTCGACGGCTTTGCTGACGCTCATGCCGCGGTAGGCTTTTTTGCCGTCGCGCAGCTCACGGGCTTCGTGGCTGCCGGTCGAGAGACCGGCTGGCACTGAGGCGCGCCCGCAGGCGCCGCCGGCGAGGCGCAGGTCCACTTCGACGGTGGGGTAACCGCGGCAGTCGATGACCTGGCGAGCGTGCAGCGATTGAATGCGGGTGTTGATGTTCAAGTGGATCCCTCCCATTTTGTATAATTGTCGACAATCATATCATAAGAGCGGCGTTTTGGGGAGGGGAGCGGCAGTTGGATTTGGCGGGCCGCGAGGTGCAATTTTTTATGATAATATTCTCATTGCATATATTCTGGCGGACAAACAAGCGGGAGGTGATCTGTATCGTCATCTCAGCGGTCAAAAGAAACGGCGCAAACGCTATTGACAGCGCCAAGCGCTGGATGTGCGAGGTGAAATGAACGGGGATAAAGGATCTGCGAGAGTCGATTGGCGCGGCGTTGCTCTGACCATCGCCGCCGTTGTCACCGCGGCGCTGTTCTCGGGTTGGTGCTGGCAGCGGGTGGAGCAAGATTTGCGCGCCGATCTGCTGCGCCGGGCGCAGCGGGCAGCGCAGACGGTTGACCTTCGAGAGCTTCAGGAACTCTCGGGCACACCTGCCGATCTGGAATCGCCAGCCTACCAGCGGCTCAAGCAACATTTTATCCTTGCCCGGCAACTTTACCCGCACAGTCGCTTCCTCTACCTGATGGGGCAGAAAGCGGACGGCTCGATCTTTTTCTACCTCGATTCCGAACCGCCCGGTTCGGAGGACGAATCGCCGCCGGGACAGGTCTACGCCGAGGCTACCCCGGCTCTTCGGGACGCCATAATCACCGGCAGTGCAATTGTTGAAGGTCCGGTCACAGACGCCTGGGGTAGCTGGGTCAGCGCTGTGGTGCCGCTGGTGGTTGCGCCCGGCGGGGAAGTGGCAGCGGTTTTCGGCATGGACGAAGACGCCGCTGACTGGAAGCGTCGTGTGGCGGAAGGCGTCACCCTGCCGGCGAGCCTGGCGGCTGGGCTGGCGCTGCTGATTATCGCCAGTTACTCGTTTTTGCGCTGGCGGGCGGGGCTGCCGCTGGAGCGGCGACATCAACGCTGGCTGCGGCACAGTGAGGCAGGGGTGGCGGCGGCGCTGGGGGTGGCGCTCGCTGCCCTGCTTGCCGGGTTTGCGCATGACCAGGAAACGCGCTCGCGACAGAAAATCTTCGACCGCATCGTGGCTGATGGGGTTGGCTTTATTGCTATCCAGTTGCATGAATTGGATGCCTATCAACTAGGGGGACTGGCACGCTTATTTGCCGCCAGCAAGTTTGTCGACCGGCAGGAGTTCAAGGTTTTTACGCAGCCACTCGTTGCAGACCCGCTGGTGCAGGCGTGGGGGTGGGTGCCGCGGGTCACCGGAGACGAACGAGAACAAATCGAGGCACAAGCCCGCCAGGATGGCTTGAAAGACTTCATGATCTGGGAGATGGACGCAACCGGTCAGCGAACAAAGGCGGGCAGACGGGAACTCTATTATCCCGCGCTTTATATCGAGCCGCTGCCCGGCAACGAAGCAGTTCCGGGTTATGATTTCAGCTCCGCGCCGACGCAGCGGGCAGCGATTGAGGAAGCCCTGCACAGCGGTTTGACCACCGCCAGCGACCCGATCACCCTGGTGCAGGAAAGCCCCGCCTGGCAGGGAATTCTGATCTTTAAGCCGGTGCTTGCCAGCCACGCTCCCTCGCGGCAAACCGGCTTTGTGGTGGCGGCACTGCGTATGGATTCTATGCTGCGGGCAGCGCTGGCGCACAGCGGCGCTCAACCATTGCCGCTCTATGTAGATTTTTTTCGGATACAGGCGGAGGGTGCGCCGCGCCTGCTGGCGAGAAGTGCCCCCGCTGAGTTCCGAGAACAGCATCTGCGCCACGGACTGCACGAATACCTCTTCCAGACGGAATTCAGTTTTATCAAGCCGGTTTACGCTTTTGGCAAAACCTACGCCATGGTATTGCATCCTACCCCGGCGTTTTCTGAACTTTACCCGCCAAGAGCCGGCTGGAACACATTTTTGTACGGCGTCACCCTCAGCGGATTGTTGGCGCTGCTGGTGGGGGTGCTTTCCAACCGCCGGACCGTGGTGGAAGGGCTGGTTGTTAAGCGAACAAAGGAATTAAGGGAGAGTGAGCAGAAATACCGCCGTCTGGCTGAGTCGACCCGGGCGGTGCTGTGGGAGGTAAACCCTCACCAGGATCGCATTGTCTATATCTCGCCGCAGGTGACTGAGCTGACCGGCTGGCAGCCGGAGCAGTGGAGCAATCTCCAATTCTGGATTGATCGTCTGCATCCTGAAGACCGCCAGCGGGTGATTCTTCATCGGGAATATTCCATTGCCCTGGGCGAGGATTACGATCTTGAATACCGTTTCATGAAGCCAGACAGCGAATTCGTTTGGCTGCGGGATATCGTCAGTGTGGAGAAGGGCGAGGGCAAGCCCATGATGTTACGCGGTTTCATGCTCGATATCACCCAACAAAAACGGAATGAGCATGCAATACAGCGACAGTTGCATGAGTTGAGCCTGCTGCAAGCCATTTCCGAGGTCTGCATTCATCTTTCTGACGAAGATGAATTGATCGCCGCCGTCACCACCCGCATTGGCATGGCATTCTACACCAATGATTTTGGTGTTTTCGTGTTGGATGAAGACTCCGGCGGTTTTCGACCGCACCCATCCTATCGACATGTTGGCAGTTCTCTGCTGGGGATCATCCCTGCCGGCAAGGGTGTCATCGGGCAGGTTGCCAGGGATGGGTTGCCGCGTGTCGTCAATGACATCTTGAAAGAGGAAAACTATATTGCTTTCACCCCGAATAACCGTTCGGAACTGGCGGTGCCGGTCAAGCTCGGTGAACGGGTGATCGCCGTGATCAACACCGAAGATACCCGGGTAGGTTTCTACACCGCCGAGGATGCGCGTCTGCTCTCGATCATTGCCGGGCAATTGGCGGTCGCCATTGATCGCATCCGGACGCAGAAAGAAATGCAGCTACGCCTGGCAGAATTGGAAACGATCAACCGCATCTCGATCGCTTTACGGCAAACCGAAACGATTGAGGAGATGCTGTCGTGTTTTCTGGATAAAGCCTTGGCAGCGGTGAACGCCCCAGCCGGCAGCATCGTCCTGTACGATCCCATTCAAGGCGTACTACGCGAGTCGACCGCGCGCGGCTGGTTTGAAACCATCGACAGCACTCCGCTGCGCCCTAAAGAAGGGATTGCCGGGTGGGTGTATTCCAACGGCGAGGCGTATTTATCGATCGAGTTTAAGAATGATTCGCTCACCCGCGAAAAAGCCCGCACGAGTGTGCCGGCTGGCTGGGGCGGCGCCTGCGTTCCGCTCCGCTCCTCGCGGGCAATTGAGGGGGTGTTGTTTGCGGCGGTTGAACTACCGCGCCAACTCGGTGCTCACGATATGCGTCTTTTGGGCATCCTGGCAGAGATCGCCGGCAACGCCATTCACCGCATGCGCCTGTATCAGCAGACTGTACAACATCTTTCCAGTTTGGAGGCGATGCGCGTTATCGACTTTGCGATCTCCACCAGCCTGGACCTGCGCCTGGCACTGAACGTGCTGATTGGAGAGACGCTCAAACAATTGAAGGTCGACGCCGTCAGTGTTTCGCTTTACCAGCCGCATGCGCTGATGCTGGAGTATGCCGTCGGGATTGGGTTCCACACCCCTATTCCGGAGGGCACCGTCCTGCGCCTGGGTGAGGGCTTGGCAGGAGTAGCCGCCGCCGAGCGGAGATGGCTCAGCCATGAGTCCATGATAGGGATAGATGTGCCGGCTTGGGAAACGACCCGAAAGTTCCACCGGCAAGAGGGCTTCGTCTGCCATTACGCCATGCCTTTGTTCGCCAAGGGTTTGTTGAAGGGGGTGTTGGAAGTCTATCAGCGTACATACAGTGAACCGGATGCAGAATGGCTGAATTTGCTGGAAATGATCGCCGGGCAGGCGGCGATAGCGATCGATAACGCTCAATTGTATGAGAATTTGCAGCGCTCCAACCTCGAACTCAGTCTCGCCTACGACGCCACCATCGAAGGCTGGGCAGGCGCTCTGGAGCTGCGCGACCGCGAAACCGAGGGGCACACCCGCCGCGTGGCTGAGCTGACGGTGCGGCTGGGGCGGGCGATGGGGATGAGCGAGGGTGAACTGGTGCACCTGCGCCGCGGGGCGCTGCTGCACGATATTGGCAAAATGGGCATCCCCGACCGCATCCTGCTCAAGCCGGGGGCGTTGACCGCCGAGGAGATGGCGATCGTCCGCCAGCACCCTGAGACCGCCTACCGGCTGCTCTTACCGATCGCCTACCTGCGCCCGGCGCTGGAGGTCCCCTACAGCCATCACGAACGCTGGGACGGCAGCGGCTATCCCCAGGGGTTGAAAGGGGAGCAGATTCCGCTGGCGGGGCGCATCTTCGCCGTGGTGGACGTTTGGGACTCCTTGAGCTCCGACCGTCCCTACCGCAAAGCGTGGAGCCGCCCGCAGGGGCTGGCGTATCTGCGGGAGAACGCCGGGGTTCTCTTTGACCCGCGGGTGGTGGAGGTTTTCCTTCGCATCGAAAGCGAAGACGAATAATCGAACCGGCACGACAATCGTTTACCCGAACGCTGTCTGTTCCGGTATAATCAGCGCTGTTCATCCGCCAGTTTGAAAGGGCGCGCCACGAAAAGCGAGCGTTGAAAGGCATGGCGTGCCGATTGATTTTTCAAGGGTTTTTGCCTGTCTTTGCAAAGGAGCAGAACAATGAACATAGCTCGATTATTACAAGGGGTCACCTCGCTTGCCTGGATGGCGGTGGTGGCGGTGGTGGTGCTGACAGTGGTGCGAGCTGCCCGCAATCGTCCGCTGCGCAAAGCTCCGACGCTTGTCCTGATCGTGGTGGCATTGGCGGTGCTGCTGAGCACGGTCAGCGCCGGGTTGGTTTTCATCAATCCGCAGGAGCGCGGGGTGGTGGTTTCGGCGGTCTCGCCCGGCGGTTACCGCGAACAACCGCTGCAGCCTGGTTTGCGCTGGGTGATCCCCTTTGCCGAGACGGTGGTGCGCTACCCGATCTCGAAACAGACCTACACCATGTCGATTGCCCCCGAAGAAGGGCAGATTCGCGGCGACGATTCAATCGAAGCCCGCACCGCCGACGGGCAGAAGGTGGGGGTGGACGCCTCGGTCATCTTCAGCATCGACCCAGCCAAAGTGGTGCAGGTGCATATCACCTGGCAGGACCGCTACGCCAATGATTTGGTGCGGGCAGTGGCGCGCGGCGTGATCCGCGACGCGGTGTCGCAGTTTGGCATCGAGCAGGTGTACAGCTCCAAACGCTTCGATCTGGTGGCGAATATTCGCAGGGATATGGATGCCAAACTGGCGGAAAATGGTCTGCTGCTTTCGGATTTCGTGCTGCGCAACATCAGTTTCTCGCCCGAATACGCCGCCTCGGTCGAGCAGAAACAGATCGCCGAGCAGCAGGCGCAGCAGGCGCGCTTCGTGGTTGAACAGCGCAAGCAGGAAGCCGAACAACTGCGCCAGACCGCCCTCGGGCGGGCGGACGCGGCGGTGACCGAAGCCGAGGGTCAGGCGAAAGCGCGCATCATTCAAGCCGAGGCGGAAGCCAAATCATTGGAACTGATCTCGGCGGTGCTACGGCAGAATCCTGACCTGTTGACCTACCAGTACATCACCAAGCTGTCACCCAACATCGAGGTAATGCTGTTGCCGAGCAACGCTCCCTTTATCTTCCCCCTGCCGGAGGTCGGCCCGGCTGCCCCGGCTACTCAACCCTGAGCCCTCAGCCGGGGTCAGCGACCGCGGATGCAGAGTGGTGTCTGTAGCCGGGATCGTTGCTCCCGGACGTTGAGGCGGGGGTGCCGGCGGGTAGGTTTTATGGGTATAATTTAGCTATGACCGAAATGGAGCTCAAACCCTCCGGGAAGCAAATTCGCCTCACCAGCCTTTCCAGTTGCGCCGGCTGAGCGTCCAAGCTGAGCGCGGAGGCGCTGGCGCAGGTTCTGCGTCCGCTCAGTGAGATCTACCAGCCCGGGGATTACCCGGATCTGCTGGTCGGTTTGGATTCCCCGGACGACGCTGCTGTATGGCGTCTGGACGAGCGGCGAGCGCTGGTAGCGACAACGGATTTCTTCACCCCGGTGGTGGATGATCCCTATCACTACGGTGCTATCGCTGCTGCCAACAGCCTCTCGGATGTTTACGCCATGGGTGGGACACCTTTTCTGGCGCTCAACGTGGCGGCATTACCTCCCGACCTGCCTGCCGATTTTACCGCCGAAATCCTTCGCGGCGGGGCGGTCAAAGCCCGCGAAGCCGGGGTGGTCATCGCCGGCGGACACTCCGTTAAGGATAAAGAACCGAAATACGGCTTGGTCGTGCTGGGCTTCGTTGATCCGCAACAGATGATGACCAAAGCCGGCGCTTGCCCCGGCGACCGCTTGGTGTTGACCAAACCGCTGGGTTTCGGCGTCACCACCACAGCCCTCAAACAGGAACGGGCAGCGGAAGCGGATGTGGTTGAGGTTGTTACGTGGATGATGCAGCTCAACCGCGGCGCCTCCGAGCTGGCGACCGCCTACGCGGTCAGGGCTGCAACTGATGTGACTGGATTCAGCCTGCTGGGGCACGTCTGGGAGATGGCGACTGCCAGCGGGGTGGGCATGCGCATCGACTTTGGGCGCGTCCCCTTTGTTAAGGGCGCCCGCAATTACGCCGACCGGTGGCTTTTCCCCGGCGGCGCAGCCGATAACAGCCTGTATTACCGCCATCACGTCCACTTCGCCGACCGTCTCAATGAAGCTGAGCAGATGCTGCTGTTCGACCCACAAACCAGTGGCGGGCTGCTGTTGGCGGTTGGGGCGGATAAGTTGCGTGCGTTTTTGGAACGCGCTGCCATCCTGAAACAGCCGGCTTGGGAGATCGGTGAAGTCACGGCGGGAGAGCGGATTGAAGTGGTCTGACGACTTTGGGTTCAATTCGCGCCGTTCGCCGGTGATGGGCTGTGGCGGGATGGTTGCGGCTTCTCAGCCGCTGGCGGTGGCGGCAGGGTTAGTGGTGCTTCAAGAGGGTGGCAGCGCCGCTGATGCTGCGGTAGCAACCGCCGCCGCGCTGAACGTAACCGAGCCCTGTTCGACCGGCTTGGGTGGCGACGCTTTTTCCCTTTATTACGAAGCCAAAACACGAAATGTCACTGCGCTCAACGGATGCGGGCGCGCCGCGGTGGGGTTGACCCTCGAGCGCCTACGGCGGGAAGGGTTTGAGGGTGAAATCCCGCACCGCCATGCTTACAACGTCACCGTGCCGGGCGCCTGCGCCGCCTGGTGCGATCTAGTCGAACGACACGGGCGTCTGTCTCTCTCCCAAATCCTGGCGCCGGCGATCGAGCTGGCGGAACAGGGTTTTCCGGTCTCGCCGTTGACGGCTGATTTCTGGCAACGCGGTGCAGTCGATACGGTGTGTGTCACCCGCCATGGATCGGAATTGTTGCTGAACGGGCGCGCCCCTATGGCGGGAGAAATCTTTCGCAATGCGGGATTGGCGAATACCCTCAAAACGATCGCCGTTGACGGCAAGGAAGCCTTTTATGGTGGCGGGATTGCCGAAGCGATTGCCGAAGCGGTGCAGGCGGCGGGAGGCTGCCTGACGGTGGACGATCTGGCGCAGCATTACAGCACCTGGGAAGAGCCGATCTCGACGGTTTATCGCCGCCTGCGGGTGTGGGAGTGTCCGCCCAACGGGCAGGGGTTGGTGGCGCTGCTGGCGCTGAACTTGCTGGCGGGATTCGATCTGGCGGCGTTGCCGCCGCTTTCGCCTGAACGTCTGCATTTGGAGATCGAAGCGCTGCGCCTGGCATTTGCCGACGCCCGCTACTTCGTTGCCGACCCCACCTTTGCACCACCGCCGCTGGAAGCTTTGCTGTCAGAGAGCTACACCCGCCAGCGTCGCCATTTGATCCAGCCGCAGCGTGCCCGTCCGGATGCCCTGCCCAGATTTCTCCCCCGCGGCGGCAGCGACACGGTTTATCTGAGTGTGGTGGATGGCGAGGGCAACGCCTGCTCTTTCATCAACAGCAATTACAACGGCTTCGGTAGCGGCATTGTACCGCCGGGCTGCGGCTTCAGCCTGCAAAACCGGGGCGCTAATTTCAATCTGCAGCCCGGTCATCCCAACGCTCTGGCGCCGGGCAAGCGTCCTTATCACACCATCATCCCGGCGCTGGCGACCGACGCCGCGGACGATGCGCTGTATGCCTGTTTTGGAGTGATGGGTGGTTTCATGCAACCGCAGGGACATGTGCAGGTAATCAGCGCCATGATCGATGACGGGCTGGATCCGCAATCGGCGCTCGACCGGCTGCGCTTTTGCCTGGATGTGGAAGCCGGCGATGGGCGGGTAATGCTGGAAGAAGGGATTCCACAAATGACGCGGGATACCTTGGCGCGCTGGGGTCACCCGCTCGAAATAGTGAGGGGAAAGGAGCGGGCGGTTTTTGGCAGAGGGCAAATCATCTGCCGCCACCCCGACAGTGGGGTTTTGACCGGCGGCAGCGACCCGCGCGCCGATGGCTGCGCCATGAGTTTACGGTAAAATCGATCCTATGGCGTGCCAGAACGCATCCCTGCAAGCCATCCTGGATACGTTGCCGGCAAAGCCCGGCTGCTACCTGATGAAGAATGACGCCGGGCAGGTAATTTACGTCGGCAAGGCGGTCAATCTGCGCGCCCGTGTGCGCTCGTATTTTCACAGTGCCACCTCCCAGGATGTCAAGACGCGCCAGTTGGTGCGCCAGATCAATGATATCGAATGGATTGTGGTCGACTCCGAGCTGGAGGCGCTCATCCTGGAGATGAACCTGATCAAGAAGCACCGCCCGCGCTTCAACGTTCGCCTCAAGGACGACAAGCGCTATCCCTACATCAAAATTCACTGGCAGGATCCTTTCCCAAAGGTTACCGTCACTCGCCAGATGGTACAGGACGGCTCGCGCTACTATGGTCCTTACACCAGCGTATGGGCGGTGCACCAGACCCTGGACGTGCTGCGTCGCATCTTCCCCTATCTCACCTGCGACCGCGTCATCACCGGTGAAGACCGGCGTGCTTGCCTGTATTACGACATCAAGCTGTGCGCTGCCCCCTGCATCGGCGCCATCAACCAGGCCGGGTACCGTCAGATCATCGAAGACCTGGGCGCTTTTCTGGAGGGCAAGACCGAGCCGATCGTTGCCCGCTTGCGGCAGGAGATGGAGCAAGCCGCCCAGGAGCTGCGTTTTGAGCAGGCAGCCAGCCGCCGCGATCAGATCGACGCTATTGAGAAGGTGGTCGAACGCCAGAAGGTCATCTCGATCGAAGCGATGGATTCGGACGTGATCGCCCTGGCGCGGGCTGATGGCGAAGCCTGTGTGCAGATCTTCTTCGTCCGTTGCGGCAAATTGATCGGGAGCGAGTATTTCATTTTGGAGGGCAGCGAGGACGAAAGTGATGCTGGCGTGGTCAGCCAGTTCCTGACTCAGTTCTACGCCGAGGCTGCCGCCGTCCCGCCGCAGGTGTTGCTGCCGCACGAGATCGAGGAAGCCCGTATTGTGAAGCAGTGGTTGAACACCCGCCGCGGCGGGCAAAAGGTGGAGCTGACTGTGCCGCGCAGTGGCATCCCGCAGGAGCTGGTGCAGATGGCGACTGAAAACGCGGTCGAAACCCTGCGCGCCCTGCGCAGCCAATGGCACACCGACAAGAATCGCCAGAGCGAAGCCCTGGCAGAATTGCAAGCCGCCTTATCGCTGCCGGAGGCGCCCAACCGCATTGAATGCTACGATATCTCGAACACACAAGGAACGGCGGCGGTCGGCAGCATGGTAGTGTTCGAACAGGGTGTGCCCAACAAGAAGTATTATCGCCGCTTCAACATCCACTCGGTGAGCGGGGTGGATGATTTTGCCAGCATTGAAGAGGTGCTGCGGCGTCGTTTCCGCCGTTGGCAGACAGCCCAGCAGATCGATGTGCCGGGCGTCAAGCCTGATCTTGCCTTCTCGTTGCTGCCGGATCTGTTGATCGTGGACGGCGGCAAGGGACAGTTGAGCCGGGCGCTCAAGGTGCTCTCCGATTTTGGTTTGGAGGGCAAGCTGTCGGCTGTCGGGCTTGCCAAACAACAGGAGGAGCTTTACCTTGCGCAAAAGTCGCGCCCGCTGCGGCTGCGGCGCCATTCGCAGGGTTTGTATCTGTTGCAGCGCATCCGCGATGAGGCGCATCGCTTCGCGATCACCGCCCATCGTAATCGTCGCAACCGCCAAGGCGTTGCCTCCCGCCTAGACGCAGTGCCGGGTGTTGGAGCGAAGCGACGGAAAGCGCTGCTGGAACGTTTTGGCTCTATTGAGGGAATTCAGCAGGCAAGTGAGGAAGAGCTGCGGAAGATCCCCGGCATCACGCCGGAAATTGCCCATGCTCTCAAAACTCTATTGGAATAAAAAAACAAAATCCTCTGAAACTGCTATAATCTTATCGAGAACTGATTGAGCCGGGTCATTTCTACTTTACATCCATGGAGGATCTGCGATGAAACTCAGCGCACCCAAAAAACGTACCTGGTGGATTGCGGTCATTCTGGCTGCGGTTGGCTTGGTGGCGCATCTGGTTGCCATTCCGGTTTTGAGCGGCATTTCGTTCTGGCTGGTGGTTGCCGGTTTCGTGTTGTTAATGCTGGCGACAATGACGAAGGGCTTTTAGGTTTTGGTTTTGCCCGGCTCAATTAGCGATCCATCGTTGATGTAGCGGATGGGTTTGTCCGTCTGGCGCGCACCGGCATGAACTTGTTGCGTCAGCGGTAACTGTGTTTGCGCTCCAGCGTGGTTGTAGAGAAGATCGTCAGCGGAGAGGTGCATGGAATTCGTCGGCAAGTTGGAAAAAGACCAGGAGAGCCAGGCGACCTGGATCAAAATTCCACAGGATATTCAGCAAGGTTTAGGCTGGCGCAGGCGTGTTGCGGTGCGCGGCACGCTCAACGAGTCTCCTTTTCGCAGTTCCGCTTTCCCTTACGGGGGAGTGCATTATTTGGGCGTGAACCGCAAACTCCGAGCCGCCGCCGGAATTGAAGCGGGTGATCTTGTTCGGGTTAGCATCGAGGAAGACACCGAACCACGGGAGGTCGTTACCCCGCTGGATTTGCAAGAAGCCCTGAAAACCAGCCCGGCAGCAAGAACCGTGTGGGAAAATTTGAGCTATTCGCACCGGCGCGAGTATGCCAACGCCATAGAAGAAGCCAAGAAGCCCGAAACCCGCACCCGGCGCATTCGGCGCACGCTTGAGGCGTTGAGCAAAATGGCGAAGCCGCCGGCTTGACCGCGGTGGTGGATGACTGCGAAGGATGCATCTATTAAGGGGGATTGTTTTTGGCGGGTAGTGAGGCTCGATTCCAGATCAGGTTGATCAAAGTGGCGAGAAGCATCAGCGAGAGCGGGAGGAGAGGCGTGCTGAAACGGGGGGAATAACCGGTCGGTTTTACGATCGCAAAGACGCTGAAAAAACCCGCCACAATGACGCCCCAGCGCAGGTCGAGCCGGGAGAGCACCCCTCTTCGCAAAACCAGTGAGACCAAGCCGATGATCGCGCCGGCTGATAAGCTGAATGCCAATAAAACCGTTTCGACGGGCGAGTGGGCAAACCGCCCGGTTAATTCAGAATAACTGCCGCCTAACAGGATCCGTCGCCAGCCTTCTAACACCGATTGAAAACCGGCATGCTGGGTATCGCTGGCGTTGAGGACGTAAGTGGGGTAGTTGGAAACGTAAAAAAAGATGATGCTCGCCGGAATGATGATCAATATGACGGCAAACAACGAGATTCGTTTCCAGTACCGGAGGAGAAATGTGACCAGGTGAACCCAGGCAGTTTTGAACGCGCCAACCATTTCCTCTTGGTTGAAAAGCAAAATGGAAGCATAAATTGCGCCAAGGTAATCCAAGCGCAATAGAACTCCCACAATTCCCACCAGCAGCCAAGCCGACCAGTTGTGCCTGGAAGCGAAAAACATACTCAACATAAGGCACAGCGTTGCGATGGGTTCGATCAGACCGAAGCGGAAGAAGAAGGTAAAAAATGCCGGAAGAGAATATACCAACACCAGCAACGTTCCGGTGCAAAACAGTAATCTTCGCGGGATGAACGCCTTGCCCAACAATTGCATCAGCAGCAGGGCGATCAGTACCGCACACCAGGCGTTCAAAAAGAATTGTGCCGCCGACGACTGCCCAAAAAGGACATGCAAGGCGCCAACCAAGTAGGGGTAGAGGAGCTTGTAGGCGAGGGGTGGACTTTGAAGCAGGAAAAAGTCACCCCGGACGAATACGTTACGGGCATACATTTGATACGCCAGACTATCCTGTCCGGCTGGGAAAATGAACACTTCCTTGAGCTGGTGAAAATCCAGACTGATGAAAAGCATCAACACGGGAAATCCGATTGCAAACAGGAAAACCTGGTCGGCTCTAAGTTTAGAATCGAATGAATCGCGCCCCAGCGCTATCACGCCGACGAGAGTGAGGACGATGATGGCTGCCGGAATCAACGTGCCCATTTCCGGTTCGGAGAGCAGCAGGGCGTAAGGGAAGAGGGCAACGCCGGTCGCCGCCAGAAATGCATCCACTCGTCTCATGCTGCCGGCTTGTATATTTTTCAGCGCGCCTGTGCTGATGCCAAACACAACCAGCGCCATAAATATCCAGTCCATGCCATGGGTGAGCATACGCAGCAGGTTAAAAGTAAAGGGCGGCAACGATCTGCCGTTGGCTTGACGCCACAGGCTGCCCTGGTAAAAGGCAGGCACCTGCGTCCCATCATGCCGGATCAACAGCGGTTCAAACTGGTAAGCGCGTACGCCGGAGAAATGGATCTGCCCGCTCACTCTGAAATGATCATTTTCGATAAAGTAAGCCTGGGGTTCGTTCTCGCTGCTCATCGCCGCGGCATCCATGTTGAGCGACGAGATTTCTTGGGTGGTCATGTCCTGCCAAATAATCTCAGCCAGGTCGGCGTTCTGGATACGAAAGGTCAGGTTGTCACCTGGCTGCAACGTGCCGTATCCCCAAAACTCCAATCGAAATGCCAGATCCTCTTCGCCATTGAAGCCCCGCTGGTTAATCCACTCGATTGGAAATTCCAGCCAGTTGGAATAGGGAGATGTCATCCTATCCGTCACAGATGGATCGAAGACCGAATAGTAACCACGTTCCCAATCCGGGGCGTTTTGATTCTCGCGGTAGAGACGAATGTTCAAACCAATGGCGGGCGTGAATGCCAACATTCCCACCTTTAGCAACAACAGAGTTGAAGCCATGATCACCAGCCATCGCTTTGAGAAGAAATGCCGCTGAATCAGCAGGGCAAAGGGGATCAAAAGGGCGGCGAGGGTGAATTCCAGCGGTGTGTTCCAGGGGACGCCGTTCAGCCGTGAAGGCAGATTGGAAGGGAGCACGAGAAAGGCGTACGTGACGATGATCCCCATTATCCCCAGCCATTTGGGAGCGCGGCGAGTTGTGGCGAGGCTCTGGTGGATATCCGCTGTGTGGATGCCAGCCGGCTTGCGTTCATCCAGCAACAGGTAATACTGCACACAGATCAGCCAGTAAACCACCCATAACGGCGCCAGGCGCAGGAGAACGGCGGGGCTGAAATGCAATGAAATTGCCACCCCGCTGATTATCAAGAGGGGAATGGGAAGGAGGATGCCGCTCCAGCGAGACAGAGCGATCTGAGCGATGATCGAGGGATGGCTGCGTTTGAGGATCGCCCCGATCAGTCCGAGGGTTGTCAGGGTGCCGCCGATGAGTAGAACGGCGATCAGCCCGATACGGAAGAGGGAAAGCCCGAGGAATACCACATTTTTTGGATCTGTCGGCAACAAGAGATAGTAAACCGCGCCGGAGAGGCATTCGATGGCGCTGAATGCAAAAAATAGTCGCAAGCGGGATTCGGTTGGGAGATTTTTCAAGGTTGGCGTTCGAATCTTTTTATGGCAACGACGGAATTCGATTCATGAGTGTTTTTTTATTATAATCTAGCATATGGAAAACCTGGCTGTTCTCGGACGCTGGTTGGTGGTTGCCGGTTTGTTGATCGCCTTGATTGGCGGGGTGTTGTGGCTGCTGGGACGCATGCCGGGGGTGGAGCAGATTCCGGGCACGCTCCGCATTCAGTGGCAGGGGTTCACCTGCGTTTTTCCCATCCTGGCTTCGATCGTTATCAGCCTGGTGTTGACGCTGGCGCTCAATCTGCTGGCGCGCTGGCTCAACCGTTGAATGGGTCTATAATTTTAGGAGGATTTCGGATTGATTGTCGTCATTACCCCGAAAACCAAAGAGCATTTTGAAGCATATTATGCCTTGCGGTACCGGGTGTTGCGGCAACCGTGGGGACAGGCAAAGGGCAGCGAAAAAGACGACTACGAACCCATCAGCGATCATTTCATGGCAGTCGATGACCAGAGCGGTGAAGTATATGGGGTGGTTAAGTTGTTCGAAAAAGAACCAGGCGTGGCGCAACTGTCGCACCTGGCGGTGATAAAACCCAAACAGGGTACGGGGGTGGGAAAGTTGCTGCTGGAGACGGTCGAAAATGCTGCCCGCCAAAAAGGCTACAAGAAGATTGGAGCGATGTCGCGTCTGAGCACGACCGATTTTTTCGATATTCACGGCTATACCATAACCGGCGTACCGTCGTTGCATTTCTCAACCATCGAGCTGGTGTGGATGGAAAAAAAGCTCGAACCGGAAACGGATCAAGACGTTTCGCCCGACTCGAGGGGCTGATCGGCGTTTGCATCATTTCGAGTGCCGCTGCACTTTGCCCCTGTTTCCCTTGAGAGGGATTATTGCTAATTTGGGGTTAATTAGGTGAAATATTTCGTCAATTGATGTACAATCTGTTGAGATGAGGGTTAATGGGCAAATTGCCTGTATTGCCTCACTCGATGTTGCAGTCGATATCATTGAACTGGACAGGAGAAGCCAGTATGAAAAAATATACAGCAGTCGTCATTGGTGGCGGTCCGGCGGGGCATGCCTGCGCCATACGCGTTGCCCAGCTTGGCGGGACGGTCGCCGTGGTTGAGCGCGACTATATCGGCGGAATTTGCACCAACTGGGGTTGCACACCGAGCAAATCGATGATCGAATCGGCAAAAATTGCCGGCATGGTGCGCGAAAGCAGCCGTTATGGGGTCGATGTCCCCCGTTTCGAGGTCGATTTCAAACGCGTGGCGCAGCGCCGGGATGAGGTCATCCGTAAAACGCGCCAGGAACAGACCCATTTGTTGGAACACTACGGCGTGGATATCTACCAAGGTGAAGGGCAGGTGCTGGCGCCGGGTGTGGTATCGGTGCGCCGCGGTAAACTGGACCCGGACGGCGAGACGATGCATTATAGCGATGAGGACGCCCTCGAATTGCAGACCGAGCATATCGTGATGGCAACCGGCTCGCGCCCGCTCATCCCCGCTTTCATCGATGCCAAAGACCCGACAGTTGTCAGCAGCAACCGTCTCATCAGCATCGATCACCTGCCGGAAACGTTGACCATTGTCGGCGGCGGCGTGATCGGGTTGGAGTTTGCTACCATTTTCTCCAAGTTGGGCAGTCAGGTAACCATTGTCGAATTCCTCGAACGGGTTCTGGCAGGCATGGACGCCGAGATTTCGGCGGAAATTACCCGCCTGATAGAAACCAACGGGGTGAAGATTCTCACTGCCCACAAGGTGACCTCTTTGCGGGATGGTGTGCTGCGCGCCGAAAGCATGAAAAGTGGCGAGGTGATCGAGCTGCGGTCGGCAATGAACTTGATCGCCATTGGCAGGCAGGCGGTGGTCGACGCTGATCAATGCACCCGCCTGGGCTTGGATTTCACCCCCCACGGGATTTCGGTCAACGATTACCTGCAAACCAACCTGCCCAACATTTGGGCGATTGGCGACGCTACCGGCAAATCGATTCTGGCGCACGTCGGCATCCAGCAGGGGATGGTGTGCGCCGAAAACCTGATGTCGGGGGTGGCGGAGAGCAGGATACGGCGCATGGACTACAGCGTCATCCCCGCCGTGATTTATACCATTCCGGAGGTGGTGGGGGTTGGGACTGTCCCCGCCGATTTGAGTGGGGTGCAGGTGTACAAAGTTCCCTTCGGCGCTAACCTGCGCGCCGCTATCGAGGCTTATGAAGAGGGCTTTCTGAAGGTTTGGGTTAAAGAGCGACGCGTGCTGGCAGCGCAGGCGATTGGGCACAACGTTTCGGAGATCATGCAGGAACTTGCCAACATGATTGCCCTGCGGACAGATATCGGCGACGTTGCTGATATCATCCACGCCCACCCGACTTACGCCGAAATCATCCGCACCACGCTGTTACTGGCGTTGAGCAAGGCGGTAGATATCTATTGATTGGATGGATTAAGCTCGGACGGTTGCGCGTTCATCCATATTTCATTTTATTCGGCTTTGTCGGTTGAATGTCGGTGGATTGTGTTCCCCGCTGAGGCACTGAAGCGCATCTTCAGGTTTGTTGATGGGGACAGGGCGGTGAATGGCATTGATGCACTGTGCTATAATGTGAATACTCCTTATCGATAGGCACAATTTATACTCACACATTCTGCACAGGAGGTGAACAATGCCGTTTGAGCTACCGCCTTTACCTTATCCCGAAGACGCTTTGGAACCGTATTACTCCGCCCGTACTTTCGGTTTTCATCACGGCAAACACCACAAAACGTATGTGGACAATCTGAACAAGCTGATTGCCGGAACTGATCTCGAGTCAAAGAGCCTCGAAGAGATCATTCTGGTGAGCGCAGGCGTGACGGAAAAGGTCGGTGTCTTCAACAATGCTGCCCAGGTGTGGAACCACACCTTTTTCTGGAACAGCATGAAACCCGGCGGCGGGGGTGAGCCGACTGGCGAACTGGCGAAGCGGATCGAGAAATCGTTCGCTGGTTACCCTAAATTTGCCGAGGAATTCAAAACAGCCGCCGTGGGTCGCTTCGGCAGCGGTTGGGCATGGCTGGTGCTGGATGGCAGCGAACTAAAAATCGTGAGCACGCCCAACGCCGAAACGCCCATGATCAAAGGACAAAAAGCGCTGCTGACGGTCGACGTTTGGGAGCACGCCTACTACCTGGATTATCAGAACCGCAGGGCTGATTTCGTTCAGGCGTATCTGGATAATCTGGTCAATTGGGATTTTGCGGCGGAAAATTTGGGCTGATCTGGCTGGGCGATCCACTCACTCACGCCTTTGTTCGGTGAGCCAGGCTTGAATTCTGGCGTCGATCTGGTCGCGGATGTGGCGGAACTTCTGCCGGGTTTCTTCCTCACTGCCTTCAAAGACGGCTGGATCTTCGAAGGGCCAGTGTAACCTGGTGCCCACGCCGGGAAAAATCGGACATTTTTCTTCGGCGTTGGCGCAGACGGTGATCAGGTAGCTAAAATGCGCCTTGCCGAGGAAATCTGACAGCGGTTTAGCGCTGTGCCGGCTGGTATCGATGCCGATCTCGTCCAAGACGCGGATAGTGTAGGGGTTGATGCTGTGCGGATCAAGTCCGGCGCTGAACACTTCGAAGCGTTCGCCGGCGTGCTTACGTAACAGTGCTTCCGCCATTTGGCTGCGGGCTGAATTTCCGGTGCACAAAAACAGGACGCTGGGTTTATCCATAAATCTCCTCGCCGCTGGTTAAGTAATAGGCGGCGCTTTCTTTGTGTGGTTCGATTGTACCCTGCCCAGTTTAAGATTTGACCAAAACTTTGTTATGAAATGGTTAAGGGTCTTTGGTGAAGAGATTGGACCCAATCAGTTTTGTGCAGGGGCGCTTTGAAGGTGTTGAGGCGATCTCCAGCCGGTGAGTGATCACCTGGTTTTTGTGCCAGTTATCGCCTGCCGCCAGATCTCACCTTGGCGTTGGTTCAGTTTGTTTTCAGCGCAGGTGGGGCAGTGATCGGCTCAGGGGATGAGCACGGCGGCGCCTTCGATCTCTCCGGCGCGCAGACAGTCGAGTGCCTGGTTGGCTTGTTCGAGCGGGAAGGGGCGGACAACCGTGCGCACTGGCACCTCTGGCGCCAGGCGCAGCAGCGCTTCGCCGTCGCGGCGGGTGAGGTTGGCAACTGTGCGCACCACCCGTTCCTGCCACAGCAGGCGGTATGGGAATGTCGGGATGTCGCTCATGTGAATACCGGCGCACACCACCACTCCGCCCTTACAGACCGCAGCGAGGGCAATGGGTAACAGCGCTCCCACCGGCGCCAACAAAATCGCCGCATCTAGGGTTTTGGGCGGCGGCTCATCCGAACCGCCCGCCCAGACTGCTCCCAGCCGGCGGGCGAATTCCTGACCGAAAACGTCGCCGGGGCGGGTGAAGGCATACACTTCGCGCCCGTGGTGGGCGGCAATCTGGCATATGATGTGAGCAGCGGCGCCAAAGCCGTACAAACCCAGGCGGCTGGCTTCCTCGCCTGCCATGCGGTAAGCGCGATATCCGATCAAGCCGGCACATAATAGCGGGGCAGCTTCCACATCCAGATAGTTGTCGGGCAGCGTAAAACAAAAGCGTCGATCGGCGAGGGCATAAGCGGCGTAACCGCCATCGAGCGTATAACCGGTGAAGGCGGGCGCATCGCACAAGTTCTCGCGCCCGCTACGGCAGTAACGGCAAACGCCGCAGACGCCGCCCAGCCAGGGGACGCCGACCCGGTCGCCTACTTTGATTCCCACCACCCGCTTGCCGATCTCGACCACCTTACCGACGATTTCATGTCCGGGCACCAGTGGCAACTTCGCTTCGGTCAGGTCACCGTCAACGATGTGCAGGTCTGTGCGACATACCCCACAGGCGCTGACCGAGATCAAAATTTGGTCGGGAGCAGGTTTGGGGATGGGTATCCGCTCGAAACGAAGCGGCTCAGCGGGGGCGTGCAGCACCATTGCCGCCATTTTATCGCTCATCGGATTGCCTCTGCCAGAAAGAACTCATGCCGGGCGGCTCTGCGGTTTTTGTCACTTCACAGTATTGCCGCCTTCAACGACAAATCGATCAAGATCGCGGCTAGTTTTCGACCGGCGGGGCGTAAAAGCGAATCGACCACACGCCTGAGCCGGGTTGCCGCTTGGTTTTGAGATCAAAATAGTCTTCCGATTCGATGACTTCATCGTAGCGCGTGCCGAGGGGGACAAATTGAACCCAGGTTTGTCCGGGTTTGAGCGGGAAGGGATTGCCCTCGGCGTCGATGAAGCGGATCGGACGGATCTTGCCGGTAGTTTTTTCGTACTCCTCGTTACGGGTGGTCCAAAAGATTTCGTACATCATCCCGTCGCGAAACAACAACGCCGGCATCCGGTGGATGTATGACAATTTAATGTCGATCACAGTTTCATAATAGGCGCGGTGCTCGGCGAATAAGACCACCACGTTCTCATAATTGAGCGGTTCGCCGTTGAGCCGGTCGCTGGCTTGAATAAAGGTCTTGCCGTCCGCGTTGTCTTGATAGCGGTGGTAACCCTCGCCCTCAGAATTGTAGCGCCAGATGATCTGGTTTTTGTAGCTATAAGGCAGCCAGATCATTTTCGCCGGAACACCGCCGGCGGGCGCAAGTGGCTCGAAGTAAAGCCCGCTCAATGCCGCCGGGTCTAGAGAATCCGACTGACTGCGGGCGATCCGTTCCAGCTTGGTGGCGTCGATCATGGCGCTGTTGATGTCGTCGTGGTCAGACCCGAAGATGTTGCTCACCTGACTCAGTTGAGAGGACACCATGCTGGCAGCCGATGCCATGACCAGAAAGCCGTTGTAATGTTTGCGAAGCGGCTCATAGGGCAGGCGCCCCGAGCGGATCGGACCGATGCCGTCGGAGATCGCCCCATCCTCGGGGTTGGCGCCAGACTGTTCTGGTTTGAGCGGGTAATCACCGTAGAAGAGTGCCAGAAAGCGGCTGGCGCCCTCGCCGATGTACATCTCGAACACAAAGGGGGTGAAGGATAAACCTGCCTGCGGACGGGCGCTGACCGGGAAATTGGTGATCGACACCAGCGCCGGGGTGAGCTTCAGGTTTTCCGGGTTGGAGACCGGCAGACCGGTGAGAGGGTTGAAGCCGGGCGGAAAGCTGGAGGGCCCCAGCGGTTGTGGCACGGGCGTCGGCGTGGGCGAGGGAAGCACGGTGGGGGTG
>JBBIKU010000009.1:27742-28569 GCA_037445245.1 Anaerolineaceae bacterium
CGCATCGCTGCTGCTGGATGCCGAATCTACAGGAATTTTGGGTTGAACTTGCAGCTGTGCAGGTGGCTGCGGCAGGCTCGCTTGACCGCCGCCGGGAGCTTGAAACTTCGCGGTGAACGGCAGCCTGCACCCGCTCAAAAATAAGGACAACACTACCATTAATATGATTGATTTTCGAAACATCAAACACCTCGCAACAGAATTAAACACCACTCTGCCTTCGGCAATGACTAAGGCTGGGTTATTGTTTGGAACCTGCTTGTATTGTACGCTGATGTTGGAAAAGCGCACTTAACAGATATGTCAGCCGCTTTGCCAATCGCTGAACCGGTTCAATTGTTGCAATTCGTCTCCGCTGAGCTGCATTTCGAGCGCGCCGAGATTGTCGCGGAACTGTTCAAGCGTTCGTGGTTCAATGATGGCGCTGGTGATCACAGGATTGCTCAATTGCCACGCCAACGCCACCTGAGATACGCTGGCGTGGTGCGCCTGGGCGATTATATCCATATGGTCGAGCAGCGCCCAGTTGCGCTCGGTGAAATATTTCACAACAGTTTGCTGGCGCACGCTGGCGACAGCGGTTTGTTGGCGGCGATACTTGCCGGTCAGAAAGCCACCTGCCAGCGGGCTGTAAGGGATGACGCCCAGGCGGTAGGTGCGGCAAACTGCCTCCAATTCGCGCTCGAATGCGTGGCGGTGCACCAAGTTGTAACGCGGTTGGAGGCAGTCGAAGCGCGCCAGCCCCAACCGATCGCTGGTCCATAACGCCCGCATCAATTGTAGGCATTGTAGTTGGAGCATCCCAGCTAGCGTACCTTCCCCTGATG
>JBBIKU010000009.1:28579-29513 GCA_037445245.1 Anaerolineaceae bacterium
CAGAGCACGTAGAGTTTCCTCGATAGGGGTATCGGGATCGGGCCAATGGGTCTGATAGAGATCGATGTAATCGGTTTGCAAACGACGCAGCGAGTCCTCTACTGCCTGCAGGATGTGCAAGCGCGAAAGACCGGAGTCGTTCGGTGCGTTTCCCATGCTGCCGCGCACCTTGGTGGCGATCACCAACCGGTGGCGCGTTTTGCGCCTTTGGCGTATCCATCTGCCGATGATGGTCTCGGCTACGCCGCCGGGATTTCCCTCTACCCAGCGCGAATAGATATTGGCGGTATCGATGAAATTGATGCCGGCTTTTATTGTCGCATCCAGAATTTCAAACGACAGCTTTTAATCTGCCGTCCACCCGAATTGCATGCTGCCCATGCACAGCGGCGAGACTTTCAAGCCGGTCTTTCCCCAATTACGGTACTCCATTTTCGTCCTCCTGATGACGGGATGATCATAAGGGTCACGCCTGATTCTAACCGACAGGTCGATTGCAGTGGCTGGGATCGTGCGCGCTGTCGTTTGACTTATAATGAAACTACTCCGCCTTCAGCCGGCTGACACTAGCTGATTGATTTACGGCGGATGATCATTACCGATCTTGGGAGATACTAAAAAAATGCGTTGTGGCTTACTGGATGAGGTGCGCAATGCCTGCCAGGCTGTTGCTGAAAGAGCCAGGTTGGTGCAGATCGACCTCACCCGCCTTGTGGCATATGCCGATATCTTCGTATGCCAACCGCTGCAATCGCCGCAGCCGGAAGCTGAATATCACTTCAGCGGGGACGCCGGGACGACCCTGGCTTACTTCATCACCCTGGATGCGATCAATTTTGGTTCCGGTTATTTCCCCTACTTGCAGAAATGGTTTCCGGTTTCGGGTTATTTTACGATTGCAGCTGGGTTGAAAGCCCATTTTGAGCAACAGGGC
>JBBIKU010000010.1:0-28062 GCA_037445245.1 Anaerolineaceae bacterium
AGGCATGGAACCAAGCCGGCTGCCGAGCGAAGAAGAGATCAGCACCGCCTACGACCAAGGCAAAGAAGCTGTCATCGCCTTATTTATTAAATTAGAAAAACTTAACGGAATTGCCAGTTGGGGTTGGGCTACACAGGATATTTCAACTTCTGGTCATATCGGCAGTCCGCAGCTCGCGTCTTATCAGAAAGGGGAGGAGCTGGCAAAATGGCTTATTGCTAGGGTTGAGAAAGCGATCCTAACCATTGTAAATTCTTTGTAGATGCTACTTCGCTGGACTGTAATCAGCCGTTGAACAGGGAAGCGGTGTTGGCAGTAATGCACCCTATTGAATGCACGGGTTGCCTTTTATCCCCCACAGCCTTACGACTTTCTGCCTTCGCGGTTGAGCAACTTTCGTTTTCGCTCCATGCCCCACCTGTAACCGCCGAGATCGCCATTCTTTCGCACCACGCGATGACACGGGATCGCCACCGCCAAGCGATTAGCGGCGCATGCCTGTGCCACTGCTCTGGACGCTTTCGGTTGCCCAATGCGCTTCGCAATTTCTGTGTAACTGACCCGCCTGCCACTGGAAACTTCTCGAAGAGCCAGCCACACCTTTCGCTGGAAGATTGTTCCCTGAATATCAAGGGGTAGCTTGAAATCATTGCCGGGATGTTCAATAAAAGCGAGCGTTTCTTTTACCCACTTCGTAAAAAAAGGGTCTCCTTCCCGGCAGGTCGCAACCGGAAAGCGATTTTTCAATGCTTTCTCCAAATGCTGCGGATGATCTCCGAACTCGATCGCACAAATTCCTACCCTGGTCGCAGCAATTAAGACCCATCCCAGGGAACAAGGTTGAATTGCATACCAAATATCGACCCCCTCGCCGCCATTTCGGTACTGGCTGGGTTTCATACCCAGTGTTCCTGCCGCCTGACTGTAGAACTGGGCGCTTGACCCATATCCGGCGTTGTAAATGGCGTCGGTTACCGTTTCGTCGCTCGATAACTTGGCACGAATTCTCTCCGCTCTTTTTTGTGCAAAGTATTGTTTTGGCGTAATTCCGACTGATTTGTGGAAGAGACGTTGAAAGTAAAACGGGCTTAGACCGACAGATTTCGCCAGTACGGGCAGGGTCGGACATGCTTCTGCCTGTTCGATCATCGCACACGCACTGAGGATGCGTTCAGTCTGCTCCGGCCGTTCCGCCGCTTGATCGGGTCGGCAGCGCTTGCAGGGGCGATAACCGGCTTCTTCCGCCTCTTTTGCGTTGCTAAAGAAACGCACATTTTTCGGATTGGGCAAGCGCGATGCGCAGGTTGGACGGCAGTAAACCCCCGTTGTCTGTACCGCATAGAAGAACTTGCCATCGGCGCTGGCTTCTTTTTCCTTGATTGCTTTCCATTGTTTTTCTTGTGTATCAAAAAGATGATCTTGCTTTGATTCCATGATCATTTTATACCTCAAATTGGGTAATCATCCAAGCGCCGGTTCAGGGACATTGCTTTTCGTGTTTGATGAATTCGGGAAAGGAAGCGCCCATCGATCAATAGAAGACCTAATCCAACCAGCGCCATTCCCGCAAGCTGGTGAAGGGTGATACTCTCACGGAGAATGTGGCGCCGAGGGTGAGGGCACTCACCGGGATCAGGAAAGTGACCAACTTTCAATCCCATTTGGTAACAAGGTTTAGTTTCCATATTGATCTCCTTCTCGACTGTGCAAATCATAAATTCTTTTCACCTAACTGGCTATCGGTTTCTTGCGCTCTAATTCGAGAAGAAAAGCCGGTGAGCCAGATGCTGCTGTTGGCGCAGGAAAGTCGGGCTGGTTCAACACCCGCAGGGTCGCCTGGGGCGCCAAAACCTGCCGCTGCGCCGATCTGCCCAAGGTGAAGCCAGCCGATGGTGCTGCGCACCGCCGCAAGGGGCGAGCGGCGCGGCAGCACTCAAAAGACGCCAATCGTTGGTTGAATGCCGGCGATGAAGGTGACCGCAGGCGCGGAGGTGTATAATGCAGTCTAAAGGAAGAGCGAAATGAACACTGCTGGCAATCTTGCTTCGGTTGTGGCGGTTTGCAAAAAAGCTGAGCCGGGCTTACCCAAACAGGTGGTGGATGCCATCCAGCTCGTTGAAAATTACGGCGTCGCCGGAGATTACCATGCGGGCGAGTTCGTGCGCCACCGTTACCTGGCGAACAAGGATCCAAACAAGCCCAACCTGCGCCAGGTGCTGCTGGTCGATACGTCCATGTTTGCCGCCATTGCCGGTAAGGGCATTCGGTTGGCGCCAGGAATGATGGGAGAGAACATCATCATAGAAGGAATGTCAGTGATGACTCTTCCCATCGGAAGCCGGCTTGAAATTGCCGATGCATTGCTGGAAGTGACCGAGATTCGCAACCCATGTTTGCAGTTGAACGAGATGCACCCGCGCTTGCTCAAGGCGGTGGCATATAAGGTGGACAGCAAGGTGCAGCGCAACGCCGGGATGATGGCGCGCGTGCTCAAGGGGGGAACGGTCAAGCCGGGGGACGCCGTAAGCGTGCAAAAATAGGCTGCAAGATCGAACAGATTACGGCGCCGGTCAGTGCGGGGCGCCGTTGACCAGTTGCATGATCTCCTCGCGCCCGGTGTACTGGCGCACCAGTTTGCCATCCTGCATCATCAGAACGCGGTCGACGTATTCGCACATGCGCAGGTCGTGCGTCACCATGATGCCGGCGCGGTTCTGCTCGTGGATCAGCCCGGCGAAGGTCTGCACCACCTGGTAAGCCCGTTCGGTGTCCAGGCTGGCGGTGGGTTCGTCGGCGAGCACCAGGCTGGGATTGTGGATGAGGGCGCGGGCGATGGCGACGCGTTGCTGCTGCCCGCCGGACATCTGCCCGGGCAGGTTGTGCAGCCGTTCGCTCAAACCCAGACGTGCCAGCAATTCGCGCGCCCGCAGTTTCCCGCTCTTATCGAGCCTGTTATTGAGGCGCAGCATCAACTCCACGTTCTCGATCGCGCTCAGGTAAGGCACCAGGTTGTTCGCCTGAAAGGTGAAGCCGATCTTCTCGCGGCGCAGGCGCACGCGCTCGATGTCGTCCATGCCGGCAAGGTCCTGCCCGTCCAGCAGGATCTGTCCCTCGCTGGGCGAGAGCAGCGCCGCCAGCATCGAGAGCATGGTGGTCTTGCCCGATCCGCTCGGCCCGACCAAGGCGACGAATTCTCCCGCAGCCACCCGGATCGAAACGTCGTCCACGGCGCGGATCTCGCCGGATTCGCTGTTGTAGATCTTGCGGACGGCTCTGGTCTCAAGGGCAGCGCCGTTGTTGTGGGTGATGGGCTCATTCATGCCGATAACCCCAGCGCCTTGAGCGGCTCGATGCGCACGGCGTAACGGATGGATACCAGCCCGCCGATGGGACCGATCAGCAGCAGCGCCACCACCGCCAGAGCGGAGGTGGCGCCGTTGAAGACGATCGGTATGGTGGGCGGGAACGACAACGAGAACAGGAAGGTGAGCAGCCCGCCGATGGCGACGCCGATCACGGTGATGACCACGATCTGGATGACGGACGCCGCCGCCACGATCGAGTTGGCGGTGCCGATGGCTTTGAGTACGCCGATCTGCGCCACCTTTTGCAGGATCTGGATCTGGAAGAAGCCGCCGATGACCAGCACGCCGATGAAGAGGGTGAACGCCCCCTGCGTGTTGAGCGTGCTCTGCTGGGCGGAATAACCCGGCAGGGCTTCGATGGCTTCGCTCAGGGTCGCCACCTCCACACCGGTGACCTGGGAAGTGATGCGTTGGCGAACCTCTTCGACCTGCAAAGGATCGTGCAGGCGCACCAGGATCACGTTGGCAACCGGGTTGGCGCGGGCGATCTCGGCTTCGGATTTGGGGCGCACCTCGTCCCAGGTGAGGAAGGGCACGAAGATGGATGGCTGCAGGGCGTACTGCTGCCCGTCGGAGATGCCGGTAACGCGCAGGCTGTAGAACTTGTCCTCGGTACCCTGGGTCACGCGCAGGGTCAGGCTATCCCCCGGCTTCAGGTTGGTCCTCAGGGCGGTGTTGCGGTCGATGATGACCTCGCGGGCAAGGTTCGAGCGCAACTGCCTGCCCTCGACCACTCTCGGCTCGCCGGGGAAACCCGCCTCGACGCCCAGCAGGGCAACTCTGAGGTTTCCGACGCCGTCAGGGAAAATCAGGGTGGCGTTGGCGGTTCCGAGCATGCCGGTTCGGGCAACACCGTTGACCCGGCGAACCGAGAGCATGCGCTCTCGTCCCAGCCGGCTGGCGGCGATGAGGAAATCCGATTTTTCCTGGTAGACGATCAACTGGGCGTTCAGCTTGGAGATGTACTCGCGATTGCCGTTGCCCAGCCCTTCGCCCAGGGCGGCGATGAAGAGCACCAGCAGCGTGATCAGGGCGATCACCATGCTTACGAGGAGAAAGCGCCCGCGGTTGCGCCAGATCTCTTTGAGCGCGAGATATACGGATATTGTTGCGATCTGCTTCATGATCCACCCACCCCCGGGCCGAGCGGTCCGTCCAGCGGTCGATCCCATTTGGTCGCGAGCACCCCGCTCAGCAGCAGCTCCAGCGGGGGGTGGTCGGCGATGTGATCGTAGTAGTACGGCAGCGCCACCCGCCCGTCGCGGCTGATGATAAAGGTGCCCGACATCTGCATGGCGTCCTGTCCGGGCGGCGGGGTTTCGACGGTGTATCCCTTTCGTCGCGAGCGGGCGACCGCCGACCAGACTTTGGGATTTAGGAAGGTCTGGAAGAGGTCGCCCCGTTCCAGGCCGTAAGCCCGGTAGGCTTGTCGTTGCGGGTCCGCCAGGCAGCGCAATCCCGGCGCATATTTTTCAGCGAAAACGGCTGTCGATTCGGGTGCGCCCTGCATGACGATGGCAATATTCAGCCCGGCTTCTTTGATGCGCCGGCGCCCGTTGACCAGCTCGTCCAGCATTTCTTTGCACTGGGTGCAGCCGAAGTGACGGGTGAAGGCGAGCAGCAGCGGGCGTTTTGCCCACAAGCTGGAGAGCTTCACCGGCTTGCCGGAGGTATCCAGCAGGGTCGGGTCAGGGGCGGGGCGGTAGAAATTGATGTGTTCCTTTTTCGGCATGAGTCTCCCTGATGTGTATACCTATTGTACTGAATAATCATCGATTAATGGGTTCGAGGAACGTATTTGTACAAGGTTTGTAGGCGTGGCATGCAAAAATGTGTGTGGTTTGCATAGCTTGCCTGCCGAATCTCTGCTTTGCAGGGGTATAATCCAAGGCAGCGGGCAGCGCATCGTATTGATCCGCGTGATAAACGCCGTCGGTGCTACCCCGGAAGGATCGAAACCCGCAGGAGGTCACCCATGAGCGTAGCCGCAGAGTATGTCCACACCAACCTCATCGCGGAAGACTGGCGGGCGCTTGCCGATTTCTATCAGAAAGTATTTGGATGCACCCCCGTACCGCCCGAACGCGACTTCCAGGGCGAGCAGCTCGAAGCGGGTACTGCGATTGCAGGCGCGCATCTGCGCGGGATGCATTTGCGCTTACCCGGCTGCGGGGAGAACGGTCCCACGCTGGAGATCTTCAATTACAACGTTCTGGAAAACGCCGGTAAAAAAGCGGTGAATCGACCCGGGTTCGGGCATATCGCCTTTTCGGTTGACGACGTGGCGGAAGCGCGGAAAAACGTCCTGCAATCCGGCGGGCGGTCGGTCGGCGAGATCGTGACCATGCAAGTCGCTTCGGGTATGAAAGTGACCTGGTGCTATGTTACCGACCCGGAAGGCAACATCATCGAATTGCAGTCCTGGTCGAAATAGACCGGGATCAAATAAAAAAACTGGCGATCGATTTCCGCCAGTTTCTATTTTTTGATCGAAATCATCAATTTCCCAACGCGATTATTCCTTCTTGTAGGGCAGTCCGAGCGCTTCCGGTTTGGCAGCGCCCCACCTTGTTCTGAACCACTTTGTGGACATCACCAGCAAGGCGGCGATGGTGATCCCAAATGGAACAGTTCTCCATAAATATCGTGACATGATGCCAGGGAGCACAAATTGTGGGTTTAGTGCAAGCTGCCACAAGGCGCCAACAAGCACCGAACCCCCCAGGAGGATAATGGGATTCCACATTGAGAAAAAGACCAGCGCCAGCGCAATAAACCCCCAACCCATAATAAAATTGTAGTTCCAAACCGGATTGTAGTCCAGGGCGTAAACCGCTCCCGCAAGTCCCATGAGCATTCCACTGGTTACGACACAGAGATAGCGTATTTTTGAAACACTGATCCCCGAGACCTCCGCCACCGAAGGATTTTCTCCAACCGATCTGATCTTTAAACCCAAACTCGTTTTAGTGAGCACGAACCACACGATGATAATTAGAGCGCCAGCGATATAGAAGAAAGGTGATGCACCGCCAATTTTTGCTATGCGTGGTAAATTAAGAGGCCCGGTATAAGGATTCCCAATATAGGTGGTCAGCCCAAAACCGAAAATCCATATTCCCTTACCACTCACAACCTGGTCCCCTCCCAATGTTATAGAAAAGAAACCATGGATAAGACCAATAATGCCTCCGATCGCTATTGCGACGATAATGCCAAGCAAATAGTCCCCGGTTGTTTGAGCAACAATAAAACCGAGCGTGGCGCCGAACAACATTACGCCCTCAATGCCCACGTTTAATATTCCTGAGCGCTGACCGATAAGCTCGGCTAGTGCGGCAATCGTGAAAACTGTTGAGGCATCAAGACTTCTAACGAATAGCTCCAACATCTGTTATCTCCTCATCGTGTTTTACCCGGATGATTTTATACCTGTAAAAAAACTGGAATGCAACCATCGTAATCATCATGATGCCGAGCAGGGCATAATCCACGCCGAAGCCTGTTTGCAGCTTTCCCTGCGCAAACCTGCCGCCATTCGTCAACCCACCGAACAGCAGTGAAATTGGGATGGCTGCCAAGGGATTTCCTGTTGCGATCAGTCCACATATAATTCCGTAGAATGATAAATCGCCGTATTCCAGGTAATTCCTGGCGATCTTGTATACGCCGGGAACGGCGCCAAAATAATGGTAGCCAGCCAGACCGGCAATAAACCCTCCCAAAATAAATACCAGAAAGGGAATCAAAACCGGATTTATTCCGGCATATCTGGCTGCAGAGGGGTTGAGCCCGTAAGCTTTGATCTGATACCCAAGTCGGGTTTTGGCAAAAAACCAGTGGAGCAGGAAAGCCAAAAGCAGGGCTACCACGAGGGTGAAGGGAAGCCCCATATATTGCGGAGCACGCAAAGAATAGGGTAGATCGAAGCTCTCGCTCCTGCCAACCGGATTCATGAAAGGGCCGCCCTCTTTGATCATATATGCGACAATCCAGAAACCGATGAAGTTGATCATCATGGTTGCTACGATCTCATTGACTTTGAACCTCCCCCGGATGTACCCAGCAATGCCGCCAATCACTGCCCCACCCATCCCCGCGGCTAACATCATCAGGGGAATTCCAAGCGCCGGCGCAATATAAATGCTGGGAGTTGGCCTGGCGCCCAAGGCATACAAAACTGCAAAAGCGCCCAGTGCTCCGGCATACAGTTGCCCCACCATTCCGATGTTCCAAAGCCCGGCTCGAAAGGGGATGATAAACCCGCAGGTGCAAAGCAATATGAATATCGAACGATTGATGGTCAGCGGCAGACCATTTGGATTAAAGAAGGCAAAGGAGAAGATTTCTTTATAACCGATCAGCGGGTTTACGCCTGCCTCTAAAAATATCAGGCTAAAAAGCAGCAGGGCGCAGATTATCGAAATGAGCGAAATAAAGGTTGCCTTAAAACCGGATATCCTTTCCCTTTTCTCCAGTTTTAATTCATAGCTGCCAATTTTCATTTCGTTTCCACCTTCGGTCTTAAACCCGCCATCATGGCGCCCACAATGTCCATATTTGCGTCCTTGGCAGGGATGATGTCCATGAATTCCCCTTCATATATCGGCGCCACCCAATCACTCAGTGCCAACGCCTCTTCGATGTCTCCGGAGATCAACAGAATGGCGGTTTTATCTTTCTTCGCCTGTAATAGTTTGTTTTGAACAAATTCGATTGCCCCGACATCCAGTCCTTGGGTCGGCAGATTGGCGATGAGCAATCGCGGTTTGAGGGAAAGCACCCGGGCAAGGATGAGTTTCTGCAGGTTGCCCCCCGATAGAGATTTTGCTGTAATTTCTGGACCCGGGGTTGCCACGCCGTACTCGGATATCAACTCTTCGGTCATCGTCCTGAGTTTTTGATAACTGATGATCCCTCCAGGCGCGTAGCGGTCGTCAAAATAATAATTCATAGCGACATTTTCCGTCAGCGAAAAATCACCAATCGACCCTACATCATTCCGTTCCGCCGGAATGTATCCAACTCCCTTCCGCCATCTTTTCAGGCACGAATGATGGGTGATGTCCTCTCCATCCAGAAGCACCCTGCCGCCAACTGTTTTTCGAAGACCTGCAAGAACTTCTGCGAGTTCTTCCTGTCCATTTCCGGAAACACCGGCAATGCCAAAGATTTCACCTTCGCGAATGGAGAAAGAAAGCCCCTGTATTGCCAAGTGGCCTCTTTCGCTATTGGCGGAGAGGTTTTCTACTTGCAGAACTGGATTGCCGAATTCCACTTCTTCCCGCGCCAATTTGAAGATGACTTCTCTTCCAATCATGCTCTTCGCCAGGCTTTTCTCGGTAACATCTTTCGTTTTAAATTGTGCGGTGACCTTACCGCGTCGGAGGACGGTGACACGATCGCTGATTGCCAAGACGATCGGGAGTTTATGGGTAATGAATGGAACGACAGCAAGGTTATGCTGTGCCATGGCATTAATGGATTCGAGCAAGTTTTTCGTTTCAGGAGGTGAAAGGGCAGAAGTTGGCTCATCCAGTATGAGCACCTTGGCGCCGCGGTAAAGCGCTTTGATAATCTCCACGCCCTGTTTCTGCCCCTCAGAAAGCTGCCAAACCTTGGCGTTGAGATCAATTTTGAAGCCGTATTTTTCACTTAATTCGGCAATCTCCGTCTTCGCCTTGTTTTTATTCAGGATATTTCCGGCATGGGGGTGACCGAGCATGATATTTTCGATCACACTATGGGCAGGAATCAGTTTGCGTTTTTGGTGAACCATTCCGATGCCGAGTTCGATCGCATCTAGGGGAGATTTAAAATTGACCTCCTTCCCGCCAATAAATAATTCACCTTCATCGGGTTGATAAAACCCAAAAAGAATGTTCATCAAGGTGGTTTTTCCGGCGCCATTCTCGCCGAGAATTGCATGGATCTCACCACCTTTTATATCAAAATCGATGTTGTCATTGGCAAGCACCCCTGGGAATCGTTTTGTGATTCCTCTTGCTTCCAGCACCATTTCACCACGGCTGAGACTTACTTGGGGCATAGGTATTCCGATCTTCCGTTGAAATTGGTTTTCAATTATTATAAACGAATTTCCGAAATGATATGTGGTAAATGAAACTTTCTCCTCCGGGGAAACGCCCCGGAGGAAGAAAGTTTATTCAGCACTTGGTTATTGATAAAGCGTCATGGTTCATTAGGGGCAAATGCGCTGGCTGCTTTACTCCAGGACAATCGTGCCTTCCACGTCAAAGTTGAATGACCCAAGCAGCCATTCAGCCGTTGGCACTTCACCTGCCGGTTTGACTACGGTGCCTTTGGCAGGAATAGGCAGCCCTTCCAGCGCCAAACCTGTGCCGTTGCTCACCAGTGCATGGGCGGTAAAGGGATCCCATTCACCGGCTATCATTTGTTCCCGGCGCTGTTTAACCAGATCGATGATCTCTTGTGGGATCAACGGCAGTGCGGCAGGGCTGATGGCTTCGATTCCAACTTTGTTATCGTTCATGATGTCTACCGCCAGAACTTCTGTCCCGTCTGCCAGGGTAATTGAAGATTCCATGCCCAGGAAGAGTATTGTTTCTGGATCCAATTTGCCCGCCAATTTATCGAGCACCATCCGGTCATAGAGAACTTCCCAGCGAGTGTCGAACGAAATTGCCACCGTGTCTGTATCGGACCAGCCGTAGAATCCGACTGTATCCATGTCCTTTCCGACGAACCAGATGCCTTTTTCCTCGGCAACATCCAGAGGAGAACCGGAGTCGGTCTGTTGGGTTATGACGTCCACATCGTACATGTCTACCAGGGTGGTAGCAATCTCTCGCTCTTCCGCCGGCAGATACCAGTCACCGCTGTACTTCACATAGACCTTAACATCTTTGTTGAGCAATTTGGCGCCATCCTGCACCCCGAGAATAAACCCAGCCTGCCGCCTCATAACCTGAACCACCGGGAAGGCAGAAACGATGCCGATATTCCCAGTCTTTGTTAATGCGGCAGCAACGAGACCCTCGAGATACAGCGCCTGGTATTGTCGGGGGAAGAAGCGGATGAAGTTCGGTTTGGTGGTGACATCACTGCCGACTACGGATGCAAAATAGACATCCGGATATTTGTCGGCAATATCTTTCAAGGGCATTCCCATGAACTCAGCGTTCCCAACGACAATATCGGCGCCATCGGCGATCAACTCTTCAGCATACGGGTTGGAGCGGTCGGGACCGACTTCTTCTCTGAAGATGTAATCCACATTACCATGCTTCTCGGCGATCCGCAGTCCAGCGCGATTGTGGGCGCCAGACCAGGTGGTACCTTCAATAACGCTGAAGTGTAATATTGCCAGTGTTATGCCCTCTTCAACCGGCTCCACTGGTTCTTCCGGAGGCGCCGGTTCGACCGGCTCTGCCGGTTCTTCAGGTGCAACCGGCTCGGCTGGCGGCGGCGTCGGAGCAGCAGGCGCGCACGCAGCCAGTACTATGCTGAAAATGATTAGCCATTTAAACATTTTGGACACTTTGCTTCTGGAAAACATCTTTTCCTCCTTGTTGCGTGACGAGTGAAGGTATCTTCCTGTCTTCGTTTACGACAAAACGGAGACATATTCAGGAAACGGTTTTTGATTGCATACTTTGCGATATTATCACCTCCCTTCTATTTGAGTTTCGCATCCGGGTTAATGTACAACGCACCATTGAAGTACATTGCCTTCATAAGGATGCGTTTATCGGGTATCGACGTTTTTGAACAGGTTGAGTTTTATCTGCCATATACACTCCATTGACATGCTGTTTACAGGAGCAGGTGCTGCCGTATGGCTGAATTACCGGCGAAGCCGCAATATACAGAACTGATTAGCGATAAAGTTGCACTTACAAGTTAAATACATTTTATCAAATTTATTCGATGAAATCATTAATTTCAGTTAAGAGCAGAAAATCTCAATATTATTCGTGAAATGCCGTCAATTCAGCAGGCAGCGGCAGTCAGGTCTATTTGTTTAAACTGCTGCGCAACCTTTGGGACGCTCATCGGGATGGTTAAATCAATCAAAGCAAGATGGCTGTAAGCGCCCCGCTGAAGGTGCAGGCGGCGTTGACCAGGTCGTTGTTCATCCAGTGCAAGCCGCGCACCTGCCGGGTGGCGCTACCGCAGGTGTGCAGAGGGTGGCGTTCGGTCTCCCTGTCGCAGGCGGGGCAGTGATAGATGGCTTGCAGTGTGGCGCCGAGCAGCGAATCGATCAGGCTGCCCACCAGCCCTGCCAGGGTGATGATGATCACGTGCCCACTATGTGGGTACACGCTCGTGAATGCGCCTGGCTGAAAGCCAGGCGGGGGTAAAAGCGCCGCCAGCCCGCCAATGAACAGGCTGCCACCCAGCGCCGCCAGTGTGCCCGTCGGTGAAACACCACCCGAGGCGCCGGGCTCAACCGCTCGTAATGTGGTCAACAGGCGCGGCTGGCTTCGGCTGAGTACACCCAGCTCGGTTGCCCAGGTGTCGGCGTTGGCAGCCGCCAGCGAGCCGGCAAAAGCCAGCCAGAGCCAACCGTCATTGGCGACCACCCAGCGCATCAAGACCATGGCAGCGGCGACGCCCCCGTTTGCCAGCACCTGGAGGGCGTCGCGCTGCGAGCCTTTGGAAAATTTTTCGTTGAGAGCGCGTTTCTGCCTGCCAAACAGGCGCGAGAGCAGGCTGGAGGACACGAAAAAGCCGATCAGCAACACCGCCCAGCCCAACCCGCCCAAACCGAAGACGATCGTCCCCAGCAGCAGGGCGGCGAGGGCGCCGCTGCGGTTGAGGCTGCCGAGCCGGTAAGCCAGGAGCGAGACCAACAGGGCGATCAAAAAGCCGGCGATAAGTTGCAACACCACTCCGCACCTCGATGAAAAGCAATGAAAGTTTGATTTCTCAAGGGGTGAGCAAAACTGCCAGGATAAGCAGCAATCCCGTCATGCTGCTGCTCGCCCACAGCAGGTAAGCCACTCGACGTTGCTCAATTCTGCGATAAAAGAACAGACCGCCGATGAGATCAGCCGCAAAGGCGAAGCTCGCCAGCACCGGCAGCAGGAACAGACGATCCGAGGAGGTTGGCGGCATGGGCGTGACGTCGCTGGTGTATCCCAGCGAAATCTCAGGACGGCTGGGGATGATGACGCTGACGATCACAAACAGCAGCAAGGTGATGCCCAAACCACTGAGGATGAGCGCCCGTGCCCGCCGGTCAGCCCACACCATCTGCAAATAAGCGGCGGGCAGGGCGGTGCGCGATGAGATCGGCGCAATGCTGCCCATTTCCATCGCACGCTGCACATTGCGCATGAAAGCACCCGGGTTATCGGGCGAGATCGCATACACTTTGCTGGGGGTGGCAATCAGCAACAGGGCGCGGGCATCCGACGCTAGGAACTCGACTATCCCCAAGCCCTCCACATGACGTGTCCCCAAAATGGCGCCTGGCAGGTGCAGGGCAGGCAGCGGCAGGTCGAAGCCCAATTCGTTGGCGGGGCGCACCCATTCCACATCCGGCAGCGGGATGTCCTCTGCCCGCAGCCCCCAGCGCAGTCGTAACCCGTCGCGTTCCAGGCTGTAAGCGGCTTGCTGCAGGGCGTAGCTGTGGTAAACCGTGATTGCCACCAGCGGCAGCAACAGCAGCGAAAAAATCAGCAGCAGGACAAAATACGCCCCCAGCGCTTGTTGGAAAGCGAACCACAGGCTGAAGCCGCTGACGCCAGCCAGGAGCAGGGCAGCCGTGACGTGCACGATCATTCCCACCCGGCGAGGCGGGGTGTGGCACACGTACCCACGAAGTGGGCCCACGATATTATTATCTATTTGTTCCATAAATCCGAATCAATGCCGATCCCGCCTCACGCCAGAGCCGCCTTGAGTGCAGCGCAGACCTGGTCGACTTGGTCTTCTGTCATGCAACCTGAGAAGGGTAGCGCCAAGCCGCGTTCCCCCAGGTCTTCGGTGATCGGGAAATCTCCTTTTTGATAACCGAAGCGTTTCATCATGTAGGGCTGCAAGTGAATTGGCAGGAAATACGGTCGCACCGGCACGCCGCGCTTGGCGAGCCGCTCGGCAAAACCGGCGCGGTCGACACCGCGGGCGAGACGGATGACATAGACAAACCAGCTCGGACGGGAAGTTTCAGGCGCCAGTTGCGGCAGTTCGATTTGCTGAATACCCGCCAGTCGCTGCTGATACCAGTCGACGACCCGCTGACGAGCTTCCAACAACGCCTCGAGTCGTGTCATCTGGGCGGCGCCCATGGCGGCGCTCATTTCATCCAGACGGTAGTTATAGCCCAGGTGGGTGTGTTGCAGCCAAGTGTCGCCCGGGGCGCGTCCCTGGTTGCGCAGGGCGTTCATCAATTGGGCAGCTTGATCGTCATCGGTGATGATCATACCGCCCTCGCCGGTGGCAACCTGCTTGTTGGGGTAGAAACCGAACACGCCAAAATCACCCAGGCTACCGGCTTTGCGACCTTTGTATTCTGCGCCCAGCGCTTCACACGAGTCTTCGATTAGCTTCAAACCGTGGGCATCGCTCACCGGGCGCAACCGGTCGAAATCCGCCGGTTGGCTGAAAACATCCACCGCCAGCACGGCTTTCAAATTGGCGTGGGCTTGTGCGCCCCGCCGCGGCAACCAGCGCCGGGCGGAAAGGCCGCCCCTGGTCAGATCTGCTGCCGCCTGACTGACCTGATCGCAATCCAGGTTGCCGGTGAGCGGCTCGACGTCCACGAATATCGGGATGGCGCGTTCGTACAGAATCACGTTGGTCGAAGCCACAAAGGAGAAGGGCGTGGTGATGACCAGATCACCCTCCTGGATGCCGCAAGTGATCACCACCAGGTGTAAGCCGGTGGTGCCAGAGCTCACCGCCAGGGCGTGGCGGCAGCCCAGCCGGTCGCGAAAGGCTTGCTCGAAGGCGTGAATGTACGGTCCCATGCTGAGGTGGGGCGTACTGACGACCGAGAGCACAGCCTGGCGTTCCAGATCGGTCAAATCGGGGGAAGACATGGGGATGGGCGGGGGGGCTTGATAATCCATGCTTATGATTCTACTATCCTTTCTAGAATGGTTTTGCAGGCATCTTCCCGCGGCGCGAGGCTGATCTCGCCGCGGCGCGGCTTGATCTCGACGCCCCCCTGATTCAACGACCGTTCGCTCACCGTCACCCGCAGCGGGATGCCGATCAGGTCGGCGTCGTTGAATTTGATGCCGGGACTCTCCGCCCGATCGTCGAGCAGGACATCGATGCCGGCGGCTTCGAGCTGCGCCGCCAACGACTCGGCAACCTGCTGCGGCAGTCCGCTTTTGCCTGCCAGCATCACCAGGTGAACGGCAAAAGGCGCCGCCCAGGGCGGCAGGCATAACCCATGGGAATCGTGATGCAGGGCGGCAATGCTGGCAAGCAAGTTTTCCATTCCAAGCCAGTGCGAAGCGAAGTGAAGCGGACGGCTTTTTCCCTCTTGGTTGAGGTAGGTGCAGGCAGCTTGGGGCAACCCGAGCACCTGCTGCATGGCGGAACCGCCCAGCATCACGCCACGCTTTGCTGCCAGCCGGGACTGACAATGCGGGCAGAGATCGCCATCACACTCCGACGAAGTGGGCACCCGAACAGCGGTGATGTCCGCTACCAACTGTGCCTGGTAATCGCGCCCGTAATTGACATTCAAAAGATGGTAACCGGGCTTGTTGGCACCCGCCACCAGGTTAGGACATTCGGGAATCAGGGTGTCCACCACCACGCGCACCCCGCTCAATCCGACCGGCGAGGCGTAACCCGGGGTTGCGCCCACGGCGCAAATCTCGTCTTGCTTGGCTGGGCGCAGGGCAACTGCGCCGAGAGCGTGCGTAAGCTTGCTCTCGTTTACCTCCATGTCACCGCGCACGATAGCTAAGACGAATTCCTCTTGCGTCGGGCTGTCCAGCGGCGTTGACGGGGTCATCATGTAGAAGACCGCCTTGGCGGTGGCGGTGGTGGGGATGCCCAGATATTGCGCCAGCGCCTCAATGGTGGCGGCTGCCGGGGTGGCGACGGCTTCCATGGCGAGCGGCGGGGCGGCGGGCGGCGCGGGTTTGTGAGCGCGGGCACATGACTGCTCTGCCCGGTAACCGCAGCGCTCGCAGGAAAAAACGAGAGTGTCCCCCTCCGGCGCGGCGAGGAAGTAAATATGCGCCGGTTCGTTTTCCGGGTCGAAGCTGCTTTCAACTTTTTGCGTCAGGAGCTCGCAGCGTTCAAACCAGCTCTGGAAACGGCTGGCGATAGCGTGGTATTGATGCGTCAAAGAATCGGAATCGGCGTAAAAACCAAACAGGCGCAGGTAGTTCTGTTGTCGCAGGCGCAGCAGACCGGTTGGGCGCGCACTGAATCCGTTCTGCCATTCGGGGTGAAAACTGAAAAGAAGCACCGGGAGCTGCTTGTAGGAGTGGATGTGCTCACGGCTGAGCTGCGCCGCGGCTACGGCGATGGAGGTGGTGGGCGGCAGCAGCGGTAGACGGATTTCTTGCACCCACTGCGTGGGCGCTTGGGCGCCGATACCTTGCAGATCGGATGTCATCCTCCGTTGCAGACGTTCGATCATATGCCTGCCCAGCGGTAATTGCAGGTAGCTCCCCGCTGCAATTTGAGACAGGTAACCTGCCCGCAACAACCATTGCTGGGCGGCGTTGTCGGCTGCGGCGGGGACTTCGCGGCGGGTGTGGCTGAACAGTCGGCTTAAACGCATGGGATGTTCCATCTCGTCTTCCAGGATTTGAAATTGCCCAATTTGGGATGGGCGCAGGATCGAATGCTGCTTTACGCTTCGGCTTTGCTATCGTTATTTTCGCCGTTGGGCGTCGATTCTTGCGGCGGCGAAGCTAATTCGCTTTCCAGGTTCAGTTCCACTTTTTCTTCCATGCGCACCTGCCCGCGCAGGAACGCCCCCTCCTCCGTGGAGAACGCCGAAGCCACCACGTCACCCCACACTCTGCCGGTGCTACGGATTTCCAGCTTATCGGCGAAGATGTTGCCGCGCACCGCCCCGGCGACGATCACAGTGTTGGCACGCAGTTTCTCGCAATTGACCCTGCCGGTTTCACCCACCACGATCAAACCCCGCACGGCAATTTCGCCTTCGAAGGCGCCCTCGATGCGGATACCGCCGCTGCCGCGCAGATTGCCCTGCCAGGTGATGCCCGGTCCTAACACCGAGGTGACGCGTTCGGTGGGAAGGGTGGGCGTGGATGCGCTGGCGCTGTTTTTTCGAAACATGCGGCTGGTTCTCCGATCCAGCAAAGTTTTGTGACTGGTTTGCCCTCAATTGTACCCGTTATCGGCGGAACTTGTGTCGATTTCAAGCTGTACGTTAAGGTATAATACCGCCACGCAACGGTCCAGTCAACCGCCGCTGTGCATTCAAAGAAGGATTGGGAGTGCTATGACTGACGAACTTGACCGCAATATCAGCGCCTACTGGGAAAGCGAACAAACCAGCTCGATGAACGACCGCTACGTGGCGACGCTCGAAACCGAGATGTTGTTGCGCCACATTGATGTCGAAGACCGCGTGCTTGACCTGGGCTGCGGAGACGGCAGCGGATGCCGGGATTATCGTGTCCACTGCCGTAAATACGTGGGAATGGATCGTTCGCAGCGGATGCTGGCGGCGTTTGCTGCCAGTGAGGCGGGCGTCCGACTGGTGCGGGCTGACCTGCGCTGCCTGCCCTTCTCGCCTCATCTCATGAAAGATTTCACGGTCATCGTCACCCAGCGCTCGCTGATCAACTTGCCCGATGAAGAATCGCAGGAGGAGGTTTTACGAACACTGCCGGAATATCTGCCTGCCGGCGGCAGGCTGCTGGTGTGCGAAGCCTTTCGCGAGGGCGGTGAAAATATCAACGCCCTGCGGCAGTACCTGGGGTTTGATCACATCCCGCCGCGCTGGCACAACGTTCACCTCAGCCGTCCCCTGACCGAACGGGCGTTAAAATCGCAGATGAAACTGGTGGCCGAGGAAGATTTGAGCAACTATTTTTATCTGACGCGGGTGGTCAATCAGGCGCTGGCGGGTAACGTGCCGCTGGACTGGGACCGCCCCTTCAACCGCATCGCTTTCGAGATTTCGCGCAGCGGACTCGCCCCCGACATCAAGGGCTTCAGTCACATCACGTTGCAGGTGTGGCAGAAACGTTGAGCGGCAGGCAGGGGTCTAATTCTGTGCCGCTGACAATCCTCATCTAATTATCCACCCAAAAACGCCACGGTTTGCTGCGCCACGGCTCGGGCACGTTCTGAATGCCGATCCGTGTTCCGATTCTCACTTTTTCGTCTCCGACTGGGCTTCCGGCTTCAATCCATAAGCCGCCAGCAGGGTCGCACAAGTTGACGCCGTTGAAAGCGCCGTCGATTGCCAGCGCCTGACACAGCTTCGCCGGTCCGTTGCACCATTGCGCTGGCGGGCGTCCGTTGCGGCGGCGGGCGATGATCTCCAACCCCTCGTCTGGGCGAATCGCCCGCAGCAGCACCGCCGCCGGGAAGCCCTCGGCGCCGGTGACGCAATTCAGCATCCAGTGCATTCCGTAAGTGAAATAAACATAGGCGTGCCCGGGCAGCCCGTACATCACCGCGGTACGGGCAGTCTTGCCGGCGCGGGCGTGGCAGGCGAGGTCCTTTTCGCCGCGGTAGGCTTCAGTTTCGGCGATCACCCCGCCAACCCGCCTGCCCTCCAGCAGGCGCACCAAGCGCATCCCCAGCAGGGCGCGGGCAACCTCGACCACCGGGCGGTCGTAGAAGGCGGGCGGCAGGCAATTGGGCTGGGTCATTTGACGTCTGGCTGCCCGTTGGGACGTTCGAGTGCCGACTGCGTGGGTGCGAGGAAGACAGTCTGGGTGGGGTAGGCGAACTCGATGCCGTGCTGCTGGAAACGGCGGTACAGTTCGAGGTTGATCGCCTGCTGGCGGTCCATGAACAGGCTGAAATCGCGGTCTTCGAGCCAGAAGACCACTTCGAAATTCAACGCAAAGGCGCTGTATTCCTTGAAATGCGCTCTCTCGAAGGTGAGATCGGCGAAGCGTTCGATGATCTCCTGCACCACACCCGGGATGGCTTCCAGCTTTTCGGGCGGGGTCTGGTAGGTGACGCCGAAACGCATCAAGCCACGGCGGCGCTGCATGCGTTTCATGTTGCGGATGCGGCTGCTGAGCAGGTCGGCGTTGCCGAAGATCAACTGCTCGCCGGTGAGGCTGCGGATGCGGCTGCTCTTCAAGCCGATGTGCTCGACCGTGCCCATGTGCTCGCCGACGATGATGAAATCGCCGATGACGAAGGGCTTGTCGAGGGCGATCGAGAGCGAGGCGAACAGATCGCCCAGGATGTTCTGCACCGCCAGACCGATGGCGATGCCGGTGATGCCCAGGCTGGCGATGAGAGTGGTGACCTCGATGCCGGGGATGTTATCCAGCACCATCAGCAGGATGATCGCCCACACCGTCCCTTTGGCGACGATCTTGACGGCGTTGAGGGTGGTGGCGCTGCCGGCGTCTTCTTCGATGACGCGGTTAACGCGGCGCTCGATCACAAAACTGACCAGGTGGCTGATCCAGAAGCCGGACTGGATCAGCGCCGTCACCACGAAGACGGTGCGTATGAAGCGGGCTGCCTCGGGCGACAAATTCACCCAGAAGGAGCCGATGTAGAGCGAAACGACCAGCAGGAACAGCGTGCGGGTGTCGCGCACCAGGTACAGCCCGAAGCCGTTCAGTTCGGTTTTGCGCCGCTTTGCCTGCGCCTGCAATTGGCGGCGCAGGACGAGCAGGATCAGGCGAAAGACAAGGTAGGCGAGCAGCGCCGCCAGCACGGCGATTGCCCACGTTTGCAGGGTTTCCATGTTTAAATTGATGTCGAATTGTGGCATTTTTAGCTCGCTTGTACTAGCCTACATCGCCCATCGAGACTAACCGCAGTTTGGCTGGTGGACGACCCCGGTTGGGCGGGCAGATGCCCATTCCATCACCCAAATGACATAGTAACAGACGGATACTTTCATACCAATGGTTTTTTCCAACATCTTTAGAATTTTTTCCACTTGGTAAAAGAGTACGACCACCGGTCTGGCGCCCCCGCCTTGCCGAAACAACGGTGCGTAAATGGCGCGTTTATGTTATCCTAGTTCGGTACAATCGTCAACGGAATGGTGACGGTTGACACTAGCCCCGCGCCGTCAATGCCAGCATAATAATTGTGGGTGAATCTTACAATATTTATCCGAGTATCCACAGATGGGTCTCACTCGATTTCATCCTACAAAGGAGGATTGAATGCCCGCAAAGGGACGAATTGAGGTCAACGAGAGATACTGCAAAGGTTGTGCGTTATGCATTGAAGCCTGCCCGCAAGGCGTGATTGCGCTGGCAGCCGAACGAATGAACACCAAGGGTTACCACCCGGCGGAATTGATCGCCGCCGGCTGCACCGGCTGCGGCATCTGCAGCGTGGTGTGCCCTGAAGCTGCTATTGCCGTCTACCGCGAGATCAGCCAGAAAAAGGCGCTCGAAGCCGGGGAGACAATATGACCCGCGAGTTGGTGAAAGGGAACGTTGCCGTGGCGGAAGCGGCGGTGCGAGCTGGGCTGGAAGGGTACTTTGGTTACCCCATTACCCCCCAAACCGAATTGCTGGAATGGCTTGCACACCGCATGCCCGAGCTTGGACGGGCTTTCGTTCAAGCGGAAAGCGAGCTTGCCGCCATCAACATGGTTTATGGCGCCGCTTGCACCGGCGCCCGCGTGATGACCTCTTCTTCGAGCCCCGGCATCAGTTTAATGATGGAGGGGCTTTCTTATATCGCCGGCACTGAGCTGCCGATGGTGCTGGTGGACGTGATGCGCGGCGGTCCCGGTCTGGGGAACATTGCCCCTGCCCAGGCAGATTACAACCAGATCGTCCACGGCGGCGGGCACGGCGATTACCGTTCGATCGTGCTCGCCCCCGCCAGCATTCAGGAAGCCATCGATCTGACCGTGCTCTCGTTCGAGCTGGCGGAAAAATATCGCTCGATTACCGTGGTGCTGATGGATGGCAGCCTGGGTCAGATGATGGAACCCGCCGAGCTGCCCGAGATGCAGCCGCTGCGAAAATCCGACCCGAACTGGGCGACCAATGGCGCGGTGGGACGTGAACGGCGCTTTCTCAGTTCAATCTACCTCAATCCCCCGGATGAAGAAAAAATCAATCTGCGCCTCCAGCAACGCTGGCAGACGATCCAGGCGAACGAGGTGCGCTATAAGGACTACTTTCTGGACGACGCCAAACTGGTGGTGATCGGTTTCGGGTCAGCCGGCAGGGTGGCGACTTCGGCGGTGCGAACTGCCCGCGCTGAGGGCATCCCGGTGGGCTTGTTGCGTCCGATCAGTGTCAGTCCCTTCCCCTCGGCGGTGATTGAGGAACTCAGCAAGCAGGTGGACGGCTTGCTGGTGGTGGAAATGAACGCCGGGCAAATGCTGGATGATGTGCTGATGGCGGTTAAAGACAACGCCGCGGTCGAATTTTATGGTCGCATGGGCGGCGTCATTCCTTTCCCGGATGAGGTGCTCGAGGAAATCCGCCGTCTGGCAAAGGGTGAGATGCCCGTGAATGGGCATCCACGCCATCGCTGGCTGCAGCGCATGCCGGCACTGGTGTGATGGGAGGTCAATCTTGACTACGATAGATGCCGGATTGGAACAACTGGTTTACGCCCGCCCCAGGTCGTACACCGATATGCCGACCCATTATTGCCCGGGCTGCACCCACGGCATTGCGCAACGTCTGGTGGCGGAAGTGATCGACGAGATGGATATCCGCGAAGAAGCCATTGGGGTGGCTTCGGTGGGATGTTCGGTGTTTGCCTACAATTACTTCGATTTTGATTTCGTCCAGGCGCCGCACGGGCGCGCTCCGGCAATGGCGACCGGTATCAAGCGCATCCTTGATGACCGCATCGTGTTGACCTACCAAGGCGACGGTGACCTGGCTTCGATCGGCACCGCCGAGATCGTTCATGCCGCTGCCCGCGGCGAGAATATCACCGTCATTTTCGTCAACAACGCCAACTACGGTATGACCGGCGGGCAAATGGCGCCCACCACACTGCCGGGACAAAAGACAACCACCTCTCCCGCCGGTCGTGATGTCGAGCAGACCGGTTACCCCATTCGCGTCTCTGAAATGCTGGCTGCCCTGGATGGCGTCTCTTATATCGCCCGCCGCAGCCTGCACGATCCGAAAAATATTCGGCTGGCGAAGAAGGCGATCCGCCTGGCATTCGAAGCGCAGGCGCGCGGACTAGGCTTCTCGATGGTTGAACTGCTTTCGATCTGCCCCACCAACTGGGGGCTGTCGCCGCTCGAAGCGCTGAAATGGCTGGAAGAACACATGCTCCCCTATTACCCGCTCGGCGAATACAAGGTCAACCCGGCGCTCGTGCAGGTCAAAATTTGAGGCGGAGGCAGACATGCAAACCGAAATCATTATTGCCGGATTTGGAGGACAAGGGGTTATGTTTGCCGGTCAGGTGCTGGCTTACGCTGCCATGGATGAAGGCTTGGAGGTGACCTGGATCCCCTCTTACGGTCCCGAGATGCGCGGCGGCACTGCCAATTGTACGGTGGTGATCGCCGACGAGGAGATCGGCTCTCCCATGGTTCGCAACCCAAAGGCGCTAATCGCCATGAACGAGCCCTCTTTGGATAAATACGAGCAGACCGTCAAGACGGGCGGTCTGGTGGTGGTCAACACCAGTCTGATCAATCGTGCGGTTGGGCGTAGCGATGTTCAGGTGGTGGAAGTACCTGCCAACAAAATCGCCGAAGAAATCGGTGACCGGCGCCTGACCAACATGGTGATGCTCGGCACGCTTCTGGCGAATTTGTCGGTGTTGCCGCCGGATGCGGTTGCCAAAGCTATGGAAAATCACCTGCCGGTTGCCAACCGGCGGCTGATCCCGGCGAACAATGAGGCGCTCAACCGCGGCGCAACGTATGTTGTTCAGAAGGTATGATCGACCGAATACAATGGCTCGACGCGCCAATATTGACAGTTAAAAGTAGCGAAGCATCTCTGGACGAGAGCGGGGATGCTTTGCTTATTCTGGGGCAAGGGGTAACTCTATCCAATGTGGTCGCGGATTGAGCCTGCTGTGCATGCATTCCATCAAAAGACTAGAATTAATATTCTATTTCTACTTGCCTGGCAACCCAAAATATGGTATGATAGCGGCACATCGATGCAGCCGCCATACACTATTCCGCTCCAGGTGGAGTGGTTTTTATTTTCAACCTAATCTGTAATTATTCCCAACCATTGTTATTGCGAAAGTTAAGCTACCGAAAAGTTCTATCTCACCGTTACATCAATCAAGGATAGAGAAATGCCAACTACATTCCTGACCCAAGAAGGTTATCGAAAATTGCAGGAAGAACTTGAGAACCTGCGCACGGTCAAGCGTCAGGAGATCGCAAAACGCCTCCACGAAGCCATGGAGGGCGGCGAATTAATCGAAAACGCTGAATACGAAGCCGCCAAGAATGAACAGGCGTTTGTTGAGGGGCGGATTAAAGAACTCGAAGTTCTGCTGGCAACTGCACGCGTCATTGACGAGAGCAAAATAACTGATGACTCCGTCCAGGTTGGATCGACCGTCACGATCGAGGAAGAGGGCGAAAAACCCGAATCCTACACCATTGTTGGCGCCGCCGAAGCCAACCCCGCGGCTGGAAAAATTTCCAATGAATCGCCGCTGGGGAAAGCCTTGCTCAACCACAAACCCGGCGACATTGTTCAGGTAGAAGCGCCTGCCGGCTCGTTCGCCGTAAAAATCGTGAAGGTCAAGTAAACGAAGCCGGATGGACTTTACCGAACTCGAACGAATCCGAATTCAAAAAATTGAACGCATGCGCGCGGCGGGAGTCGAACCCTTTCCAATGCGCGCCCACCCTGCCCACACCACTGAAGCGGCGCGGACAGCCTTTGAGCAAGTCGAGGCGAACGGCGGCAACCAGCCCGTTCAGGTAATCCTGGCGGGACGTTTGCGCGCCATACGCCTGATGGGGAAACTCGCCTTTGCCCACATCGAAGATCGCGCCGGAAGGTTGCAGCTTTTTTTCCGCGTCAACGAGCTGGGCGAGGAGCGCATGGAACACCTGCGTGAACATTTCGATCTGGGTGACTTCATCGAAGCGCATGGCGTAATGATGCGAACCCGCAGCGGCGAGGTAACCCTGCAGGTGAGTGAATTCCGCATGCTGGCGAAAGCCATAACCCCGTTGCCCGCCTCGAAAGATGAAGTGGTGGACGGCGAAGTGGTTCGACACGCCACCTTGAGCGATCCTGAAACCCGCTTTCGTCAGCGATATGCCGATCTGGCGGTAAACCCCGAGGTGCGTCGCATTTTCCACACCCGGGCGGCAATTACCCGCGCTCTGCGCCAGTTTTTAGACAGCCGGGATTTTCTGGAAGTGGAGACCCCCATCCTGCAACCGATCTACGGCGGCGCGGCGGCGCGTCCGTTCGTCACCCATCACAACCAGCTCAAACAGGACCTTTACCTGCGCATTTCATTTGAACTGTATCTAAAGCGTCTGCTGGTGGGGATGCTCGAGCGGGTGTACGAGATTGGACGCGACTTTCGCAATGAGGGCATTTCATTCAAGCACAATCCCGAATTCACCCAGCTTGAATTTTATATGGCGTACGCCGATTATGAAAAGGTGATGGCGCTCACCGAAGAGATGCTTGCCTACGTTTGCGATGAAGTGCTCGGCACACGCACTTTTATTTTCAATGGGCAAATGATCGACATGAATCCACCCTGGAAGCGAATTGAGTTACGGCAGGCGTTGATCGACGCGGTTGGAATCGACATTCAGCAGCACCCCGACGGCGAGAGCCTGGGGCGGGCGATGAAAGCGTGCGGGCTTAATTTTAAGCCCGGTGCGTCGCGGGGCAAATTGATCGATGGCATGCTGGGGGACTTTCTCGAGCCTAACTTAATCCAGCCGACTTTTCTGTACGATTACCCGCGCGATATCTCGCCACTGGCGAAGAGCAAACCTGAAGATTCACAAATCGTGGAGCGCTTCGAAGGTTTTGTCGGTGGTATGGAACTGTGCAATGCCTTTACCGAACTGAACGACCCGCTGGATCAGGAAGCGCGCTTCCTCGAAATGGGTCGCGCCTACGAAGACGGTGACGAAGAGCAGCATCCCATGGACAATGATTATCTGCGCGCCATGTCTTACGGCATGCCACCCAACGGCGGTTTCGGGATGGGCATCGACCGCCTCACGATGTTGTTGACCAACCAGCGCACCATACGTGAGGTGATCCTCTTTCCACACCTGCGCGAACGCGAAGGCTGATATCAGCGCGCCAGCGTGCGCGCCATGGCAAGGTATTCTTCTGGCAGGCGGCGAGTGTGGCGAGTGACTTCTGACAGCGGCAAGGATTTGATCTCGTTTCCCACTAGCGCCACCATGATGCCCGTTTGCCCGGCGAGCAAGAACTCGACCGCTCTGGAACCGAAACGCGAAGCCAGCAGCCGGTCGAACGCCGATGGTTTGCCGCCGCGTTGAATGTGTCCAAGAATCGTCACCCGGGTGGTGAACCCCACGTCCATTTCGTTCAGCATGCGAGCAAGCTCGGTGGTGGCAGGGTTTGCGCCTTCGGCTACCACGATGATGCAGTGGGTCTTGCCGCGGGTGTAAGCTTCTGAAATCATATCGGCTACCGCTTTGACTTTGGTGGGTACTTCGGGTACCAGCACCATCTCAGCCCCACTTATAATGCCTGCCTGCACCGCCAGATAGCCCGATTTGTGCCCCATCGTCTCGACCAGGAACGCCCTGCCGTGAGAAGTTGCCGTATCGCGGATCTTGTCGATGGCGTCTTCGATGGTGTTCAGCGCCGTGTCGACCCCAATCGAAATATCCGTACCGTAAATGTCATTGTCGATTGTGGCGGGCACGCCCACCACCGGGATGCCCAGTTCCGCAAGTTGTTGCGCCCCAGCCAGCGAACCGCCGCCGCCGATGATCACCAGCGCCTGAATGCCGGCATTGTTCATCTCGCGGATCGCCTGTTGTACGCCGCGGGCGGTGTGGAATTCCGGGCTGGGGGCGGTTTGCAGCACGGTGCCGCCGCGCTGCAGGATGCCGCCGACATCACGCGCTCCCAGCGGGCGAAAGATGCCCTTAATTAATCCGGCAAAGCTATTTTCCACTCCCAGCACGCTGACATCGTAGGCGGTCGCCGTGCGCACCACTGCCCGGATGCAGGCATTCATGCCCGGCGCGTCGCCTCCGGAGGTCATCACGCCAATGCACTTGATCTTGGTCATGTTCATGATGCGCCCGATTTTACTGTATTTTGATCGCTTCGACCAGAATGTTTTCTTCGCCCACCAGCCCACTCAATGTTTGAATCAATTCGGCGCAAATCCTGGTCGTCTCATTGGGAAATTCGATCTGATAATGGCGATCGCGCTCGAAAACCAGCAGGCAGAAACGATCGTTGCCAGGGCAGGACTGCATCAAGCCGTGTACCCGTTTGAGGCGGCGGACATCGCGCACTTTATCTCCGCTTGCCCGTAACACGACCTTGATCATGCGCGGTTGTGATTCGCCAGGTTCTACGCTGTCGCGCGGTGAAAACCGCAACGGCGGGGCGATGTAGCCGAAAGAAAGATATTCCGCCCTTCGGTGCATCTCCGGAGACGCTTGGGCGAGACCTGATGCGCTCACGTCTGGAGCGACGCCGAATCCGGCATCAGACATGGAGGGTGGCTCGTGAGTGGCTTCCTTGGCGGGTGTTTCGGGCAGCCTCGCTTTGCCCGTAGGGGGATCGAGTTCGTGCCAGTCGTCGGGAAGCTCCGGTGGGGTTTCGGCGACGGCATCTTCAAGGGAAGGGAAAGCCGCCGGCGTCGGCGGCACTATTTCGCCCGCCAATGGCGAGGCCTCTTCCTCCCCGTTGTTCTCATCCAGTTCGGTGTCCGCTGCAACGGTCGGGTTGGCGAAATTCTGGGGAGTTCGTGCCTGGTGCCAGGTTTGATCATCCTGCGGCAGCAAATCGTCGAGCGTTTCGACGCTGAGGCGGTCGACCAGCACCTTGGGATCGCTGCCCTCGTTATCCAGCTTACCCTCTGCCACCAGCACCTGGTTGTAAGTGACCACAGGACTGTATTGCTCCCAGGCGCGGGGGAACAATACCAGTTCGATGGTACCCTGAATATCCTCCAGGGTGACGAACGCCATCGTCTTTGCCGTTTTGGTCTGGTGGGTGCGGTAGCGTGTCACCATCCCGGCAACCGTGACTGCCTCACGATGCCCCGCTTCTGCCAGTTGTCCCGAGAAATGGCTGACGCGCGGCTTGAGCAGCGACAGATAGGGGGATAAGGGGTGGTCGGAGACGTACAACCCCAGCAGTTCGCGCTCCCATTCGAGCTGTTCGCGTCGGTCGAGTGTGGGTAGGTCGTTCAGGGTGATCTTATCTTCAATGCCGGCGATGCTGCCAAAGAAGCTCATTTGACCGGCTTGCTCGGCGCGGAAATGGCTGGCGCTGACCGAAAGAATGGTATCCAGGGCGTCCAGTAGGGCGGTGCGCGAGCCAAAGGTGTCCAACGCTCCGACCCGCACCAGTGCTTCCAGGGTGCGTTTACCTACCTGGCGCAAATCGACGCGGCGCGAAAAATCGTTGATGTCCTTAAATGCGGCTTCGGTGCGTGCCTGGCTGATCAGCGCCACCGGTGCCTGACCGACGTTCTTCACTGCTCCCAAGCCAAAACGGATTGCCGAGTTGCCATTCAGACGGTCTTCGATGATAAAATCCCAACCGCTGGCATTCACATCCGGTGGCAGCACTTCGATTCCCATGCTGCGGCAATCGGCGACGTAAAAAGCAACTTTGGCGGTATCATTTTTTGAGGCGGAGAGCACCGCGGTCATAAATTCGACCGGGTAATGCGTTTTCAGGTAGGCAGTCTGAGCGGCGATCAAGCCGTAATCGGCGGCGTGGCTTTTGTTGAAGCCATACCGAGCAAAGTTTGCCCACTCGTCGAAAATTCTCTCGGCGCTCTCCGGCGGGATGCCGCGTTCGACCGCACCGGTGACGAAGCGGGCGCGGTGCTGCCTGAGCGCTTCTTCCTTCTTCTTGGCAATCGCCTTGCGCAGGTCGTCGGCTTCAGAAGCGGGGTAGCCCGCCAGTTGCATGGCGGCGAACATGATCTGTTCCTGGTAGATGGGGATACCGTAAGTTTCTTTGAAGATCGGCTCCAGTGCTGGGTGGGTGAAGGTAACTGGTTCCTCTCCGTGCATGCGCCGGATATAGCTGGGGATGAACTCCATCGGTCCGGGGCGGTAGAGCGCCACCATAGCGATAATCTGTGATAGGTTTTGGGGTTTCATTTGCATCAGGTAACGCGTCATCCCATTGCCTTCCAGTTGGAAGACCCCCGCCGTCTGTCCACGCCCCAGCAATTCATAGCTCGCCGGGTCGTCGATGGGAATGTTATCCAGGCTGCACTGTCGCCCGTGCCGTTGGGCGATCAGTTCACAGGCGCGTGAGATGATGGTCAGTGTTGAAAGCCCCAAAAAATCCACTTTGAGCAGACCGAGGGCGTCTACCACTGCCATCTCGAACTGGGTGACGGTTTTGATCGGGCTGTCTTCCGA
>JBBIKU010000011.1:0-2252 GCA_037445245.1 Anaerolineaceae bacterium
CGCATGTATGAAAAGCTGGCGGGGATGACCGGCACGGCGTTGACCGAAGCTGAGGAGTTTAGCAAGATCTACAAACTGGAGGTGTTGCCGATCCCCACCAATTTGGAGCACATTGCCCTTCAGCCCGAGTCGCCGCTGGTCGAGGTGGAAGACCGCGACCAGCACGGCTATCGTTATATGTATTACGCCCGCCGCGGGGACAGTCACAAACCCCCCGTCTTCTGGAAGCGTAAGGATTTTCCAGATGTGGTCTACCGTACCCACGAGGCAAAGCTGCGCGCCATCACCCAGGAGATCTTGCACTATTACGTTCTGGGCAGACCGCAACTGGTGGGCACCACCTCGGTCGAGCACTCCGAACTGCTCTCCACTCGTCTGGATGCCGAACCGATCCGGCGGCTGGCGCAAGTACTGTTGATCCGCCAGGCGTGGCTCACGCAACACAACACCGATATGCTCTCGGCTTCGCAGCCCGAGTTACAACCGCTCAACCGCCCCCTCTCTGAACTCAGCGCTGGCGAGCTACGTCCCATTGCCCGCAATTTGGGTCTTTCGCTCAACCCTGAAGACTCCGAGAATCTAGAAAGCCTGCTAGCGATTTTGGGTCTGGAGCAGCAGGACAAGCCCAGGTTGTTGAAGGCGCTGCAGGGCGGCATCCCACATCAGGTGCTTAACGCCCGCAAGCATGACGAAGAATCGATGATCATTGCCCGCGCCGGTGCCTTTGGGGCGGTCACCATCGCCACCAACATGGCGGGGCGCGGCGTCGATATCAAGCTGGGCGGTGAATTGCCCGAAGAGATCATCCGCGATACCAACCGCGTTCTTGGTCGCGTTGAAGAGGATCCCTTCGACCTGACCCACGAGCAGCGACGGCAGGCGTTGCTGGCGCTGTCTCCCGCCGATTACGGCATCTATGAAGATTCGGTTAAAGCCTTTTTGCAGTACATGGATGACATGGCGCGCGTGCGCGCCCTGGGTGGACTGCACGTGATCGGTTCGGAACGTCACGAGGCACGCCGCATCGACAACCAGTTGCGTGGGCGCGCCGCTCGCCAGGGCGACCCTGGCTCGTCGCGTTTTTACCTCTCGCTGGAAGACGAATTGATGCGTCTCTTCGGTGGAGCGCAGGTTGAAAACCTTTGGAAACGCATTATGGTCGATGACAGCCAGCCGCTCGAGATGAATCTGCTGGGCAGGCTGGTGGAGCAATCGCAGCAGCGGGTGGAGGGCGCCAACTTCGATGTCCGCAAGCATTTGCTGGAATACGATGACGTGCTCAACACCCAGCGCAAGCGCATCTACGCCCAGCGCGACCGCGTTTTCGAGAAGGGAGATCTGAGCGAAGACGTGCTGGAAATCCTGCATGTCGAGATGAAACAGCGTATCCCTGAAGCCCTGAAAGACTTGGAAGGACCCTGGCGCCTGCTGGCTTTCTTGGAAGAGGTGCAGCCAGCCTTCAATTTCGAGGACATTAGCTATCCTTCCTTCACCTTTGACCTGCTGATTGAAGCGATACGCTCCCAGCTAGCCGATGACCGACCCCCAAAAAGCGAGCTTCGCAACGCCCTGCTACAACTGGCGCAGCGCGCCCTGCTGGCAGAAAAAGATCATCTGCTGCGCAGCGCCGCTGATCTGCTTCAACGCACTGAAGAAGCCCTGGAGCGCCAGCGCCAGGAACGGTTCGAAATGCTGGAGACCTATTTCGACGGACTGTCCTCCTACGAGGAGGAGATGTCATTGCCGCGACCCCAGGAAATGCTGGCGGAACTTTCTGAGTTGACCCACATCCAACTCAAGCTGGATTCAAACGATTTGCGCCGCCTGCCGCATGCCGACCCGCAGGTGCTGGAATGCCTGCGGCAGCAGATCGATCAATTCCTCACCGGCATTGCGGTCAACCGCATGGTGGGCGCGCTGGAACGCCGTCTGGAGGAGAGCCTCGAATTAAAAGGGGGGGAACTCCAAAACCGTGACTGGTACGAGTTGAGCACGGCGATCTTGGATGCGGTGGAGAAGGTATTTGAGCAGCGCGCTGCCCGCCTGCTGGGGGAAAATGGGCAGATTCGTCGCGATCTCGATCCGCACCTCGATAGAATCGACGACGAGGTGCTCACGCGGCGACAGTGGGTGGATTTGCTGGTGTTGATGGCGCAGGGCAGCCGTATTGCTTTCGACACGCGCACCCACCGTCGCAGCACGCGCTTTTACACCCGCCTGAATTACGTCTACCTGGCGGCGCAATTGCTGGC
>JBBIKU010000011.1:2262-25454 GCA_037445245.1 Anaerolineaceae bacterium
AGATCACCGAGTGCGTATCGCAGCACCTTGAAGAGGGACTGCACCATCTGGAGCAAGCGCGCGGCAGAATGGAATGGAATCACCTGGTTCAAAATGAAGCCAGATTGAGCCAGTTGGACGAGCATCGCCGCAGCGGTCTGGTCGAAGCGATGGGGTTGGAGCGTTTCGAGGAACTGGCGGAAACGCCCTTGACTGAATTCGACGAGGAGGATCGTCAACTGGTTTGCCAGGTGTTGGGTCAGGTCTTCCAGAACGCTGTCTATCGCGATCTGTTGCTGCGGGTGATCTCCGAGCAGTGGGTGGAATACCTGACCAAGGTCGAGGCGTTGCGGGTATCGATCGGGTTGGAGGCTTACGGGCAGCGTGACCCGTTGGTGCAGTACAAGGGGCGGGCTTCCGAAATGTTCCAAAACCTGCTGGCTGACATCCGCATGGGGGTTATCAGCCGCCTGTTCACTTACCGTCCGCGGCGCGACGCAGCCGTCGTGGTTTCCGGGCGCGAATCGGCGGAAACCGAAAAAAGCCCCGCGCCGCAGCAAACCAACCCTGAAGCCAAAGCGGAAAAGGGGCGCAAAAAGCGCCGCCGGCGAAGATAATTCGCAAAATGATAGCCGGGATCGTCGACCCCAACTACCGCAACACCATTCATTAACCAGCAAGGGCTGCTTCATTGGAGCAGCCTTTACGCCTTTCGGCTGGTTGTGCCTTACTTACTTGGTGCTCATCATTCCTTCGAAATCTTCCAGCAGTGCTTGCAGGTCTTCTTCGTGCTCCACTTCGTCTTGCAGGATCTGCACCACGATATTGTAGGTAACGGGGTCGGTGTGCATGGTCTTTTTGACCAGATCCTGATAGACTTTGATGGCGCATTGTTCTCCGGTGATGTTTTGCTCGAGGATGACCTTGATGAACGGATTGTCGGGGGATTCGTAACCGCAATTGCCGACCTTCTTCCAGTCCTGCGGGTTGGTGACGGGCGTGCCGCCAAGCTGGATGATGCGCAGCGACAGCATGTCGGCGTGATTCAATTCATCGGCGGCATGCTGCATCAATTCGGCAATGGCGGCTTCCTTCATCGGACCGCGCACGACCTTTGCGCCCAGCCAATACTGGTAGTACGCCATCCATTCATCAGCAAAAGCTTTGTTGAGCAGTTGAAGCAGCTCATCGATGTTCATTTCAACGATTTCGCGTCCCTTGCTTCCCATACAACCTCCTTTTTGGCTCGAATGAAAAATCGCTTTGCGCTTGTAACCCCGCCCAGGGGGGCAATCACAGGTGAATGGCATTCCCCTCGGCGCCGTGCGCCGCTTCCATCACCATCTCGCTCAGGGTGGGATGACAGTGAATGTTGCGGGCGATTTCTGCCGTGGTCAATTCCATGCGCTGCGCCAGGGTCAATTCGGGTAATAACTCCGACACGTCCACCCCCACCATATGCGTCCCCAGGATTTCGCCGTACTTGGCATCGACCACGATCTTGACGAAGCCGTTGCTCTCGCCTAACCCGAGCGCCTTGCCGTTGGCGATGTTATTGAAGCGTCCAACCTTTACCTCGTAACCGCGCTCTTTTGCCTGTGCTTCGGTAAGCCCAAAGTGTGCCGCCTGTGGCTGGCAATAGACCGCGCTCGGCACCATCTCGTAGTCGATGGTGACGGTTTCGACCCCGGCGATATTCTCAGCGCACACCACCGCCTGGGTCGAGGCGAGGTGCGCCAGCAGCAGCTTGCCGGTGACATCTCCAATTGCCCAAATGCCGCGCACATTGGTCGCCATGCGTTCGTCGATCTCGATGAAGCCTCGCCCATCCAGCTTGACACCCACCGTTTCCAAACCCAGCCCGGCGGTGTTGGGCTTGAAACCGGTCGCCAGCAGCGCTTGCTCGGCTTCGACGGTCTTTTCGCCCTCCTCGCTGCTGAGCCTGACGGCGACGCTTTTACCGTCGTTTTTGAGCGACTCCAGCCGGTGACCAGGCAGGGTCTGAATGCCGCGTTTCTTGAAGGCTTTGTCCACCTCAGCGCTGACCTCTTCATCTTCCAGGGGCAGGATGCGCGGCAACATCTCAACCAGGGTGACCTTGCAGCCGTAGCTGTTCCACACCGTAGCAAATTCGGCGCCGAGCGCGCCGGCGCCAATGATCACCGCCGATGCGGGACAGTGCTCCTGCAGAATGGCTTCCAGGTAAGTCACCACCTGTTTTCCGTCCACCTCCACACCGGGGATCACCGCGCTGTGCGAACCAGTGGCAATGATGATGTTGCCAGCTTTCAAGTGGGTTTTCTTGCCGTCCTCACCGTTGACCTGGACGGTATCTCTGGCGGTCAGCAGCGCCGTCCCCATGTGCACGTCAATATTGTTCTTCTTCATCAAGAAGTTTACCCCGCGGGTCAGGCGGTCTGAAACTTGGCGGCTACGCTTGACCGCTGCGCTGTAATCCAGTTTCAGGTTTTCGAATGAAAAACCGAACTCCTTGCCCCGTTCGCGCAGGGTGTGCGCCACTTCAGCATTTTTCAACAACGCTTTCGAAGGAATGCAGCCAACATTCAGGCACACCCCCCCCAGCCATTGTTTTTCAACCAAGGCGGTTTTCAGCCCAAGCTGAGAGGCGCGGATGGCAGCCATGTAGCCACCCGGGCCGGCGCCGATTACAACAACATCGTACTGGTTTTCGCTCATGATATGCCTTCCATGCATTAATCAGAGGTTTTCCTTCATTTTACTATGACCACAGAGGCGCGGCAACAAAACCTGGAAGGTACTCTTAGTGCGCCGTCTCCGTCGTCGCCCACCGCAAAGGCGACAAGCGTTAGCGCCAGTTTTCGAGGCGCTCGACCACCTTTGCCAGAAAGCCGTCGGCGATGGCGCCGTCGATGATGCGATGATCGAAGGTCAGCGACAGGTATACCATTGGGCGGATGGCAATGGCGTCGTGGATCACCACCGCCCGCTTCTGGATGACGCCCACGCCGAGAATAGCGCATTGCGGTTGGTTGATGATCGGCGTGGCAAACAGCGAGCGACCGACGCCGTGATTGGTGATCGAGAACGTTCCGCCTTGGACCTCCTCGGGCTTGAGCTGACGGTTGCGGGCGCGCTGTGCCAGGTCGGCGATGGCGCGCGCCAGCCCCAGCAACGAAATTGCTTCGGCGTGGCGGATGATCGGCACGATCAAGCCGTCTTCGCCCAGCGAGACCGCCACACCGATGTTGACGGTGGGGTGCAACAGCAGTCCTTTTTCGGTTAATGAGGCATTGAAGATGCGGTATTCTTTCAGCGCCTCCACCGCCGCGGCGACAAAATACGCCGTGTAGGTCAAACGAACATTGTCGCGTGCGTAAACCGGCTTGTGCGCCGCCAGGTGCTGCGTCACAGCTTGCAAGTCGGCTTCCATCACCGTGGTGACGTGCGCCGAGGTGCGTTTGCTGAGCAGCATATGATCGGCGATGGCTTTGCGCACCGGGGTGAGCGGGATGACCCGCTCGGTGGCGGGCGGCTGCGGCGGGGTGGTTTTTGGCTGCTTCGCCTCGCCGAACATCATTTCGGTGGGGCGGAAGAGGTCGCCTTCACCGGGGGTCTCCCAGGCTGGCGACTCGAGCGGCGCGCCTGGCGGCGAGGCGGCAGGTGGGGGTGACTGCGTGCGGCGCTCTTCGCTGAAATTGAGCACATCCCGCTTGGTGATCCTGCCGCCCATGCCGCTGCCGCGCACCTGCGATAGATCCACATTATGTTCCTGCGCCAGGTGGGCTACCACCGGCGAGATGAATCCCAGTTCACGCCGCGGTCTGGGGGGTGTTGCCGCCATGGGGCGGGTGGCTTCGCCAAAAGCAACATCCTCTTGCGGGGCTGGCTTTGGCTCCACCGCCGAGCTGTCGCTTTCAGGGATGTCCTCGCCGGCTTCGCCGATCCATGCCAGTACGCTGCCGGCGCGCACCGTCGTCCCCGCCGGCACCACGATTTTCAGCAGCACTCCTTCTGTCGGGCTGGGAATCTCGGTGTCCACCTTGTCGGTGTTGACTTCTAGCAGGGGCTCGTATTCCTTCACCCGTTCGCCCTCCTGGAATAGCCATTGGGTAACAGTGCCTTCGACGACCGATTCACCCAATTGCGGCATAACCACTTTCGTCGCCATTCGTTCTCCTTTCACTCCGCCGGCGCACTCTAATACGCCGCCAGGTTGCGCATTGCCTCGGCGATTTTATCGGGGTTGGGCATGAACCATTCCTGCAGCGGATGGCTGAAGGGCACCCCCGGTACATCCGGACCTGCCAGGCGCTGCACCGGTGCATCCAGATCGGTGAACGCCTCGCCGGCAAGGATGGCGGCGATCTCTGCGCCATAACCGCCGGTGAGGTTGTCCTCGTAGACGATCAGGGCTTTGCCCGTCTTGTGCACGCTTGTCAGAATGGTGGCTTTATCCACCGGGTAGAGCGTACGTAGGTCGACCACCTCCACCTGGATGTCCTCTTCCGCGAGGCGTTCGGCGGCTTGCAGGGCGTAGTGGTGCATCATGCCGTAAGCAAATACGCTCAAATCGCGACCGGAGCGCGAGATACGCGCCGGGCCGATTGGCACGGTGTATTCTTCCTCAGGCACTTCCCCGCGGATCAGACGGTAACCCTTTTTCGGCTCGAAGAACAGCACCGGATTCGGGTCACGCACCGCCGCTTTCAGCAATCCTTTAGCGTCGTAAGGATTGGACGGGATAATCACTTTCAAGCCCGGAACATGGGCGAAGAACGCCTCTACGCTCTGCGAATGGTACAAACCGCCGCTGATCCCGCCGCCGTAAGGGGCACGGATCACCATTGGCACCGTCCACTGCCCGTTGGAGCGGTAGCACATTTTAGCGGCTTCGTTGACGATCTGATTGAAGGCAGGATGGATAAAATCGGCAAACTGGATCTCGCAAATTGGGCGCATGCCGTAAAGCGCCGCCCCGATGCCCACTCCCACAATCGAAAGTTCCGCCAGGGGCGAATCGATCACCCGTTCGGCGCCGTATTTTTCGAACAAACCCTGGGTGGCGCGGAATACGCCGCCGCGTTGCCCTACGTCCTCGCCAACGATGAACACGCTGGTGTCGCGCCCCAACTCTTCATCCATGGCGGTGCGGATGGCTTCGATCAGAGTCATTTCAGGCATGGCGGATCTCCTCGGCGTAAACCGGATGCGCCCCTTCTTCCACAGCCGGATAGGGCGCTTTTTCGGCGTATTTCACCGCTTCGTCCACCATCGCCTTTGCCTGGGCTTCCATTTCATCGACAATCTTGGGGGTGATCACGCCGCGACTTTCAAGCGTCTGGCGCGCCAGAAGAAGCGGATCCCTCTTCTTGTGTTCTTCCACCTCCTCGCGCGAGCGATACGAACGGTCATCGTCGTCCGAGGAGTGGGGGGTGATGCGGTATAGTTGGGCTTCGATCAGGCTCGGTCCCATGCCGCTGCGGGCGTTCTCGACTGCCTCACACATCATCTCGTAAACGGCGAACAGGTCGCTGCCATCCACGCTCCTGCCATCCAAGCCCAGCCCACAGGCTTTATCGGCAGCGCTTTTCACTGCCATCTGCATCTCGGAGCGCACCGAAATAGCGTATTTATTGTTTTGCACCAGAAAAACGACTGGCAGGCGGCGCACCGCTGCCCAGTTGACCGCTTCATACCACTCACCCTGCGAGGTTGCGCCTTCGCCAATGGTGGACAGCACCACTTTGTCTTCCTTGCGCAGCTTGATTGCCAACCCAATCCCGGCGGCGTGGGTCGCCTGGGTTGCTACCGGCGCAGAGTGGCTGACCACGTTTGCCTGGCGCAGACTCCAGTGGCTGGGCATCTGCCGTCCGCCCGAAGTGGGATCTTCGCGCTTGCCCATCAAGCCTATGATAAAATCGCGCGGCGTATAGCCCAGGCATAACATCAACGCCAGATCGCGGTAGTAGGGCGTGACCCAGTCGTAGCCGCGTCGCAACGCAAAAGCGGCACCCACCTGTGCCGCTTCGTGTCCGATTCCGGAAATGTGAAAAGGGATCTTGCCCTGGCGATGAAGCACCCACGCCCGCTCATCCAGGCGCCGCGCCAGTAACATCATCCAATATATTTCACGCACGGTTTCTTTCGATAGCCCCATTGAGCCGTCCTCCTTGGTTGTCTTTAACGACCGTTACCTCCCGATGCTGCAAGGATCACCCGTTTCTCTCTACCAACGTTAGTTTACCACGTTCCTTACCTAATCCAAAGCGCGCCGGGAGGATTCAGCCCTTGCTCACCTGCACCTGGGGGCGGGGAGCTTTGGAGAGGGGTTGTTCGACGAGCTGGCGATCGCTTTCCGCCAGCATCAATGCCTGACGCACGGTGAATACGATGTAGACCCCGAAGAAGAGAAGGCTGAAGAACACGCACACCAGGTCGTAGATGGTAAAAGCTTTCCCGAAAATATTGACCACCGGTCTTCCGACGAAAAAGACAGCGGCATTGGTGAGAATCGCCACCAGGCGGATTTCGGTCGGTCCCAGGTGCAGGTAAGACAGGCGAAAAGTGCCCGCAATGTAGGTGGTGAGGAAAATGTGCACCGAAAGCAGCAGATAGCCGATCAAAGCGATGGCGGCGATCTCGAAACGCAGGTAGGGTGAAAGGCCCAATCCCATGAAAATTAGCACCTGACTGATCGAATCCGCACTGTGATCGACGAAGTAGCCGTATTTGGGGCGTTCCTTCTTGCGGTAGCGCGCCACGGTACCGTCCAGGCTGTCGCCGAACCAGTTGAGCACGAAGCCAAAACTCGCCAGCCACAGAAAGCGACTGTCCTGGGTGGTCAACCAGTAGCTGATAAAGATCAGCACGGACGCCAACAGCCCCAGCCCGGTCAGGTGATCGGGGGTGATCCCTGCCGGTATGCGCGGCGCCAGCCAGTTTAACGCCTGCTTTTCTACGCCGCCCAGAATGGTTTCGTTGACCCGCTGGTGCGTTCTGGGCTTCTTTTGCTTACCCTCGGTTTGGCGGCGGCGAAGCGAGGGCAGCCTCTTAAAAAATGATTTTCGGATGGGTTGGCTATCGGGTTGGATGTTCTTTTTATGATTTTTTTTCATAGCTCCTCGGCGGATTGTGGTTTTTGCTGCCAGGGGGTCGGCTTTCCCTGGCGCGGTCAGGGTATTTAGGACAAAGCCTCCTGCCAGACCGGGTAAAACATTGCCCACTGCTCCGGAGCCAGCCGGATATACTCCGCCACCACCTCCAGCACGGCTTCGGCGTTGCGCATGATCTCGTTTTGCAGATCGGGATAAGGTTTCATCGCCACCGGTTCAGAAGCCCAGACCGAATAGCTGCCGTCAGGTTTGCGGCAGCCAGTGAGAATGGTGACCGGCAAACCGGTTTTGAGCGCCAGCCGAACGTATGCTACCGGCAGCGCCGCCGGTCGGTTGAAAAAGCGCGGTTTGTACTTCGAAGCCGGCAAGGGGCGGTCGACACCGGTGAGCACTGCCCCGCCCGCCTGCAAACGTTGGCTCGCCTGCTGCAGGGCGCTGATGGACATAGGGGTAATTTCCAGTCCCGAATATTTTCGCAGCAGGTTTTGCAGGCGGTAACCGCCCGGCGGCTGCGGATAGGAGAGAACCTGCATGCGCAAGCCGCGCAGCGCCGCCGCTCTGCCGATCAGGTCAATATTGCTCAGGTGTGGGCAGACGAAGAGGATGCCCTGATCGCCGCGTTGTAATTGTTCCAGGCAGCGATCGAAGCTGGGACTGAAGCGAACCAGCTTCTGGATCACTTTGGGTTTGCGATAATTGTGAAAATAATCATAGAGGTTGCGGGCGGCGCAGCGAAAAGTAGCCCGGCTGATGTCCTCCAATTCATGCGGCGACAGGCGTCCGCCGCTGACTACCCACTGGTTGGCGCGCACCGCTCGCACCTGCGCCACCCGGCTGCGGCTGCCCAGCCCGTTGCCAACCGCCTCTGAAAAACGGACGCCAACGGCAGGCGGCATCACCTGCGCCAGAAACAGCGCCAGCCCGACGCTAAAACGACCGTTGAGGAACGTTTCCAGGTTCATCGTTGCGAACCAGGCTTTCGTTTAAGGGTCTGGCGGATGCCGGCGGCGGATGATGGCGTCGGTCATGCGGGCGACCCGCGCCATTACCGCCACGTCGTGCACCCGCACGATATCGGCGCCGCGCACGATGCTGATTGCCACGGTTGCCGCCGTGCCTTCCAGTCGCTGGTCGGGGGGCAGATTAAGAGTGTAGCCGATGAACGATTTGCGCGACGTGCCCAGCAGCAGCGGGTATCCCAACTGGCGCAGTTCGGGCAGACGGTCGATCAATTCCAGATTCTGCTCGACGGTCTTGCCGAAACCGATGCCGGGGTCGAGCACGATATTTTCATCCGCCACCCCGGCGGATTTCGCCAGCGCCACGCTTTCCAGCAACTCCGTTTTGACTTCCGCCAGCAGGTTTTGGTATTGCACACCCACGTAGCGCCCGCCCAGTCGCTGCTGCAAGTCGGCATGAGCGGGCTGGCTGCGATTGTGGGTCAGCACCAGCGTCGCCTGGTAGCGCGCCGCCACCTCCGCCAGGGTGGGATCGAGGCGCAGTCCCCACACATCGTTGACCCAACCGGCGCCGGCTTTCAGGGCGGCTTCTGCCACCGCCGCTTTGTAAGTGTCGATCGAGATCAAGACGTCCAGGTCTTCATCCGCCAGCGCTTCGGTCAGCGGCAGCACCCGCTGCATCTCTTCCTCGGCTGGCACAGCGGCGGCGCCGGGGCGAGTGGATTCGCCTCCGATATCCAGAATATCCGCCCCCTCGGCGGCAAAACGGCGCGCCTGCGCCAGGGCGGCTTCTAATCCGCCGCTGCCGTCCAGCAAGCCGTCGCCCGAAAAGCTATCCGGGGTGAGGTTGAGGATGCCCATCACATAAGTGCGGCTGCCCCATTGCAGCCGCCGTCGGTGCGTTTTCAAAGTGGTTTGACTCCGCTTTGATCCACATCTTGCAGCATTTGCGTCACGCTCCGTCTCAGCAGCGGGTGGACAAAGTCAGCCGCCAGCTCCGCCAGCGGAACGAGCACAAAGGCGCGCTCATGCAGGCGAGGATGGGGGATGACCAGCCCGGCTTCTTCCAGCACCCAGTCGGCGTAGAACAAAATGTCGATGTCGATCAGCCGCGGTCCGTTGCGGAAGGTCGGCTGCCTTCCCATCTCCGTTTCGATGCGTTTGACCTCACCCAACAGTGAGAGCGGATCGAGACTGGTTTCGATTTCGACCACCTGGTTTAGAAAATTTGGCTGGTCGAGGAAACCCCACGGCTCGGTCTCGAATACTCTCGAAACACGCCGGACGATCACGATTTCCCACAGGGCGTGAATGGCTGCCTGCAGGTTGAAGCGGGGATCACCGAGGTTGCTTCCCAGTGCCAGGTAAGCTGTCTCTTGCATGCAAGAACCCCTCTGCTCAAATTTCGGTTCGGGATCAACGCTCGCGCAGGGCGTTGATCATGTCTGCCAGCAGCCCGTAGGCGGTTGTGTCCGGTCCGGGATTGCTCTCGACGATTCCCAAGCCGGGCAGCACGTCGCTTTCGAACTGCACGTAGGAACTGGTGCCGCTGATGCTGTACAGCGGCGAGGCGGGAGTAACCCGCTCGGGCGCCACCCGGCAGACAACCGCATTGCCATGGCGCTGGGCGGTGCACACCAGCTTCCAGCGTTCACCGGCTGCGTTTGCTTCGGCGATCATCTGCGGCGTTATGCCGCGGATGCCCTCCCGCTCGACCTGCTGCGGGGTGAGGGGGATGCCCATCAACACCGTCACCAGCGCCGCCACCTTGATGGCAGCGTCCCAGCCGTCGATGTCAGCGCTGGGGTCGGTCTCGGCGATGCCGATGGATTGGGCATAGGCAACCGCCTGGTCGAAATCGTCGCCCTCTTCCATGCGTTCCAGCAGCAGGTTGGTGCACGAGTTGAGGATGCCGCGAAAACCGATCAGGGTTGCCGCCGGCAGGGCGGAGCGGAAAAGGGAAAAGATCGGGGCGCCGTCCATCACCGTTGATTCGAACATGAAGCGCCTACCCTGCGCCAGCGCCAGTTCGGTCAACTGGCGGTAACCGTGCACCACCGGACCCTTGTTTGCGGTAACGACGTGCATGCCTTCTTTGAGGGCTGTGCATAAGTGATCGATCGCCGGTTGACCGGTGTGGTGGTTGACGGGGGTGTTTTCGAACAACACATCCGCCGGGCAGACCTGGATGAAATCGAACACCGAAGGCGGTGGTGAGCAGACTGAGAGGCTATCGAGTGACTCACCCGCCTCCACCAGCGCCAGAATAAGCTCTATATCCAAGCCGTTGAGGTTGATCGCCATGCCATGGCGGGCGGTGGCGATGCCGGTGATCTTGAAGCGCAGGTCGTAATCGCTTTCGAGTAGGGCGCGCTTGCGCTGCAACAAACGGGCAAATGCCTTACCCACATTGCCAAATCCAACCAGTGCCAGGGATACTTCTTTCATCGTTCCTCCATGATTCGCCGCCGCCGGGTCACACCGGCGGATAGGGATACGGACGGTGATCGCTGCCCGGATAGGGGAAGCGGGCTTGCGAGAGCAGGCTGGCTGCTCGCCGGGCAAGGGCCGCGATTTCGTCCGCTTGCAACAGGCTGCCAAGCTCATCGCGCAGGGTTGACTCGCTTTGCAGCGCCTTTTGCAGGCGGCGCACATCGTGCAGCAGGTCAGCCGGGATCGCTTCGCCGGCAAAGTCCCACACCACCGTGCGCAGCTTGGGTTCGACATGAAAACATACCCCGTGGTCGATCAACCACAGGTGATCCTGCGCATCGATCAGAATGTGCCCTCCTTTGCGGTCGGCATTGTTCACCAGCGCATCGAAAACAGCGACCGGTCGCAACCGCTGCCGGTCCTGCGGTGTGAAGCGGAAATAATGGTACTCCGGATTATGGTCGATGAACGCTTGCAGTGATCCGGCGCCCAAAGGCATTTTTCGCCGGCGAAACACGGTCGGCGGCACGAGTTGCCAGCCGAGCGCCTCACTTACCAGGTAAGCTGCAACCTCGCGGCGGGTCAGGCTGCCAGGGGGGAAATCCCACAGGGCGCGTTCACCGCGGCGGGGTTTGTAAACCGCTTCCACCGTCAGCGCTTTACCCTCCACCCGGCATAAAAAAGTGTAGTTGGAGCTGTTCAGGAACTGTCCTTGCAGGCTGATCTTGCCCTGCTGCAATGCTGCCAGGATGGAGCTTTCATCTCGAAGTGTTGGCATCAAATGCCGCTCCGATCGCTCACCGCTATCTCACCGGTAACCGATCAGTGCTTGTGACCGTTCTTTTTAGGGCAGAAATGCCCTTTGGCATCCATCGGCTGGGAACAATAGGGGCAGATCGGTCGCCCGCGCCCGGTGATCTCCAGTCCCCAGCGGCTCATGGCGCGTAATTGTGAGCGGGTGCACCAGAAGCGAACCACGCGGAATTCTTCCGGCGGTCGATCATCGGTGCGAAGCTCGCGCGCCACCAGGATCATTCGATCGCGCTCCGATTCGTACGCCAGCCCCAGTTCGCCAACCCTGAACAGCGGATCGATCGGCGGCTGGATGTGCATTTTACTTTCATCATATTCGGCGGATGCTTCGGGTAATTCGGGGAAACGCTGATTGATCTCTTGTAGAAATTGCTCTACGCCGATGGCAAGGGTCTGTAATTGAATCTTTTCCACCAGCAGGGTCAGGGTACGGTTTTCCTGTGTGGCTTGAAGATAAAAAACGCGTTGACCGGGTTTGCCAATCGCGTCGGAAGTGATGTGCAAGACCGGATCGAACTCAATTTCATTATCGGACATGAGTCACACGATCCTCCTGGAACGCAAACCAAGTATACCAGACTTCAATTTTGAACCGGCTGACCATCCCTCCAGGTTGCCGGTTCGACCGGGTGATTGATGCCGATGAGCTGTGGTATCAACCTGCTGAAGGTGGCGGGATCGCCGCTGGTGATCAAGCGCAATTGCCCCGCTTGATCTCCTCTCGCCATTGACCCCTCCGCCTCCAACAAATGGCGAGTCTGGCGGGCGATTGCCGGGGCGGGGTCGATGACCCGCACCCGTTCGCCGGCGATCTGTTGTATGGTCGGGATCACGAAGGGATAATGGGTGCAGCCGAGAACGACGGTGTCGATTCCTGCCCCCAGCATCGGCTTCAGTGCCCGCTCCAGAATGGCGCGTGTCTCACGGGAGTCGAGAGCGCCGGCTTCGATGCGCTGCACCAAGCCGTCACAAGGGTCTTGCATGATCTTCACCCCGTGGGCAAAGCGCGCCACCACCGAAGCGTACAGCGCGCCTTGGAAGGTTGCCGGAGTTGCCAGCACGCCGACTACACCGGAATGGGTTTGTTCGGAGGCTGGTTTGACCGCCGGTTCCATCCCAACAAAAGAGATGTGTGGAAAAGTCTGTCGCAGGCTGTGTAACGCTGCCGCCGAAGCGGTGTTGCAGGCGACCACGATCAGCGCCGCCCCTTCCGCCAGCAGAAAGCGGGTAATGCCCTCAGCAAAGGCGCGTACCTCTTCCAGCGTCCGTTTGCCGTAGGGTACGTGCTCCTGGTCGGCGAAGTAGATCAGCGGCTGGGCCGGCAGTAGGCGGCGGATGGCGTCCAGCACCGAAAGCCCACCCACCCCTGAGTCGAACACCCCCACCGGCGCACCTACCCTGGAACGGTTCATTGCCGCTCTCCGGCGTTGCCTGCGGCTTGAACGAAAGCCTTGAAGAGCGCCTGCATGGCGGGTGCATCCGGCAGCCATTCGGGATGCCACTGAACGCCTACCGCAAAGGGATGCGACGGGAGTTCTATCGCTTCCACCAGCCCGTCGGGCGCCCAGGCACAGGCGACCAGCCCCGGCGCCAGTTGTTGGATGCCTTGATGATGCAGGCTGTTGACCGGCAGGGTGGTTTCCCCCAGGATGGAAGCCAGACGGCATTGTGCCTCCACCCGCACCGGGTGCGCCAGATAGTCGCGCCGCACATCTGGAAAGTAATCGTGGCGCAAGGCGTTGGGATGCTGATCGGCGATGTGGGTGTAGAGCGTGCCGCCCTGGGCAACGTTTAGCACCTGCGCCCCGCGGCAGATGCCGAGCAGGCTCCAGCCGCTTTCAACCGCCAGGCGGGCAAGCTCTAGCTCCAGACGGTCGCGCTCGGGTTCGATGCCGTAGAGACGCGGGTGTGATTCGCCGTTGAAGTGTGCCGGGTCAAGATCTCCGCCACCGGAGAGCAGTAGCCCATCCAAGCGTTGGCGCAGATGCGCCCAGTCCGACTCCAGGACGGTGGACGGGATCAGCACCGGCATTCCGCCTGCCCGCACCACCGCCTGCACGTAGGCATGGCTGACGCCGGTGACGGGAATGTTGTGTTTCGCCCGCTCGCGGCTGGTGGTGATTCCAATGAGGGGTGGCTTCATCTGAAAAGTTTGCCTCCTGATCAGCGGTGATGATCTTACAATTTTAATCGTTTAATCACAAAATGGACCAAAAGCGGCTTCCATTCAGATGGGATATAATAGCGCCAGCTATTCCCCCAACCACAGAGGCGCTTTCATGAATGACACCCGCTCCCGGCAATCGCCGACCGCATCCTCGATTAACCTGCGACGGGAAATTGTCGGCGTCGATCAGGAAATGCCGTTACTCGACGGGCGCATGTTGCCGTACGTCAATCTGGATAACGCCGCCAGCACGCCCTCGTTCGTCTCGGTTAAAGATAAGGTGGACGAGGTATTGAACTGGTATGCCAGTGTGCACCGCGGCAGCGGGCTTAAATCGCTGGTATCCACCCACCTTTACGACCGCGCCCGCGAAGTTGTCGCCGGCTTCGTGAACGCCGACCCGCAGCACGATTGCGTGATCTTTGTCAAAAACACCACCGAAGCCATCAACAAGCTGGCAAACCGCTTTAACTTCCAGCCTGATGAGGTGGTGGTCACCACCGTAATGGAACATCATTCCAACGACTTGCCCTGGCGCAACAAGGCAAAGACCGTCCATGCTGAGGTCCTGCCGGATGGCTCTTTGGACGTTTCGCATGTGGAGCATTTGATTAAACAGAATGCCGGGAAAGTGCGGTTGGTGGCGGTGACGGGTGCTTCCAATGTGAGCGGCTATCTGCCGCCGATTCACGACATCGCCGAGATGGCACACGCCCATGCTGCCATGATCTTCGTCGATTGTGCCCAGTTGCTGCCCCACCGCCAGGTCGACATGGGCAAGCCGGGGTCGGCGCGCCACCTGGATTTCATTGCTTTTTCGGGGCATAAAGTGTACGCTCCTTACGGCGGCGGGGCGCTGATTGGACCCAAGGACTTTTTCAACAGCTCACCACCCGACAGCCGCGGCGGCGGCACGATCGAGGTGGTGACCCTGGATGAGGTCTACTGGGCGCATGCCCCGGAGCGTGACGAAGCCGGCAGCCCCAACGTGATCGGAGCGGTAGCGCTGGCGACCTCCTTACAGCGGTTGACGGAAATCGGCATGGACGCTCTCGCTGCCCACGAAGCGGAACTGACCGGCTACGCCTTTCGTAAGCTGGCTAACATTCCCGGCGTGCGGGTCTTTGGCAGCGCTGATCCAGCTCGGGTGGCTGATCGCCTGGGGGTGATTGCCTTTCAGATGGATGGGCAGCCGCATGCCCGGCTGGCAGCCATTTTGAGCTTCGAAGCTGCCATCGGGGTGCGCAACGGCTGCTATTGTGCCCATCCTTATGTCTTGCGCCTGTTGGGGATCAGCGATCAAGAATTCATTACCCACCGCGAGCGCGCCTTGATGCACGACCGCTCGGAACTACCGGGTATGGTGCGGATGAGCTTCGGCTGCTACAATCAGCGCTCGGATATCGACCGTCTGGTCGAAATGTTGGAAAGGATCGCTGCCGGAGAAGTCATCGGCGATTACCGAGTTGAAAAACGCAGCGGTGCTTACTACCCAGCGGGTTTTGACCTGATGGCGCTGCAAGGCGTAAAGCCGCCGCGGCTGTAAAAAAGAAAACGGGCACGACCTCGGCGTAGTTGGTCGCACCCTGGGATGCTGCAAGGGAAACTCGAAGGGGATTTAGAAGCGTTGCTTGAGGCGAGCGCGCTTGCCGGTGAGACCGCGCAGGAAGTAAAGCCGGGCGCGCCGCACTTTGCTGCGCCGATCCACGACCACTTTCTCGATGCGCGGCGAACGGCTCAAAAAGGTGCGTTCAACACCGACGCCGTTGCTGGCGATGCGGCGAACGGTAAAGGTGGAGGTGCTGCCGTTGTGATGAGTGTACAGCACTGTGCCTTTGAACTCCTGAATACGTTCGCGGTTGCCTTCCTTGATCTTGACGTGTACACTCACACTGTCACCGGGGTTCAGTGTGGGAATATTCGGGTTTTCGGGAGCCTCGACGGCTTTCAACAATTCATCCATTGCAATTAATCCTCGGACATTACAAAATGATCTATAGGCGACCGCAACCCCTGCCGGTACGCCAGCGGATTATAACACATTTTGAAAACAGGGGGGCTTTTTTGGCGTTTGAGGCGCTATAGTATAATCAGAACGTCATCCAGCAATTGTCACTCCGAGTCATTCCCGGATTGCATCCGCCCGGGCGCCGCTGAGGTTGCGGGGGAGATATGCAACAGTGCCAGGTGCGGATCAATCTTTGAGGAGCCGCCATGCCGGTTAACTATCAAGACCTCCAACGCCAGGTGAGGGACAAGGGCAGGCAAGCCCCCGCTTACCAAACCCGCCTCAACCAAGCAGTGCAGCAGGCGGAGCAAATCCTTGATAGCCAGAGCCATCGACTGGATGAATTGCGCCACCGCCTCGAGCGTGCCCGTCAGGCGAATCCGGCATTGCGCTGCGCCATCCCACTTGATGATGCGCTCAACGCTACCTTCCCCCAACCGCATTTGCCCCCACCGCGGGTGTTGCTCGCCGCCGACGGCTCGCAGATCAACCCCTCGCGCCACGATCCGCTGCCGTTCGGAGTGATCAACGTTGGCGCCATCCGCATCCTGCCCGGCACGGCGCAGGCTCCCGCTGAGATCATCGAAAGCCAGCTGTTGTGTTTCGATGAGCTTTATCCGCCGGAAGGTGCCCTGACCGAAGAGATTGTTGCCTTGCGGCGCGACCTCAACGAGCGCAAGACGCTGGCGAAGTTGGCGCAGGCGGAATCGGGCACAGTGGTGGCGCTCACCGACGGACCGTTGGAATTGTTTCGTGACCCCAGCGAGCGCTCGCTTTTTGAAATGCTGCTGGAGGACTATCGCGCGGCTCTGCAAGAACTGGTGGAACTGAACGTTGCCGCGGCTGGCTATGTGGATAAACCCGCCAGCGATTTGGTGGTGCGTTTGCTGGAACTGACCCTGCTGCCCGGCGATGCCCTCAGCCAACCGCACCAAGCGCGACCGTTGCGCGGCGTCGTCGATGTGGAGCTGTTCCGGTCGCGCCTGGCTTCCGGCGAACGCTCGGCAGTGTTTGCCATCCAGTCGCCCTCGGCGCGCCATTTCCCGGCGATGTTGGCGTTGCATTTCTTTTACCTCAACGTCAACTTGCGTGGCAAGCCTTATCTGGCGCGAGTGGAGTTTCCTGCATGGGTGGCGAAGAACCCCGATCTACTTGATCTGTTGCACGCCACGCTGCTGATGCAGTGCTGCCAAATGGGCAACCGTCCCTACCCCTACGCGCTTCATCGCGCCCACGAAGTGGCGCTGGTGAGCCGTGAGGAAAGGCAACAACTGTCGAACATGCTCGCCCTCGAATTGCACCGCCAGGGCGTCCGGGTGGGCGAGACTTCACACAAACAGGTGCACAAAGACCAGCTTGGTAAACGAACGAGGTATGTGAAATGACGACGATCGAAATGGGAAAACTGCTGCGCGCTGCCGCCACCGGCTGCGTGGTTGGCTGCCGCGTCTCGCAAATCGACGTTCCTGCCTTGGGCGGCATGGTGCGCATCCCGTTGGACGCCGAAGCCAGCCAGCAAGTGTATGGCTTGATCTATGATATTCACATCGACGACGACGGGTTGGTGCGCCAGTTGGTGACTGCCGAGGGCGTTCCGCAGGAGGTGATCCTGGACAACCGCATCAACCGCAACGTGCCGCTAGAGATCAGCGTTGTCTTCATCGGTCATCGGCAGGGTGAGCGCATCTTCCATTCCCTACCGCCGCGCCCGCCACTGACGCTGGACGCCCTCTACCCCTGCTCGCCTGAAGAATTGCGCTGTTTCAGCAACGCCGGAAACCTGGGTTATCTGCGCCACCTGTTGCGGCTGGAGGAAGTTCCGCTGGGTGAACTGGTCGCCGCCCACTTGCAGCAGGCAGCCGCGGTGCAGCAACAAGCCGGCAATCCCACCTGGTGGTCGAAGCCGTGCGTGAACTGATCGCGCTCTTGCGCGATGATTACCCCACCTTGATGAGCGTGTTGAGCGCCCTGGCGGATGCCGGGCTGACGCTGGATGCGGTATAAAAACGGCATGTTGCGATGCAAACGAGGTGATTTATGATGAACCACCCTGAAACAGCGCTGATCGGTTATGTGATCGGCGGCAGTCTCAAAGACAACCTGCGGGTGCGTCTGACGGTTGCGCCGCAGAGCATTCAGGAGGGCGGATTTGTGGTGATCAAGAGCAGCGACTGGCAGTTCTACGGGCTGGTGACCGATTTGCAGTTGGGCGCCACCGATCTGCGCTTCGCCGACGAGCAGAGTGAGCAGCGCTTGCCCGGCGGGCTGGCGCGCCTGTTGCACGGTAAGACGTTGTTCACCAATCTGGAAGTGCTGCCGGCGCTGATGCTGGAGAATGGTCCCGACGACCCGGCGGCTTATCAAGCCTGGCGCGCCCTGCACCCTGAAGACCCCCGCCCGATACCGGTCAAGACGGTGCCCTCGCATCACGCCGGGGTGCGCCTGGCGCACGCCGGTGACGTGGCGGAGATCTTTGGCAAGCCCGAAGAGAAGGGCAATTTCGTCATCGGCGAGACCCGCGAACAGCACTATCCGGTGTGCGTCAACCTCGACCGCCTGATCCAGCGCTCGTCGGGCGTTTTTGGCGCCACCGGCAGCGGCAAGTCTTTTCTGACCCGCATCCTGCTGGCGGGTTTGATCCACTTCAACCGGGCATCGGTGCTGGTGTTCGACATGCATAACGAGTATGGGCTGGACGACACCGCCTCGGATACCAACCAGCGCGTGGTCGGGCTACGCACCAAATTCCCCGCCCGCGTGCGCATCGTCGGGTTGGGGCGCGGCAGCAGCATCCGTGGGCAGACCCCTGATTTTAACTTGGAACTGGCGCAGAGCGACATTCAGCCGGAAGATATCGAACTGCTCACGCGTGAACTCAACCTGCGTGAGACCACTCCCGCCACGCTCGACGCCCTGGTGCAGACCTTCGGGCGCCAGCGCTGGTTTGCGGAGTTCAAAGCTATGAAGGTCGGCGCCACAATCGAAAGCGAGGAAGGCAAGCGCGTCCCGGCGCCCGACAGTGTCGCTGCCTGGGCGCTGGATGCGGGTATCAACACCATGGCAGCGGAGGGGCTGCATGCCAAACTTGGCAGGGTCTTCCGCAAACCCTACATCGTAGAGCAACCCGCCGCCGACAGCCTGCACGAGATCATCCAATCGCTCGAAGCCGGCAAGCACGTGGTGCTGTCCTTCGGCGAGCACGAGAGCGACCTGGATTACCTGCTGGTGACCAACCTGCTCACCCGCCGTATCCGGGAAGCTTGGGAAGCCAGAACCAACCATTACCGCTCGCAGGGAGGTCAGGAACCTCGTCCGCTGGTGGTGGTGGTCGAAGAAGCCCACAAACTTCTCAACCGCGAGATGGCTTCGCAGACCACTTTCAGCACCATTGCCCGCGAGATGCGCAAATACTACGTGACGCTACTGATCATCGACCAGCGTCCTTCGCAAATTTACGACGATGTGATGTCACAATTGGGGACGCGTATTTCCGGTTGGCTGGGCGATGACGCCGACATTCAGGCGGTGCTCTCGGGGCTGGCGGGACGAGAGGCACTGCGAGGCATGCTTGCCCGCCTGCAACCCAAGGAGGAAGTGTTGTTGCTGGGATGGGGTATACCGATGCCGCTGCCGGTGCGTTCACGGCGTTACGACGAGCGTTTCTGGGAGGAATTGCTGGGAAAGGATGGCGGCAAACGGGACGAGAGCCAGATTCTTAAGGAGTTGGGTTTCTGATCACACCCACAGTATCGACATCAACCAGGGGATAAAGAATCCCAGTAAGCTTCCGGCGAGTACCTGCGCCGGGGTGTGCCCCAGCACCTCCTTGAGCTGCTTCTCTGAAACGGGATGCCCTCTGAGCAGTTCGTTGATGACCAGATTGAGGCGTTCGGCGTGGATGCCGGCTTGGCGGCGCACCCCAGCAGCGTCGTAGACCACGACCATTGTTACCGCCAACGCCACTGCAAAGGCGGGCGTGTCGAAGCCGCTGAAAAAGCCAACCCCGAACATCATCCCGGTGGTCAGAGCGGTGTGCGAGCTGGGCATGCCACCGGCGCTGAACCACAACGCCCAGTTCCAGCGTCGCGTGACGAAGTATTCGATGGGTACTTTGAAGGTTTGCGCCAGCCACCAGGCGAGCAAACCGGAGATCAGAATGCGATAGGGATAAAGGGTTTCCCAGATCATGGTGATTCGTCCTCAACGGTGGATAGGGCGGCTGAAGTGACGCTCAATTCCTGCAAGCGCAGTTCTGCCTGATTGAGCAGGTCGGCGCAATGCCGCCCCAGCGCCTGCCCGCGCTCGTAGAGCTTGATCGCATTCTCCAAAGAGGTCTCGCCGCCTTCAAGTGCGGCAACGATCTCCTCCAATTCAGCCAGGGCTTGTTCGTAACTCATTTTTTCGATTGCGTGTGTGGTTTTCGGCATGTTAAACGACCTTTTCAGACATCCATTGTATCATCTCCCGCATCGGGTCTTTTAACGTTGTCTTTAACCACCGCGTCGAAGTTGCCGTCGGCTACGGTGACGCATAGGTCAAGACCGGGCAGCGCCTGCGCCACACTCCGCACAACCGCGCCCTGCCCGTCGCGCACAATGGCGAAGCCGCGCTCCAGAACGGCGGTGGGACTGAGTGCGGCGAGGCGGCGGCTGACGCCGTCCAACTCGGCAATGCGTAGCTGCAACCGGCTGCGCATCGCCCGGCGGGCGCGCTCGCTGACCTCGTCCAATCGCTGGCGATTGACCTGCACCACCCGCAGTGGCGAGGCGCGCAGCAATCCGAGGCGGGATTGATCGAGGCGGCGGCGGTAGCCGTTGAGGATGCCCTGGTAAAGTGCGACCAGGTCGCGCCGCAACACGGAGAGCCCTGCCTGCAGGTCTCCTTTATCAGGGGTCGCCGCCACCACTGCCGCGGTGGGGGTCGGGGCGCGCAGGTCGGCGGCAAAATCCGCGAGGGTGAAATCGGTCTCGTGCCCGATGCCGGTGACCACTGGCGCCTGCGAGGCGGCGATGGCGCGCACCACCCGCTCGTCGTTGAACGCCCACAGGTCTTCCAGTGAACCACCACCGCGGGCGACGATGATCACATCCGGCTTCACCTGGCGGTTCAATTTTTCGAGCGCAGCGACGATCGCCGGCGGGGCTTCATCGCCCTGCACGGGGGTTGCCGCCAGCACCACCGTTGCCAGCGGGTAGCGGCTGCGCAGCGTGTTGAGCATGTCCTGTAAGGCGGCGCCGCTGGCGGAGGTGACGACGGCAATGCAGGCTGGCAGTTGCGGCGGCGGGCGTTTACGTTGCGGGTCGAATAGCCCTTCCCGCTCCAACCGGGCTTTCAGGCGTAGAAATTCGCGGTAGAGCAACCCTTCACCAACGGGACGCAGCAGGTCAATGTACAACTGGTATTGACCGCTCACCTCGTATACCCTGACCTCGCCGTGCGCTTCAACCGCCATTCCGTTTTGCAGCGACAGGCGCAATCGTTCCGCCGTGCTGCGCCAGATCACACAGCGCAGCGCCGCCGATTGGTCTTTGAGTGTGAGGTAGATGTGCCCGGAGGAGGGGCATGCCAGGTTGGAGACCTCGCCCTGAACCCACACATCCTGTAATAGCTCATCGCTTTCGAACAACTGGCGCAGGTAACGCGTTAGTTCGGAGATGGTGAGCACGGATGGAGAGAAAAGGGGAGGCTGTTGCATGGAGGTTGGTCGTCAGACGAACTTGAGACGGCGGGCGGCAAACACCAACATGCGCAGCAACAGCAAGCCGTGTTTCCAGCGCTGGATATTGGTGCTGCCGTAGGTGCGTTCACGATAGCGCACCGGCAGATCAACGATCTTCAGGTTGAGTTTGGCGGCTCCGAACAGCAGGTCGAAATCACCGAAGGGATCGAAGTCGCCAAAGTAGCTGCGGTTGGCGACGATTGCCTGGTAATCTTTCTTCCACAACACCTTGGTGCCGCACAATGTGTCCTTGACCGGTTGCCCCAGCAGCCATGAAAACACCATGCTGAAAAATTTGTTGCCTAAAAAGTTGAAGAGGCGCATGGCATCTTTTTCCATCGGGTAGACCAGGCGCACGCCGTTGATAAAATTGCCTCTGCCCGAAACCAGCGCCTCGTAGAACCGCGGCAGATCTTCGGGGGGGACGGTCAGGTCGGCATCGAGAATCATCAGGATGTCACCTTTGGCGCGCTCAAATCCGGCGCGGACGGCGTCGCCCTTGCCTTTGCCTGGCTGGCGCATCACCCAGGCGTCGCGTTCGGGGTGGGCGCGCCGGGCGTCCTGGATTGCCTGGTAGGTATTGTCACTGGAATGCCCTTCGACAAAGATTAACTCCGTCCCGCTGCCCATCTCGGGCACGCGCTGGAAGATCGATTCGATGTTGCCGGCTTCGTTGCGCGCCGGCACCAGCACCGTTACTTTGGGCGGGCGACGGGTTTTAATCAGTTTGGGTTTCGGACGCGCCAGGGTAAAACTGGTCAACCCAAGGTGCTGAAAGAAACCCAGCCGAACCAGGAAGCGATTGAAGAACGGTGCCAGCAGCGGCGTCCCGAAGGGATAGATGATCTCCTCCCAGTTGCGGATGACCTCGAACCCCGACAGGTAGAGCAGGTTGTTGGTGTCTTCGCGCGTCAGCCAGTTCTGGTAGAGGGTGGGCACAGCGACGTTCAACGAACGCGCCACCTTGAGGGGGAGCTCCCACAGGCGGCTGTAGTAGTTCAGCACCAGCCGCGTGCCGGGATGGCATACTTGCACCAGTTGCTCAAAGACCCCCTGCACGTCCCAAAAATCGTTGACCGAATCGGCGAACAAAATGGCATCGAAGCTCTCATCCAGTTTCAGGTCGTGGGCGTCGCACTGGATGAATTCCAGGTCGGGGTGCCGTTTGCGGGCAAAGGCGATCATCCCGTCGGAGAAATCGATGCCCACGCCGCGGGAAGGTTGCAGGGCAGCCAGCAGATCGCCGCTGCCACAACCGATATCCAGGACCTTCAAGCGGGGCGGGATCAAGAAACGGTAGATTTCTTGCAGGCGTCGTCGGTAGTAGCCCCCCCACCCCTTCCAGGAATCCCAGCTTTGCGCCACCCGGTTCCAATGTTGGATGCGCTCTTTCTGATAGTGTTGGAAGCCGGGGTCGTCCTTGCAGGTAGAAAGATCTGCCACGTTGATTCAACGGTTGCGTCGGTTGAAGCCGGGGATGTTCTGGGCAAGCCGCCAGCGCTGGATAATTTTGCCGATCTCGATGGCGTCGCGGGCGTGGCTGCGCCCCTGATCGTCTTCGCGGCGCGGCAGCGTCGCAACCGCAGCCCGCAGCGCTTTTGCCAGTTCTTCGTTCAAGCCGGAATTTTCGATTGTGTCAACCCACTGCTTAATATCCTTCTTTTTGAACGGCAGCCGTTTGATGATTTCCACCAGCCTGCTTTCGTCAGAAACATTTCGCCGGGGCATGGTTTTCTCCTCAACTACGTTGTGTTCGGGCACGGGCATCGTCCCTGCCGATTCATTTATACCATAAGCGCGGTGGCATTATTCAGTCGATCTTTTGCACCACTTCGACGCCGTTCAATGCCATGTGGTAGAGGAAGACGGCGTGCAGCAGGTCGCCGGGGTGCGGCGCTCCGCCTTCGGCTTTTGCCACCGATAGCGGGCGGTCGTAGGTTTCAACGCAGTCCACGGGGACGATCACGCGCCGTTTGAGTTGACGGGCATTGGCATCCAGGCGCAGGTGCATGGCGAGCTG
>JBBIKU010000011.1:25464-27401 GCA_037445245.1 Anaerolineaceae bacterium
ATAGGTGCACAAATCGGTGCAGTCACCGACCACGATGAAGGTCTCAACCTGGGGATGCGCTGCCACCCAGTCATTCAAGCCGGTGTTCAGCCCCGAAGCGATGGAGTTCTTCTCCATCACCACCATCTGCTCGAAGAACGGCAGCGCCTTGAAGGCGTCCACCGTCTCGGCTTCTTCACTGCCGCGAACGCAGTGGGGCGGCCAGGCGTCAAATTCGACTGCATTGGGTTCGTGGGTATCCTGGGTGAGCAGGATGTGACGCAAACCGTGCGACCAGGCAGCCTGAAACAGCCGGGTGATTGGCTCGACGATGCTGCCCACCCGTTCGCTTGCCAGAACGCCCTGGGTGCAAAAACCTTTGATCACGTCCACCGATACAATGGCGGCTTTTTCCGGCTGCGGCAGGGCTTTAGCCAGTGCCAGCGCTGCCAGCGCTGCCATCCACTCTTCCAGATATTCCAGGAATTCCTGCGATCCCTCGATTAATTTGGTTTTACTCATCACGGCTCCTCTAAGACGGTCTCAACGCGGAGATGACGTTCCGCACATAGTGTATCTTTTACACGATTATAGCCGGCAGCGGACGGCTGTCAAGTGAAAGGGTGGCGGTGTCGAAAAACGGTTGCCCGTCCGCTCCAATCTGTTTCTAACAATCCATTAACAGGAGTCCGATGCTCACCGGGTATGCTTAATCCGCGCCGACCGGAAATGCCGGTTGGCGGCTATTGTACGGACTGTTTTTGGAGGTCAGGATGAATCTGGATCGTTTTACCCAAAAAACACAGGAAGCCATCTACCAGGCGCAGCAAGTGGCGCTTGAGATGAATCATCAAGCAATTGAACCGGCTCATCTGTTGCTGGCGCTGCTTCAGCAACAGGAGGGGGTTGTGCCGGCGCTGGTGACGCGGGTTGCCGGCAGCGTGACCGCGCTGCGGGAAGACCTTTTGCGCGCTCTGCAGAGCCGTCCCAAAGTTCATGGCGGTGATAGGCAGGTCGGTCTGGCGCGCCCGACCAGCGAGGTGCTGGCGGCGGCGGAGCGATATGCCAAGGGTATGCAAGACGAATATGTCTCGCCCGAACATCTCCTGTTGGGGTTGACCGAGAGCGTCGAAGCCAAACGCCTCAACCAGTTTGGGTTGACCAAAGACGCCATCCTGATGGCGCTGCGGGAGGTGCGCGGCAACCAGCGTGTCACCTCGCAAAACCCGGAGGATACCTACCAGGCGCTCGAAAAATACGGGCGGAACCTGACTGCCATGGCGCGCCAGGGCAAGCTCGACCCCGTCGTCGGGCGCGATGAGCAAATTCGGCGCATCATACAAATTCTCACCCGCCGTACCAAGAACAACCCGGCTTTGATCGGCGACCCCGGGGTGGGCAAGACTGCCATAGTCGAGGGTCTGGCGCAGCGTATCGTCAACGGCGATGTTCCCGAAGGGCTGAAGAACAAACGACAGGTTCACTCGATATTTCGGCATTGGTCGCCGGCGCCAAATACCGCGGCGAATTCGAAGAGCGGCTCAAAGCGGTATTGAAAGAAATTACCGCCGCCGCGGGCGAAATTATTCTTTTCGTCGACGAGATGCACACCGTGGTTGGGGCGGGTGCCGCCGAAGGTGCCATGGACGCTGGCAACATGCTCAAGCCGATGCTGGCGCGGGGTGAGTTGCACATGATCGGCGCCACCACCATCGATGAGTACCGCAAGCACGTGGAGAAGGACCCGGCGCTCGAACGGCGCTTTCAGCCGGTGATGATCAGCGAGCCCTCGGTGGAAGACACTATCAGCATTGTGCGCGGTTTGAAACAGCGTTATGAGGTGCATCATGGCGTGCGCATTACCGACGCTGCCGTGATTGCCGCGGCTGCCCTGTCCAATCGCTGTTGATCAGAATGCGCACCATTTCAGGCACGGCTTCCAGTCCTTGTTCCACAAT
>JBBIKU010000012.1:0-25791 GCA_037445245.1 Anaerolineaceae bacterium
CCGAATACCAGGCTGCACTCGAACAATTGAAGAGCGGCTGATCGCGCGCAGTGAAAAACGGCACTCCCATGGACATTTCATCTCTCCGCTGTTCTTCCTGGCGTCTGCTGCTCACCCTGTCGGCAGCCGAAGGGGCGCTGGCGCTGGTGTTCCTGTTCAGCCGCACCATGAGTGGGGCGGGCATCATGCCGGCGGGGATTACGCGCACGCACCTGCTGTTTGGCTTTTTGCTGGCGCATGATCCCGGCGATGGTGGACATCGCCCGTGACGTGGAGCGCCTGGCGCCGCCGCCAGTGGCTGGTGGATTTCGACCGGCGCGTCGAACGCAGCTTGAGAGAGGGGTGGCTGCTGTTACCGCTGACCACGCTTTTGGTTGCGGTATTTTTTCTCTCAGTAGTGTATCTGATCTACTTCGGCGGCGAGCAGCCATATCGTCTGACCGAATTTCTGTTGCCGTTTTCACCGGCGCTGGGGCGCGCCGTGGATGCGTTGCGGATGTTATGGCTTCGTTTGCAGCCACCACTGCTCTGGTCGGCTGCGGTAAGCGGGCAAACGTTGCTGATGCTGGGGTTGAATTATCGCCGCGCTTACCAACGCGCCTGGTACAAGGGGTGCTTCCAGCGCGCCCTGACCGTGCTGGCGATGATCGCCTTTGCCGGCTTTCATTGGAGTGTGCTCTTTTTCCGGCTCAAAACCTTTCTGGTGGTGCCCGGCTGGAAGTGGTATTTTTACGAAAAAGATATCAGCCAGAGCAACGGCAGCTTGATCTTTGGCGTTCTGCTGGCGGTTGCTCTGGCGCTGTGCGCCTGGGTGTTACTGCGTCCTGTTGCCACCCGCCGTAATCTGCTGCTTCTGGTGGCGCTGGGCGCAGGCAATCAGATCGGTTTCGGTTTCATCGAAGGTGGTGGCTTTGAATCGCTGCGGATCAAATACGCTGACGGCGTCTTCAGCGGATACGCTCAGGAAGCTGCCCGACAGCCCGATTTTTGGCAATCGCTCACCCGTTACGAAGAAAAGTACGGCGACGATTGGTACCTGGGCACCAAACCCCCCGGCTTGCTGGCAACCTACCTCCTCGTCGGGCGACTGGTGGATTTAGCCGCTCCAGCAGACACTGTAGAGGGACGCTTTCTGCGTTTGACGAATTTTCTGGCTTACACCTCACCCGTGTTTGCCTGCCTGGTGTTGATCGGGCTGCATGCCCTTACTCGGCGGCTAAGGCAGCAACCGGCTGCTGCCTTTATTCCGCTCATCTATTATATCGTTCTGCCCAGCGTCGTCCTGATTCCCCTCTTCCTCGACCAGACGCTCTACCCGCTGTTGGCAGTGATGGTGCTGTTGTTGACCCTTCAGCTCCTGCGCCAGCCATCCGTCTGGCTGGCGGTGGTGTGCGGGGCGCTGCTTTTCCTATGCCTCTTTGTTTCGTTCTCATTGATTCCGCTGGCGGCGCTGGCGGGATTGTGGATTGCTTTGGACTTTCTCGCCCATCCGCAGCGGGGTTCGCTGCGCCGAACGGCAATCACCTTCTTGGGCATGCTAGCAGGTTTTTTGGCGATGCTGCTTTTATTCCGCCTGATCCTGAATTACGACATCCTGCTGCGCTATCAGACGGCGATGGCGAACCATCGTCGCGCCAAGGATTTCGTCCTCGGCGGAGAGCAATTGCTGCAGGCGATCTACCTCAACAACACCGAGATGCTCACCTGGAGCGGGTTTTCGATTTCGTTGCTGTTTTTGTTGGGGTCGGCGCGGTCAGCGCTGAATTGGGTGCGGCGGTGTCCCGGGCGCTTCGACGCCCTGACGGGCGCGTTCTGGATCACCTACCTGGGTATGAATTTGCTGGGGCAGACCAGCGGCGAGGTACAGCGCTTGTGGCTCTTCCTGTTGCCGGCGGCGGTACTCTTCGCCGGCATTGAAACGGAGACGCTGTTTAGCGGAAAGCGCGCCCAACTCGCCGCCGTGCTGCTGGTGGTGTTGCTGCAAATGATCACCGTTTTTCTCACCTTCCGGTACCAGGATTTTTACGGTTGAAGTGGAAAGGACGGCTTGACGGAAAATATCATTTACAATAAGATCATTGAAGGATAAGCCGGAATGGATGAGCCTACCTTGGTAAGTGCGGCGCAACAAGGAGACCTGGATGCTTTCAACCGACTGGTTCTAGAACACCAGCAGGTTGCTTACACTGTTGCTTACGGCATCCTTGCCGACGATGCCGCCTCGGATGACGCCACCCAAAACGCTTTTATCGCTGCTTATCGCAACATCAAACGTTTTCGCGGCGGCTCTTTTCGTGCCTGGCTGCTGCGCATAGTGGCCAACACCTGTTACGACGAACTGCGCCGCCGCAAACGACGCCCGACGACCGCACTCGAGCCGCTGGACGAAGACGAGGACGAAATCGAATCACCAGCCTGGCTGGCGGATGGCAGCAATGACCCGCAAGATGTGGTCGAACAGAGTGAACTCAACCGAGCTGTCCAGCGCTGTCTGCAACACCTGCCCGACGAGTTCCGGATGGTGGTGATCATGGTCGACCTGCAGGGATTTGACTACCAGGAAGCTGCTGAAGCCATTGGTAAGCCGCTGGGAACGGTAAAGAGCCGTCTGGCGCGCGCCCGCTTGCGTTTGCGCGACTGCCTGCAGAAGGTGTGGGAACTTTTACCGGCTGAGTTTCGTTTTGAAATTGAGGAAATCGCATGAATGCCCGAATTAATTCCAAGGACTGGCTGCTGCTTTCCGCCTATGTCGATGGGCAGCTTACTCCTGGCGAGCGGGCAAAGCTTGAAAAGCAATTGAATGAGCGGCAGGATCTGCAAGAAGAGCTGCGCTCCTTGAAGCGCATGCGCGCCCTGCTGCGCCGTCTTCCCCCTAAGCCGGTGCCCCATAACTTTACTTTGACAACGTTGATGGCGCGTCAGGCGCAGCGGCGCTCTTGGTGGCTGCCGGTGCTCAGCTTCTCGTCGCTCACTGCGACGCTGCTGCTGGTCGCCTCATTCCTTATAAAGCTTCCATCGGCGGCGATGCCAGCCATGATGGCGCCCATTCCTATGGCAGCCGCCGAAGCCGATCGAGCATACGAGTCTGCCGTCGAAGCGGAACAGCCGCCTATCATCATTCTCTGGGGCAGACCGGAAGCCCTCTATTCCTTCAACGGCATGGGCGGCGGCGATGGTCTTCCCATTGGGGGTGCGCCGCAGCCCGCCCTGGATGCCAGCAGGGAAGCAGTGCCCCTGACGGAACCCGAGCTGGAAATGGTCCCTCCCCCGGCGGAGAAAGAAGCCGACTCGCCGCAAGAACCTGTCGAAATGATCCCCGACGAGGAGCCCCCGCCGGAAATTGCCATGCCCGCCGCGACGGCAACGGCACTGCCCCCGGAAGAACCGCTCAGTGGCAGTGGACCGATTCTGGGCGTCAGACCTGCCTCCGAAAGGGGTGAGATGACCTTACGGCAACCCTTACCGATCATGGTAGTCGAAGCGGAAGAAATGCCAGCCAACAGGTTGTCTCTGCTTCAAGTGGCGCTGGCGGCATTTGCTCTTATCAGCGGACTGACGGCGTTCATGCTATGGAAGAAGTCTCGCCCTTGAACCAGCCTGCCATTCGTTTCTGTCCGCAGTGCGCCACCCCGCTCGAAATTCAAGAACGCTGCCGCGAACAGCGTCCGGTCTGTCCCGCCTGTGGCTGGGCGTATTATCCCGATCCCAAGGTGGCGGCGGCGGTGCTGGTGGAGCAGAACGGCGCCGTTCTGTTGACCCGTCGCATTGGCGAACCATGTAAGGGGATGTGGACGTTGCCGGCGGGTTTTGTGGACGCCTATGAGGACCCTGCCTGTGCCGCCGAGCGCGAATGCCTGGAAGAGACCGGATTGAAGGTGGCGGTGACCGGTTTGCTGGATATCACCGCCGGGCGCGAGCACCCTGCTGGCGCCGACATCGTGATCATCTATCGCGCTGATGTGGTAGGCGGAAAGCTCAAAGCCGGTGACGACGCCGAGCGGGTCGGTTTTTTCGACCGTGACCAGCTTCCACCACTGGCTTTCCGCGCCACCCACAGAGCGTTGGGGCTGCCTGACTAGACATTGTCCGACGGTCGATGGCGGCTTGCTGTGCCTGTCAGCCGCTCCAGTAGAACTAGAACGCTAACCATGCCAAAAACCACTCGCCGAACCACCCCCAAAGCGTCCGCTCAAACCGGCAGGCGCGCCGGCACAGCCAGAACGAAAAGCAGCCGCCCCGCGCCCGTTCGTTCCACGTCCAAGGCAACAGCCCGCAGCCATGTGCCGCGCTGGCAATGGCGCGGACTCTCACCGGAGCGTAAGCTCGACCTATTGGGGGTGCTGCTGGCGCTGGTGGGCGTGCTTTCGCTGTTTAGCCTGCTCTCTGGGCAGCGCGGCGCCTGGGTGCGCGCCCTCAACAGTCTGGCAGGCTGGGGGGCTTTTGTGCTCCCGCTGGCGCTAATTGGCATCGGTTTGTGGCTGGTGCTGCGCAATCTGGAACGCCTGCCGCTGCTCTCCGCCGAGCGAATCGCTGGTAGCTTGATGCTCTACCTCAACCTGCTGACCTGGTTGCATTTCCTTGTCGGCGGCGGCTGGGAACGGGCGCAAAACGGCGTCGGTGGCGGTTACCTGGGCGCCTTCTTCGAATGGGTATTGGTCTCAGCCGTTGGCGTGGCGGGCGCGGTAGTAGCGTTAGCTGCCTGGTTGGTGATCAGTCTGGTATTCCTGCTCGATCTCTCGCTGCCGGAACTGTTACGGCAAACGCGGGCGGCGTTGCGCAAGCCTCGCCGCCCCTTTTCCCCTGAAACCACTTCGCCGGGGCGTCGTCCATCTGCTACAGCGGTAATGCCCGTCGGCAGCCCGCCGCAAGCCGGTTTCAAACCTTTTCAACCGGTCGCAGCTCCGCTTCAAGCAGTTTCGACCGGCGCGCCGCCGGGTGAAGCTACTGCTGCCAAAGCGACTTTACCTGCCGGCGAGGCGCAGGCTGCGGCAGAGGAAGCCGCCCCTCAGACGGAGGGGTGGAGATTACCTTTGTTGGAAGCCATCCTCGATCCCGCCACGCCCCACGCCATTCGCGCCAGCAGTGACCAGGATCGTGCTCACCTGATCGAAGAGACGCTGGCGTCGTTTGGCGCACCGGCGCACGTGGTCGAGATCCATCGCGGACCGACCGTTACCCAGTTTGGTTTGGAACCGGATTACATCGAAACCCGCAGCGGGCGGACGCGGGTGCGGGTGGCAAAAATCTCTGCTTTGGCGGATGACCTCGCCCTGGCGTTGGCAGCGCCGCGTATCCGCATCCAGGCGCCGGTTCCCGGGCGCAGTTATGTGGGCATCGAGGTGCCCAACACCGAGATCAGCCGGGTGACGTTGCGCGAGGTGATGGAGAGCGAAAATTTTCAACGCCTGCGCTCTCCGCTGCGCTTCGCGCTGGGCAAGGACGTGGCGGGCAAATCCAGCGCTTACGACCTGACCGCCCTGCCGCACCTGCTGATCGCCGGCACCACCGGCTCGGGTAAATCGGTGTGTGTCAATGCCATCCTGTGCTGCTTCCTGCTCAACAATACCCCTACCGATCTGCGGCTGGTGCTGGTCGATCCCAAGCGGGTCGAATTGACCGGCTTCAATGGCATTCCCCACCTGCTGGCACCGGTGGTGGTAGACGCCGAACGGGTAATTGGCGCCCTACAGTGGATGATGCGCGAGATGGATAGCCGCTACCACCGTTTTGCCAAAGAAGAGGTGCGCAATATTCAGGAATACAACCTGCGCTACCCCGCCGAAAAACTGCCCTACTTGGTGGTGGTGATCGATGAACTCGCCGACTTGATGATGCTGGCACCGGACGAAACCGAACGCAATATCACCCGCCTGGCGCAGTTGGCGCGCGCCACCGGTATTCACCTGATCCTTGCCACCCAGCGCCCCTCGGTGGACGTGGTCACTGGCTTGATCAAAGCCAATTTTCCGGCGCGGATTGCCTTTGCCGTCGCTTCGGGGGTCGACAGCCGGGTCATTCTCGACCAGCCGGGTGCCGAACGTCTGCTGGGGCGGGGAGATATGCTCTTTCAGGCACCGGATGCCTCGGCGCCGGTGCGCCTGCAGGGTGTCTTCGTCTCGGACAGCGAAACACAGCGGTTGGTGGATTACTGGCGCTTTTCGGCCGGCGGGCTGGAAGGCAAGCCAGAAGACACCCTTGGCAGCATCGATACCCTGCCCAGTGGTGTTCCATTGCGCCAGTCGCCGCTGTGGGAGCAGGAAGAAGACAGCGACCCACTGTTACAGGAGGCCATCACCATCGTGCGCCGCGAGGGGCGGGCGTCGATCACCATGCTGCAACGCAAAATGCGCATTGGCTACACCCGCGCCGCCCGGCTGGTGGATGCGATGGAAGAAAAAGGTATCATTGGCGCGCCGCAAGGCAACTCCCAGGTGCGTCAGGTGCTCGATTACGGCGACGGTGCGCCGCCCGTCGAGGATTAATCGATTCCCATTTCATGCAGCAGCAGGGCAGTAGCCACCACAGCCGCCGTTTCCATGCGCAGGATGCGCCTCCCCAGCGAGAGGGGCTGGAAGCCCCCCCGTCGCGCAGTTTCGACCTCCTGTGGCGAGAGTCCCCCTTCTGCACCAATTAATATTGCCGCCTCGGCGGGCAGCCGGCGAGAAGGGTTTTCTGCTCGCCATTGCTCGATTGCTGTGCGCAGATCGAGCGTGTGCTCGTTCTCCCAAGCCACCAGCCGCAATTCATGCGGGTTGCCCGGCTGCAAGGCGTGCTCGAACAGGCGCGGCGGGTGCAGCACGGGGATTCGCCCCCGCCCCGATTGCTCGGCGGCTTCGCGCAGAATGCGTTGCCAGCGGGTTTGTCTGGCATTGCCGTCGTTATCCTTTTGGACGCGGCTACGGCTGGTAATCAACGGGGCGAACGCCGCTGCTCCCACTTCGGTGCACTTTTGTAGCATCCACTCGAATTTGTCACGCTGGGTCAGGCTGAGGTAGAGTGTCACCCGCAGGCGCGGCTCGGCGGGCGCAGCTTCGCTTACCAGCACTTGCCCCACGGCGTTGCGGGACGAGACCTCGCTTAGTTCAACGCGGTGCTGGTTTCCGTTGCCATCCAACACGATGATCTGGCTGCCGGGTTTAAGCCGCAGCACAGTGTACAACTGGCGCGCCGTTTCGGCTGGGAAGTGCACCCTGTCTTGGTCGATGGTCTCCGGCGGCAGGAAGAATCGATGCACGGTTTACGTCTCGGGCTTGGGCTTGTCTGCGGCGCCGGCGATAACGACGGTATACTCGCCGCGCAGGGTTTCATTTTCGAAGTGCGCCAGGCATTCTTGTAGCGTGGCTCGCAGCACCGATTCAAACAGCTTGGTCAAATCGTTGGCGACCGCTGCGCGGCGATCGCCGAAAACCGCCACGGCGTCGGCTAGAAAAGCCTGCAGGCGGTAAGGACTCTCGTAATAGATCAGCGTGTGCGGGCTGTCGCGGTCAACCGCCAGAAAACGCCGCCGGGCGGCGGATTTGCGCGGCGGAAAACCGCGAAAGGTGAAACTGTGCACCGGCAACCCCGATGACACCAGGGCGCTGATCAGGGCGGTGGCTCCCGGGATCGTCGTCACCGGGATGTTGGCATCCAGGGCGAGGCGCACCAGTGTGAAGCCCGGGTCCGAGATTGCCGGAGTGCCGGCGTTGGTCACCAGCGCTATCGATTGACCGGCTTCGAGTAGTGCCAGCACGCGGCGGGAGACACGTTCCTCATTGTGTTCGTGAAAGGAAATCTGCGGTTTGGCAATCTCGAAATGTTTGAGCAGCACGCCGGCCGACGTCGAGCGGCTGCATCGAGCTGAGCAGCACGCCGGTCTTGCGGGTATCTTCGCTGACGACGCAATCAACCTGACGCAGCGTATCCAGGGCGCGCAGTGTGATGTCGCCGAGGTTGCCGATGGGGGTGGCTACCAGATACAACATAGGCGTGGAGATAGACGTAGGATCATTGGCGAGCTTGGTTGCAGTATATCACGCATTGGGCGCGGTAGAAGGCGGGTCGCTTCCCAAAGGCTGGCAATCCAAGTATAATGACCGCAGGAGGTCGTGTGCCGACAAATCCGACCCGAGAGCGGGTAAATCCCGATAAGATCGACACCTCGCCGAAGCGCCGCCCGGAATGGATCCGGGTGCGTGCCCCCTCTGGCGAGACCTTCGAGCAACTGCAGTCCCTCATGCGTCAAAAGACGCTGCACACCGTGTGCGAAGAAGCCGCCTGCCCCAACATGGGCGAGTGCTGGGGTTCGGGCACTGCCACTTTCTTGATGATGGGTGACGTGTGCACCCGCACCTGCGGCTTTTGCGATATTAAGCACGGCAGACCCACTCCCCTGGATTTTCAGGAACCCGAGCGCGTTGCCCAGGCGGTCAAAGCGATGGGACTGCGTCACGCCGTCATCACCAGCGTCAACCGCGACGACCGGAAGGACGGCGGCGCGCCCATCTTTGCCATGGTCATCCGCCGCATCCGCGAGATTCACCCCGGTTGCTCAATTGAAGTGCTTATCCCCGATTTCAAGGGCAGCATCGAGGCACTGCAGATCGTCATGGATGCCCGCCCCGAGATTCTCAACCACAACGTCGAGACCGTGCCGCGCCTGTTCAAAGCGGTGCAGCCGCAGGACCGCTACGAGTGGTCACAGAAGACGCTGAGCAACGCCAAGAAGCTCGATCCTGAGGTGCTCACCAAGTCGGGCATCATGGTCGGCTTGGGTGAGACGATGGAGGAAATCAAGCAAACCCTGCGCGATCTGCGTGCGTGGGATGTCAATATCCTTACCATCGGGCAATATCTGCAGCCCAGCCGCAAACACCTGCCGATCGAGCGCTACTACACCCTGGAGGAATTCAACGAGTTAAAGCAATTCGGGCTGGAGATCGGTTTCTCATGGGTGGAGAGCGGACCACTGGTGCGCTCCTCGTATCATGCCGCGGAACAGGTGCGCGCCCTGAGCGTGATGCACCGCAAGCTGTACGGCATCAGCGCGGCGTAAAGCGGCGCCGCATCATTCACCGCTTCCAACAACCGTAACCGAACAGCACCGCCCTTGCCGGGCTCTGCCCACTGCCAGGGCGATTTCGATTCTTCCGCCGGGCGCGCCGGGAACATTTTCATGCCTTCCGGCGTCTTAACCATGACGGGGTACGCCCCGCCGGGTAACACGCGCCCTTTCCCTGAGGGCGCAAGAGATGCATGAAAGGATGTGATGAAGAGATGAAAGGTGTGTTTGTGCCTTTGACTGTGTTGCTGCTCGTGTCGCTCGCCTGCACCCCCTTCGCTGCACCCACTCTGCCCGCCGACAACATCATTGCCACCCGCGTGGCGGAAATCCTGACCGAGGCGCCGCTGCAAGAGCCGACCCCGACCGTGATCACGCCGGAGATCGCAGACACCCCTACGCCGACCACTACCGTCACAGCCGAGCCGACCTCCACTGTTGAAGCCAGTCCAACGCCCGTTCCCACCCTGACGCCCACCCCGGCGGCGACCATCACGCCCCCCGCCGGCGACCCGCGCACGACGCTGGGCAACCCCACCTGGCGCGACGATTTCAGCCACGGGCGCAACTGGGTTTTAAGCCGGGATGATTTCACCGACGCCAGTGTTAAAGACGGGCAGATGGTTCTGACCGGTTTGAGCGCCGTCGACGGCTGGCGCATCACCTGGCGCCAGGTCGAAGATTACTACCTCGAAATGACGGTCAAGGCGAGTGAATGCAGCGGCGGTGACCAGTACGGCTTGTTCGTGCGCATCTCCGCCGACCGGCTCGACCCGCACCGCGGCTACCTCTACGCCTTCACCTGCGACGGGCGCTACTCGCTGCGCCGCTGGGACGGCAAGCAGATGGCCTGGCTGGTGCGGCTCACCGGCGACTCCGCCATCCGCAGCGGCGCCGGCGTCGATAACCGCATGGGAATCATGGTCACCGGCAAGCGGCTGGCGCTGTACGCCAACGGGGTGCTGCTCAAAGAGGTGCACGACGACGTTTTCACCGACAAGTACCCACAAAGTGGGCACAAGGGACGCTTTGGCGTCTTCGTCGGCGCAAAAGAAACCAAGGATTTCACCATCTACATCGACGAGATCGCCTACTGGGAAAATCCTTGAGCGACGTAAAGTAGTTGGGTGGTGGTGCGAGCGCCTATTCTACCCGGGGTCGCAGCCAACCCATTCGATGTTCTCAATATCCCGAAAGCGTTTCGCCATCACCTCCAGTGCCTGGGGGTTGTTGTCGATCAGGATGAATTGCCGCCCCAATTCCAGGCAGGCGGCGCCGATGCTGCCGCTGCCAGCGAAGAAATCCAGCACCACGTCGCCCGGATTGGAAGAGGCAGTGACAATGCGGCGCAAAATACCCACCGGTTTCTGGGTGGGGTAACCGGTCTTTTCTTTGCCGCTGGTGGTGACGATGGTGTGCCACCAGGTATCGGTGGGCAGCTTGCCGCGGGCGCTCTTCTCGGGACCAACCAGCCCCGGCGCCATGTAGGGGATGCGGTCGATGGCGTCGAGATTGAAGACGTAATTTTGCGGGTCTCGGGCGTACCAGAGGATGTTGTCGTGCTTGGGCGGCCATTTGCGCCGGGTGCGCCCGCCATAATCGTACGCCCAGATGATCTCGTTCAAAAAGCACTCCCTGCCGTAGATGGCGTCCAGCAGCACCTTGCAGTAATGCACCTCGCGGTAATCGATGTGAAAATACAGGCTGCCGTGCGGCTTCAGGAGGCGGCGGCTTTGTTCCAGGCGCGGCTCCAAAAATGCCAGGTAGTCGTCGAAGAGATCGCCGTAGCCGCGGCTGCCCAGCTTAATCGTTTGGTAGCGCCTGCCCTGAAAGCCCACCCGGTCGCCCTGGCTAGAATTGACCGTTTTGATCTGCGTGCGCGCCTGGGTTTTGCCGGTGTTGAAGGGCGGGTCGATGTAGATCAGATCGACGCTGGCTTCAGGCAGCGCCTCTAATATGGGCAGGTTGTCTCCGTAGTAGATGCGATGTTTCATGCGCTCATCGTCGTGGTTCTCGATTTCCTTGTCGGCGAAGTATGGGTTATTCTATTATATATCTTGCGGGGCGCTATGGTTGCCCGGCGCGTCTCACGCCGTCGGGGTGATTTCCAGATCGCTCACTTCCAGCCACGCCGCCTGCGGGGCGTCGAGCGTGCCGAAGCGCAGCCCGCCGTCGGGCGGGTAGGCGGCGTACTGGTTGTCGATCCAGATCACCAGCCCCAGCCGGCCGCGCGGGGTGAACGTGGTTTCGAAGCATAGCTCGTCGTCCACTTCGAAGCACACCCGTTCCGGCAAACAGGTCAGGGTGTAGTGATGCCAGCCAGTCGGATCGCACTTAACAAGGGCGGCGTCCTGGCGTACCAGCCGCCGCGCCTGGCGGCGTATCCAGCGTGAGCTGACTCGCCACGCCAGCAGAGGCGCCGCCGCCAGCGCCGGCGCCAGCAGCAGGGAGGGGATGCAGGGGGAGGCGAAGGTCGCCGCCAGGAACCCGTCGGCGGGCAGGTCGTCGCGCAGCGAGAGGTAATTGGGGGGCGAAGCGTGGAAGAACCAGGCGCAATTGGGCAGCGCCGGCAGCCGCCGCGCCGTCCCGCCCAGACCCAGGCTCAAGTTGAAAGGGTCGTTCCAGAAGCCGAAGCCCCAGGTGCCGGGCAGGTTCGCCGCCGAGACGCGGGTGCGCAACGCCAGGCGAAAAGGCGGCTGCCAGGCGAAATCGCGGCGGCGGAGATGCAGGTAATCATCGAGTTGCGCCCAGCGGTAGCGTCCCGCCGCCCCTGGCGGCAAGCTCATGCGCCAGCCCTTTTTTTGATCGGTGGATTCGACGGCAGCGCCGGGGGTCGCTCTGATCTGTAAACCGTGCAGCAGCCGTTGCGGGGCGGTCACAAGACGAACGCCCAGAACAGCCATATGCCGATGATGACGAAGCCGACCAGAATGCGGATCGCCATTGCCCAGCCGCAGCCCAGCGCCATGTTGCGGGTGGCGTCCAGAGCTGAACGCCAGTCTCCCCGGCGGATGTATTCCACCAGGAATAGCACCCCCAGGGCAACCAGCAGCCCGCCCAGCGGCGTCCAGAACACCGCCGCCAGCAAGCCGCCCACCAGCGCCAGAGAGATCGAAAGCCAGCTCGCCCCCACCTTGCGGGCGCCCGTTCCCATTAGCACGTTGTCTGCCAGCGACCCGGCAATCGCCAGCAGGGTGATCACGGCGAACAACGCCCCGCTGACCAGGTCGAATCCGGTGATTAACCCGTACAACAGCGCCGCCAGCCAGATCACCGCCAGCCCCGGCATGACCGGGATGAACAGGCTCAGCAACCCGAACAGCATCACCGCCAGAACAACGATCTTGAGCGTCATGTCACCGATTTCTTGCATTGTCAGCCCCTCATCCTGGCGGGCGGATCACATCGACGCCGCCCATCCACGGTCGCAACACCTCCGGCACCTGCACTGAACTGTCCGGCTGCTGGTAATTTTCCAGCACAGCGATCAGGGTGCGCGGCAACCCCAACCCCGACCCGTTGAGGGTGTGCACCAGCCGGTTCTGCTTGCTTTCCAGAGTGCGGTAGCGGATACTGGCGCGGCGCGCCTGAAAGTCACCCACGTTCGAGATCGATGAAACCTCCAGCCACTCGCCGCAGCCCGGCGCCCAGACCTCGATGTCGTAGGTGATCTGGGCGTTGAAGCCCAGGTCGCCGCTGCACAGTTGCATCACACGGTAGGTCAACCCCAGTTCGGCGCAGGTCTGCTCGGCATCCGCCAGCATCTTTTCCAGCTCGGCGTCCGAATTTTCGGGTGTGCTGTAAATGTACATCTCGACTTTATCGAACTGGTGACCGCGCTTGATGCCGCGTACATCCTTGCCGGCGCTCATCTTTTCGCGGCGAAAACAAGGGGTGTAGGCGGTGTAGCGCAACGGCAGACGCTCCTCAGCGAGGATTTCGTCCATGTGCAGACCGGTGAGCGGCACTTCGGCGGTGGGCACCATCCAGAGGTCATCCTCGTGGTCGCGGTAAAGATTGTCGGCGAATTTGGGCAACTGCCCCGAAGCGAACAGCGTTTCCTGGCGCACCACGAAAGGGGGGTAGTGTTCGAAATAGCCCTGGCGGATGTGCAGATCGAGCATCCAGGCGATCAGCGCCCGCTGCAGGCGCGCCCCTGCCCCGCTCAGCACGTAGAAGCGTGAACCGCTGACCTTGACCCCGCGCTCAAAGTCGATGATCCCCAGGCGTGTGCCCAGCTCCCAGTGCGGCAGCGGCTCGAAATCGATCTGCGGCAGATCGCCGGAGATCTTGACGATCACGTTTTCGCTCTCGTCTTTGCCGGGGGGTGTTGCCGGGTGGGGCAGGTTGGGGATGCCCGCCAGCACGTGACGCAGCTCGGTTTCTACCTGGCGCACCTGTTCATCCAGTTCGGCGATGCGTTCGCCCACCTGCCGCATGGCTTCGATTTTCTGCTGGCGTTGGCTGGCATCTTTCATGCGCCCGATTTCTTTCGAAACCGCGTTGCGCTGGGCTTTCAGGCTTTCGACTTCGGTGAGAAGGGCGCGGCGGCGGCTGTCGCGTGCCAGCACATCGTCCACCGCCTCGGTGGTCATATGGCGGGCAAGCAGCGCCTGGCGCACTCGTTCGGGCTCTTCGCGAAACAGGTTGATATCCAACATAGCGACCTCATTCCCAAAACGATATTAAAAACCCCTTCTCCGGTGCAGGACGAAGGGGTCGTTCGTGTGCCCACTGCGTGGGTACGTGTGCCCACTGCGTGGGTACGTGTGCCCACTGCGTTCGCCCCGGCTGGAGACTTTTTCCAACCGGCAGCCTCGTTGCAGCGATAACGGATGCCGCCGTCCCTCTTGCGACGGGGAACACCCGCCCCTGCGGGGGAAGCCCTCCCTGAAGGAGACCGGGGTTGATTTTGCCGATCAGCCCACTGGTTTACACCACCCACCGGCTCTCTGCAGGACGTCATCGGTTATTTGATCCCGGGTGAAGCATTGTGATTATACCCGCCCGTAAGCTGCTGTCAAGCGAACGCCATGGGTGGGCAAACCTATTGGTGCCCCTCTCCATTCAGGCATGTTTGGAACGCTTGCGCGGCAGGGGTTGGGTATCCTCGGCATCGATATCCAGGCGGTAACCCACCCCGCGCACGGTCTTGATGAAACGCGGCTTGCCGGCGTCATGCTCGATTGCCTGCCGCAGCCAACTGATGTGCACATCCAGTGTGCGCGTGTCGCCGGTGTAGTTGGTTTCCCACACCTGGCGGAAGAGGTCTTTGCGGTCGATTACTTCGCCCTGATGGTGCATCAAGATCTTGAGCAGCGTTACCAAGCGGGGGGTCAGGCGCTCCTGGCGTTCACCATAGCGCACCCAGCGCTGTTCGAGGTCCATCACCAGCGGACCGACCCGCAGCAATTTTTTATCGTCCGAGGGCAGTAAGGGACGGATGCGGTTCAACAATTTTTGCAGCGTGAACGGCTGTTTTAAGATGACGTGCGCTTGCAGAGAATCGGTATTAATGCTTGTTTCGTCGATCACCACCACAATGGGGATGTGCGGGATGCTGTTTTGTATCGATTGACAGATACGCTTGCCGCTGGTGCGCATCGAAGCTGCATCAATTAATACCAAGTCGGGGTGGCAGTCCTGCAAGCGCGACAGTGCCGTGCTGCCATTGGGGACACTCTCGACCGAAAAGCCCTTCTTGACCAATCCCGAAAAAAAAGAGGGGTATTCAGCCCGTTTTCCTTCTATGAGCAGAATCTTCGGCTTTTCCGCAACCACCGGTGATCGTCCGCCTCTCGTCAAAGTAATGCCCTTGATTGCACAACGTCGTTTTCAATCGCCAGCTTGTTCCCGAAATGGTTTTTCCCGGGATGCCACGCCAGAACAGGGATTGTTGAAGACAACCCATCGGTTGTAAATTTCTTGTAGACACCCCCTGAATTGAGGAGACGAAGCCAGGCAAGGGTCGGCGTCTCAATTATATCGACTACGAACAGCGCCATTATACTCCAAACTTTTTAATTTCAGCATAAGAATTCCCGCCGTCAACCAAGTTGCATGCAGACAGGCGCCATGATAGAATCAGACTGGGTTGGGGTGCGGCAGCGCGCCCGCCAATGGAGGTAGTGTATGTCCAAGATGGTTGAAGTCGTCATCGATAGTGTGCGTGTCAGCCTGACCAACCAACAGCGGATTGTTGTTCTGCGCGAAGCCAACGTCGAACGCTATCTGCCGATCTGGATCGGACCCTATGAAGCCGAAGCGATCACGATCGCCCTACAAGAGATCGAAGTCGCTCGACCGCAAACTCATGATTTGATCAAGAATATCCTTCAGTCGCTCAATGCCCGCCTGCTGCGGGTCGAGGTAGTCACCTTGCGCGAAGATGTGTTCTACGGCAATCTGGTGATACAAATCAGCAACGGCGAAGTGATCAACGTCGATTGTCGACCATCTGATGCCCTGGCTTTGTCGGTGCGCGCCCACGTACCGATCCTCATCGCTCGCGAAGTGCTGGATGCTGCCGGGGTCGTCCCCGAGCAGGATCTGGAAAGCGACGCTGCCGCTTCCGCTGACGAAATCCCTTCCCGCGGAAAACTGGTTGATGATGGCGAAGAGCGGCTATCGGTGTTTGAAGACTTCCTCAAAAAGCTGGAAGGAGATAAGCCGGGCGATCAACCCGATGAGAACCAGGACCAAAGCGAAGACGAAGCGGACCAAGACAAAGACCCGAATTGAACCCATCAGACACCGGGGCGCTCCGTAAAGCCCCGGTCATTTTTCACCCGCTGCTAGCCCACAAGGAAACATCCGATCACAGGTGCTGAATTCATGACCGATTTGTCCTCCAGTGATACCGTGGTTACTTCAGATGTACAGGCGCCGCCCCATAACCGCCAGGCGGAAGAAGCGGTGTTGGGCTCCGTGCTTATCTCCGCGCAGACGTATTACGACGTGGCGCAGTTCCTCCAGCCGGAAGACTTTTACATCGTTCGCAATCGCTGGATCTTCGAAGCCTTCAATCGTTTGCACGAAAGCCGCACCCCCATCGACTTCCTGACGGTGTGCAAGCAACTCGAACAGCAGGGGCGGCTGAACGAAATTGGCGGCTCAGCTTACGTGATGTCGTTGATCAACCAGACCCCCACCTCGCTGCACGCCGAGGCTTATGGGCGCATTGTGGAGGAACACTCCATCCGCCGGCGTATGCTGGCTTCGGCGAACGAACTGGCAAAACTGGCGTGCGACCAGCAACAAGCGGTCGACACCATCTTGGATGAAGCCGAAAAATCGATCTTCAACATCAGCGAACAACGCATCCGCCATGATTTGCAACCCATCCAGCAAGTGTTGAGCGATGTGTACGATCGGGTCAACCTGTTGGCAAGCCGCAGCGACGAAATCTACGGCGTCCCCACCGGCTTGATCGACCTCGACCGTCTCCTGGGCGGTATGCAGCGCTCTGACCTGCTGATCATTGCCGGACGCCCCACCACCGGTAAAACTGGCTTTTTGCTCTCGGTTGCCAAGAACGCTGCCCAGAAGCACAAGAAGCACGTCGCCATCTTTTCGCTCGAAATGTCGAACGAGCAACTGGTGCAACGGTTGATCGCCCAGGAGACACGCATCGATACCCAGCGTCTGCGCAGCGGCAACCTTGGCGAAAGCGAATGGCCCCTTTTTACCCAGGCAATCGAAGTGCTCGCCGACACCCGCATCTTTCTCGATGACACCCCTGCCATCACCCCGCTGCAACTGCGCACCAAGTGCCGTCGCATGCACCTGGAACATCATCTCGATCTGGTGATCGTGGACTACCTGCAATTAATGACCAGTGATTATCGCACCGACAATCGCGTTCAGGAAGTTTCTTATATCTCCCGCAATCTGAAGGTGTTGGCGCGCGAGCTGAATGTGCCGGTTCTGGCGGCGGCGCAGCTTTCACGCGCCGTTGAGCAGCGCACCGACAAACGCCCGATTCTCTCCGATCTGCGCGAGTCGGGCAGCCTGGAGCAAGATTCGGACGTGGTCATGTTCATTCATCGCCCGGACGCACTGGAAAAAGACAATCCCCGCGCCAATATCGCTGAGATTATTGTTGCCAAGCACCGCAACGGTCCGACCCATGGGGGGATTGAACTGATCTTTCGCAGCGCTATCGCCCGTTTTGAGAATGCCGCCCCCCCTCCCCAGCGCAAAGACGGGTGACAAGAAGCCATGGAAAGAGAAACCCATACCATGTCTGCATTTTCTGGTTTTCCGGCGGGTAAGATGCGTCTGACTGCCGTCCCTGAAGCCTTTTTCACCGAACTGTTGCCGGCGATCGATCAGCTAGCGGAGATGAAGGTGACCCTCTACGCCCTGTGGCACATTGAAAAGCAGGAGGGCAACCTGCGCTTTATCCGCTTTGAGGATTTCGTCACCGACCGACGCCTGATGGCGGGATTGGGCGCCGATGAGCAGGAGGCGCAGGCTGCCCTGGTCGACGGCTTGGAGCGGGCGGTGCGTCGTGCCAGCCTGCTCGAAGCCCGCCCGCCGAAAGCCGGCATCGATGCGGCGCTGTTCCTGCTTAACACACCGCGCGGGCGCGCCGCCTACCGCGCATGGAAAAACGGCGAGTGGTCGGCGGATGGTGTCGCCCGGCTTTCGCTGAAGCTGGAAGATGAAAAGCCCAACATCTACCGCCTTTACGAAGAGAACATCGGTTTGCTGACGCCGATGATCGCCGATGCCCTGCGGGAAGCCGAGCAAACCTTTCCGGCGGCGTGGATCGAAGAAGCCATGCGCATTGCCGCCCAAAACAACGCCCGCAGTTGGCGCTATATCGAAAAGATCCTCCAATCCTGGAAGGTCAAAGGACGTGATGGAACCGATAGACGAAATTCTGAAAAGGGTCAACCGCGCTACGACCAGGGAGAATTCGGTGAGTTCATCCAGCACTGAAGCGGCTGGCGATCCTTCCAACGTTGCTCAGTGTCCGCTATGCGGTGGTACTGGCTTCATCCGACAGGACTTGCCAATCGATCATCCCGAATTTGGACAGCTTCAGGTTTGCGTCTGCCAGCGGCAAGCCCTCTCCAACGCCGCCCGCCGCCGCCTCTACCGTCTGAGCAACCTGGACGCCCTCAAGCACATGACTTTTGATTCATTTAACACCAAGGGATTGATCAACCTGGGTGAAAAGCAGGCGGAGACGCTTTATCTGGCGCACAGCCACGCCCAGCAATTTTCGCAAAATCTGAACGGCTGGTTGCTGTTGATGGGCGGCTACGGCTGTGGAAAAACCCACCTCGCCGCCGCTATTGCCAACCAAGTGGTCGAACAGGGCGTGCCAACCCTGTTCCTGACCGTCCCCGATCTGCTCGACTGGCTGCGTTCGTCCTACGGTGCCGTCGATGAGTCATTCGACTCGCGCTTCGAAGAAATCCGTAACATCCGCCTGCTGATCCTGGACGACTTGGGCACTCAGAATGCCACCCCCTGGGCGCAGGAGAAGCTTTATCAGATCATCAACCACCGCTATATCAACCGTCTGCCGACGGTGATCACCACCAACTTACAACTCAGCGATATCGAGGGGCGCATCCGCTCGCGGTTGCATGACCCTGAGCTGGTGAACAAAATTCACATCACCGCTTCTGACCACCGTTACCCCGACAACGATACCAGCCACCCCCTGCTCTCGACCCTGCACCATCACAGCAGCCGCACCTTCGGTGATTTTAGCCTGCGCGAAAGCGAGAAGCTCCCTCCCGATCAGCAGTCCAGCCTGGAAAAAGCTTTCCACGCCGCTCACCAGTTTGCCGAAAAACCGCGCGGCTGGCTGCTATTCATGGGTAGCTATGGTACCGGCAAGACGCATCTGGCGGCGGCGATCGGCAATTACCGGCACGGCTTGGGCGAAGCGCCCATTTTTGTGGTCGTGCCAGATCTGCTGGATCATTTGCGGGCGACCTTCAGCCCGCAGTCATCGGTCTCGTATGACCGTTTGTTCGAGCAGGTGCGCACCTGCCCGCTGTTGATCCTCGACGATCTGGGCACCCAGAGCGCCACCCCTTGGGCGCGCGAAAAGTTGTACCAAATTTTCAATTACCGCTACGCCGCTGAGCTTCCGACGGTGATCACTTCCTCCGATACGCTGGAGCAGATGGACCAGCGCATCACCAGCCGCATGCTTGACCGTCGTCTGTGTACCATCTACTGGTTGAATGTGCCCGCCTATCGCAGCGCCGGCGGCGCAGACACCCACTTCGTGCAGCCACAGAGGGGGCGCGTGGGTGCAGGCGAAAGGAAGCCAGCCCGTCCCGGCCGCAAAACCTTCAAGTAATAAGCAAGATTGTTTTTTGTGGAGAAATGACCTGCGGGCAATCGCGCCGGTTGATTCACCCCCTACCGCCGATTGTGGCGGTATTAGAATAAGGGTGGGACGATCCGCTCGGTCAGGATCAGGCAGAAAGAACCTAGCACACAGGTCATCAGGAACAACATGAGCACAATCACGAAGCGCTGGGGAGCCGTCATTCCTAGGAAAGGCTGGCGCTCGCTTTCGTAGGTGTAGCCCTTGCGCGCCGACCGCGTGGAGAGCGCCTCTTCCTCTTCTCCGTATGAGCGTGTACCCACTTTGTGGGTACGTGTGGCTGAATTGCGCAGATCGTCTAACATTATCAACCTCCCGGGGTGTATCGCTGTTCAACTGCCACCGGTCGCAGGCGCAGGTCACCCGCCACAATTGTAACCGTTTCATTCGCTGCGGTTTGCAGGCGCAGGTTGCCCTCGTCGCTTATTCCTAGCAGCTTGCCTGTCACCGCTGGCTGGTTTGGTTGTTGGATTTCAACCCACTCACCCTTGAACGCCAGCCGTTCTTCCCAGTCCGCAATGAAAGCCGGGCTGGAAAGACGCGCCCGCCAGGCGAAAATTTTTTCCAGCACAGCGCGCAGCAGCTCGCTGCGCGCCACCGGCTTTCCCAGCGCCTGCTCGACGCAGGTTGCCGGGAAGAGCAGGTGCTCTTCAGGCGGCAGCGATTCAGGTGCAACATTTATGCCAACGCCCAGCACGATCCCTTGCAGCGCGCCGCCTTGCCAGCAAGCCTCCGCTAAAATGCCACTCACTTTGCGGCGGTTGAGCAGCACATCGTTGGGCCATTTGACCTGCGCGGCAAGCTGGTAGTCGTCACTGAGGGCAGCGGCGACCCCCAGCGCGCCCAGCGGAGAACAAAGGGCGCTTCGCCGCGTCTCTTCAGCGGTTAGGCGCATCACCAGGCTGAATGCCAAGGCAGCGCCGGGATGAGTCTCCCAGCGGCGGTTGAGCCTGCCACGCCCTGCAGTCTGGCTGTCGGCGATCACCAACGATCCGTCAGCGGCGCCCCTCTCTGCCCAGCGCAGGGCTTGTTCATTGGTCGACCCGGTTTCGTTGAAGAAACGAAAGCCCGCCAGCGGCAGATGCGCCAAAGCGGATTGCAGGCTTTTTTCATCCATATTTTAATTTTACCGCGTTTCTTTGTGCTGCTTGTCTCGCCGGTTGGGCGCAGCCGCCCAAATCAATGACACGGCGAGAGGCGTGGAAGCGCCTGTCGGCTTGACGGTAGTTGTTTAATTCTGTGGTATGATTTTGGCGATTGGAGTATTGAAAATGGAGAATAAAATCACCATCATTGAGGGTCCCCCCCCCATCTTTGAGGACATTGACGACGGTTGGGCGCTGGGTTTGAACGAAGGCCCGGCGCTGTATGTAATGGCTTTGACCCGCCTGCGCACCTTCAACGGTCCGGCGCTGGTGGAACGTTGTTACCGCGCCTGGAACAGCCACGAAGTCATCTATCTGCACTACCGCGATGATATGGGGCTTGAGGAGCGCGTGCCCATCGTCGCCGCCCGTTCACTCGAAACCAGCGATGGGCAGGTGCTTCAGTTGTGGCTCCGCCGCCAACCGGTGGAAACGGAACTGGAATTCGATTTCGACGACGAAGACGAAGATTTCGACACTTAATGACGCTCGATCTGAAAAGTATCCGCGGTCAGTTCCCCGCCTTAAACCGTCCGGCCGTCTTTCTTGACAATCCGGGCGGTTCTCAAATTGCCCAGCCCAGCCTGGATCGCATTCACCGCTATCTGGTCGAGAACAATGCCAATCACGGCGGGGCTTACCCCACCAGCCGCCAATCGGACGCCGTGGTGGACGCAGCCCGTGCCGCCATGGCGGATTTTCTCAACGCCCGTCGACCCGAAGAGATCGTCTTCGGCGTCAACATGACCACCCTGACCTATATCGTCAGCCGGGCGCTCGCCCGCACCTTTCGCCCTGACGACACGCTGGTGGTCACCCGCCTGGATCATGACGCAAACATCTCACCCTGGCTGCAGGTTGCCGAGGACCGCGGCTGCCGCGTGCGCTGGGTCGATTTCGATCCTGAACTGGGAACACTCGATCTCAACGATCTTCAAAAAGCGCTGGCTGAAAAGCCGCGATTGGTGGCGGTCGGTTACGCCTCGAACGCGCTGGGGACGATCAACCCTCTGTCCGCAATCATCCGTCAGGCGCACGATGCCGGTGCGCTGGTGTACGTAGATGCGGTGCAATATGCTCCCCACGGCGCCATTGACGTTCAACAACTGGATTGTGACTTCCTGGCGTGCTCGGCGTACAAATTCTTCGGACCGCACCTGGGCATCCTCTACGGACGCTATCCATTGCTGGATGAACTACCCGCTTATCGCATCCGTCCCGCCCCGGTGCAGCCGCCTGGGAAATTCGAAACCGGCACCGCTCCCTTCGAGTCCATATCCGGGCTGCTCGGTACGCTGGAATACCTGCACTGGCTGGGCGAACAATACGGGCAGGAATTCCGACCACGCCTGGAAGCCACTTACCAGGGGCGTCGGCTGGTTTTCAAACAGGCGATGAATGCCATCCAATCCTACGAGTTGCAGCTCAACTTGGCGTTGCTCAAAGCCCTGCAGCAAACCCCCAGTGTACGTCTTTACGGCATCTCTGACCAGGATTGTCAGCAGCAGCGCGTCCCGACCTTCAGCTTTACCCTGGCAGGCTGGACGCCGCGTCAGGTGGCAGAACGCATGGGCGAGCAGGATATCTATCTCTGGGATGGCAATTTCTACGCCCTGGCGGTCACCGAACGCCTGGGGTTGGAGTCGCGCGGCGGGCTGGTTCGGGTCGGAGCGGTACACTACAACACCCTGGGCGAAATTGAACGTTTCGCCGAGGCGCTGCTGGCGTTAAGCCGCAGCCGCTCACCCTGCGGCGAGTAACCGCTCATGTTCCATCTCGATACCGAACGCCTGTCGCTCAAAGCGCACAGCCTCACCAATCTCGCAAAATTCCACGCCTGGGAAAACGACCCCGAGCTTTTATACCTCAACGACGACTGTCCGCCCGGCGCCCCGCCGGAGACGCTTGAAGATACCCGCGCCTACCTCGAGTGCATCGCCAGCCAGGCAGAGCCCGGCGGCGCGATGATCTATTTTGCCATCCACACCCGGGCTGAGGATGATTTCATTGGCTATGGCATGATCGCCCTGATTGATCGCTATAACCGCCGCTGCAAAATTGGCGTGACCATCGGCGACCGCAGCCAGTGGGGCAGAGGTTATGCCGGTGAGGCGCTGCAAGCCGTGATCGACTATTGCTTCCAGGAATTGAACATGAACCGCATCGGGGCGGAGATTTATGACTTCAACCTGCGCTCAATCCGGCTGTTCGAAAAGCTCGGCTTCCGGCGCGAAGGCGCCCTGCGCCAGGCGGTGTTCAAGGACGGCAAATTCCACGACGAGCTGCTCTACGGTTTGCTGCGTCAGGCGTGGATCGATCGTCGCCGCCCCCACCTGGCTTGAAAATGACCTCCGTGCCCTCTCAAAGATAGAAGCCGTTACGCCAATTCGTAGGTCAGCGTCGTCTGATTCTGGATGGTATCCGTGATCGGGCAACGGTGATGGATTTCATCCAGAAATGCGATCTTTTCCTGCTGCGAGAGGTCGGCATCGAGCGTCACAACCGCTTTGAGCTTTGAGAACCCTGCCCGCTTCTCTTGGTTCATACCCATCAGTACCTCGGCGTCCAGTTCGCCCTGAATGCGGACGCTCATGCCGCGCAGATTGATCTTTTGCTGCATCGAAATAATCCTGCCCATATGCAAGATGCAGGTTGCCAGCGCGATCAACAGGTATTCCATCGGGTTGGCGCCGCTGTCGCTTCCGCCGGTGTCGGCGGGCTGGTCGAGCACCAGCTTGAAGTTGCGGGCCTTGGCTTCTACCTGAAATTGGTCTTTCAAAGTGGTTGTGACTTCATATTTTTTGATCATAGACACAGACACCTCCTATTGCATTGCCAGTATTGGGTCGATCAATTCAATCAAGTAATGCAACGGCGGAGGACCGACGATGATCTCGCCGTTGACATCGAAGGTAGGCGTGCCGCGGAAACCCAGGGCGCGGGCTTCTGCCACGCCCGCCTGCACCATCGGTTGGTATTTTCCGGAATCAAGGCAGCGGTCGAATTCTTCACCATCCAGCCCGATTTGGCGGGCAGCTTGCTTTAGATCCTCGCTATACAGGCGGTGTACATTTTCAAACAGATAGTCGTGGTATGCCCAAAAACTGCCCTGATCGTGGGCGCATTGACCCGCCTCCGCCGCCTTCGGTGAACGGGCGGAAGTAGCGGCGAAGTCGCGCCAGATGAAGACGATTTGGTCACCGTAACGTTCGAGAAGGCGATCGCGCACACCCGCCTGGTGCCACATACGGCAGGAGATGCAGGCGAAATCGGAATACTCCACGATGCGGATGGGCGCATCGGGACTGCCCAGCATCGGGTATTCGGTCAATCGTTCCGGGGGTAATGCGGGCGGCTGATTGCCGGGGAACAACCGGTCAACCCCGTAGAGCAGCGCCGCCACGCTCAAAATAGCGGCGATGACCAGCCAGCGCGCTTTTTGTAAACCGGAAGCCGGTTGGTTTGCTTCAGGACCGGCAGAACTCGTTTTGGTCTCCATAAGCTACCTTTCTGTGTCCATAAAGGGAGGCTTCCCACTTCCTCTATCGCTAGCTGCGCCCGTAAACCGGAATTGCCGCGCCATGGATGGCACTGGCAGACGGCGATACCAGGAATAGGATCACCTCAGCGATTGCTTCGGGTGCGACCCAGCGGCTGTGATCGGCGGAAGGCATCGCCTGGCGGTTTTGTGGGGTGTCGATTGTTCCGGGCAGGATGCAGTTGACGTTGATGCCGTCGTGGCGCAATTCAGCCGCCATGCTTTCGGTCAGACGGATCACGGCACTTTTGGATGCGGAATAAGCCGCCATGTTGGCGCCGCCGCTCACCCCCGCCCGCGCTGCTATGTTGACAATCTTCCCACTGCCCTGTTCCAGCATCCATGGGATGACTGCCTGGCAGGCGACGAATACCGAACGGGCGTTCAAATTCATCATCACCTCCCAGGTTTCGGCGGGGGTTTCATGCAAGGGTGTGCCGGCGCGGTAGCCACCAACGGTGTTGATCAAAGCGTCGATTCTGCCGAAACGCTTTACCGCCTCGCCCGCCGTCGCTTTCATGGCTTCGGCGTCGGTCACGTCGACCGGCGCCGCCAGGAAGTGCGATTTTGATTCGGCTAGACGGGGGAATAGCTGGTTGAGACCCTCTGCGGATAGATCAACCAGCACCAGATGAGCGCCCGCCGTTTCCAGGGCGCTGGCAGTTGCCTGCCCCAGGTTGCCAGATGCGCCGGTAATTATCACCACCTTGTTAGCAAAGTCCGCCTTGTTCAAGGTGCGCCTCCCAATTTATTATATTTAGATATCAATTATATTATAATTTTACAAAAGAAAGCTTAAAAAAAGATTAATATTCGATCACCGCCGCTTGCTTCAACACTTACCTTGACCCCATCGCGATATGGAGACTCGTCAGGCTGAACTAGAGCGGCTCGATTTACCGGATGTCAGCGCCGAACCAAGCATCGCGCCGGAGGTGGATGGTAGCCCGCTTCTTTCTCAGTCTTCGAAAGTTTTGATTTTGTGGGTAAAGGCTTCTGCCGGCAAACCCGTGCAGAATGCCAGCGTTTTCAGCCACGCCTTGCGCTCTGCCTCGCTGATTTTTTCGTGGCGGTATTCCCAGTTGTTCTTACGGATGTACTCCTGCATGTATTTGGATTGTTCCCCCAGTCGCTCGATGGCGTCTGCCGCTAACCGCCGCGCCGCCCTGGGGTATTCCCAGTAGCAGCGCTGAATGCCGGCGCGCAGATGCATCTGGCATAAGTACATCGTAAAGTAAGTTTTTGACAAAAGCAAGCATCTGGTAGAAAATAGCCAGATGAACAAACAACACATACAACTCAGTCCAATAGATCGAGAGTATCTCGAAGCCTGGATAAGCAAAGGCGAACTCAAGGCAAAAATTTATCGTCGCGCGCTTGCCTTACTTGAATTGGATCGCGGTCAAACCTACAGCGCAGTCTCCAAAACGGTCAAGATGACGAATGGGACGTTGTCCACATTGGCCGAACCATATCGAGAAAATGGATTACAAGCATTGTATGATCGTCCATGCTCCGGCAGGCCCGTCAAGATGGATGGGGCACAGCGTGCAAAAATCACAGCCCTGGCCTGTAGTACGCCACCAGAAGGACACGCGGAATGGAGTTTGCGTCTGTTGGCAGATAAAGCGATCGAACTGGACTTTTGCGAACAAATCTCGCATACGCATGTGCGCACGATTCTAAAAAAAACGTCCTCAAGCCGCAC
>JBBIKU010000013.1:0-1222 GCA_037445245.1 Anaerolineaceae bacterium
GGCGGAATCACAAACTGCGCCGCCAGGGGCGGGTCGATGGTTGCAGTGGCGAGCGGGGTGGGGGTCGGCGGCGGCTCGATCACCGGCAGGTTCCCCGGCGAAAGGCTGACGTAATTGGAATAAACCCAGGCAGTGCCGCCCGGCACAGCGGGATATTCGATCAGGATCCACTCACCCCCGGTCGAACGCCCCAGCGCCGGCGCCTGTTGACCGATCAACATCACCCCCACCTTGTCATAGAATGTTGCCGGTCCGCTGCGGACATTGATTTGCTCCTGCCCGGTATCCGGGCGCACCGTCATCACGATTCCAACCGGCGAACTGGTCACGGTCGGAATATCCACGGTCGGAATCTGTGCCTGAACTGTGGAAATCACCGGCGCGACGAAAACCAGCACCAGAACACAAAACAGTCCCATGTAAGCTAAAACGGGACGAGTCACCTTCTTAAGCATCTAACACTCCACTTTCAGCCTGTTTCGATGCTTTTGATTATAATCGATTGCATGGAGCAACGCATCTTCTACGGTAAGCTCTCCCCCGAGGATTTTGCACGCAGCTTGATTGCGAACTTTCACCGCGGCAATTTTCAGGTGCGCCAGATCGGCAACGGAGACAATGTGGCGCTTCAGATCGCCACCAGCGATCGCGCCAGTTCAGGTGGCAAAACCGCCCTTACCATCTCCCTGCAATCGGTCGAAGATGGCGTAGCGGTCAAGGTTGGCAAGCAAGCCTTATTTGGCGTCGCCGCCAGCCTGGGGGTGACCGCCCTGTCTGCCTTTCGCAACCCGGTACGCCTGCTGTCGCGACTGGACGATCTGGCGCAGGACATCGAAAACCTGCAGCTCACCGAGGAGGTGTGGCGAGTCATCAACAGCACCGCTTCTTCTCTGGCTGCAGGGCACCAGCTCTCAGAGCGCCTGCGCAGGCTCGAATGCGCCTACTGCGGCTCCGCCAATCCAGTTGGCGAGGCTGTCTGCGTCACCTGCGGTGCCCCGCTGGGCAGTCTTCAACCCACCACCTGTACCCGCTGTGGTTATGTCCTCGTGAAGGCAGAGCGTTTCTGTCCCAACTGCGGGCTGGCGTTGAATTAGGCAAAGCCTGGCTTGAGCGGAGTTCGCCAGCGTCGGTGATCGCGTTGGATGAATTCGTCTACGCCCGGCGGGCCCCAGCTTCCCGCCTCGTACGTCGGCAGGCTATCAACCGGATTGCCCTGCCATGC
>JBBIKU010000013.1:1241-9703 GCA_037445245.1 Anaerolineaceae bacterium
GAATGCCCATTGGGCATTGACCTCGTCGCTGCGGGTAAAGAGAGTGGCATCTCCCATTAGACAATCCAGCAACAGCCGTTCATAAGCTTCCGGCGGCTCGACGCCAAAGCTTTCCCGGTAGCCGAACGCCATCCGCACCGGTAGAATCTGGTTACCGGGACCCGGTCCTTTGGCACCAAAGGTCAACGTGATGCCCTCATCCGGCTGGAGATTCAATACCAGCACGTTGGGCGCCTCGCCCGCCATGTTGTGCCAGTTGAACAAGGAGAGCGGCGTCTGTTTAAATTGAATGGCAATCTCGGTGATGCGCGTCGGCAAACGCTTACCAGAACGCAGATAGAACGGCACCCCCGCCCAGCGCCAGTTGTCGACGTGCAGTCTCGCCGCCAGAAAAGTTTCGGTGGTCGAGGTAGCAGATACGTTCACCTCTTCCTTGTAACCCGGCAACCGAACGTCATCTTGTACACCAGCGGCGTATTGTCCGCGATAAGTGTTGGCGAGAGCCTGCCGTCCCTGTAAAGGGCGTAGCGCCCGCAGCACCTTGACCTTTTCGTCACGCACCTCGTCGGCATTGAACGCCACCGGCGCTTCCATTGCCGTCAGCGTTAGCAACTGCAACAAATGATTCTGGAACATATCCCGGATGACGCCTGCCGAATCGTAGTATCCGCCGCGGCTACCCACGCCGTCGGTCTCGGCGACCGTGATTTGAACATGATCGATGTAACTGCGATTCCAGAGCGGCTCGAAAATGCCGTTGGCGAAGCGCAGCACCAGAATATTCTGCACCGTCTCTTTCCCCAGGTAGTGATCGATGCGGTAGATCTGGTCTTCTGCAAACACTTCGTGAACACCCTTTTCGAGTGCCAGCGCCGATTCGAGGTCATTGCCGTACGGTTTCTCAATCACCACCCGCGTCCAACCCGGGTTGACCTTCGCCCGATCGTGTGCCCCGATCTGGCAAACGATCTCGGAATAAGCATCCGGCGGCGTGGCAAGGTAATACAACACGTTGGGAATCTCCAATTGCGCAATCAGTGCTTTTAAACGCTCATAACCGGATGGGTCGGCGAATGTGCTCTGAACGTAATGCACCCGCTGCAACAAGGTGGCAGCGACGTCCTCGTCCAGCGGATTGCAATGCCCGCAATCGTCTATACCCTGGCGTAATTTCTCCCGCAGCACATCGTTGCTCCACGGACGACGTGCAAAACCGATGATGTACATCGGCATCGGTAATTTCCCCATGTCCATCAATTTATATAACGCCGGCACCAGTTTGCGCCGGGTCAGATCACCACTGACGCCGAAAATAACGAACGCCACCGCCTCAGGCTGAGAGGATTGGGCTGCCATGCGTCAAATCCTATGCATTCGTTTTTTGCACCGGGTGACCACCAAACTGATTGCGCATGGCTGCCAGTAATTTCGCTCCAAATCCGTCCTGCTGGCGGCTGTAGAAGCGTCTGAAAAGTGATAAGGCGATCACCGGCGCCGGAACATCGCTGTTGATGGCTTCGACCACCGTCCAGCGCCCCTCGCCCGAATCTGCCACCCAGCCGCGCAGCGATTCCAGCCGGGGGTCTTCAGCCAATGCACGCGCAATCAATTCCAGCAGCCACGAACGCACCACCGAACCATGTTGCCAGATATTGGAAATCTGGCGCAAATCAAGCGCAAGATCAGGGTGGGCGTTCATCAATTCGAAACCCTCCGCGTAGGCTTCCATCATGCCGTATTCGATGCCGTTGTGCACCATCTTGACAAAGTGTCCGGCGCCGCTGGGTCCCACCCAGCCCCAGCCTTGCTCGGCGCTCGGCGCCAGGGCTGCCAAGATCGGACGCAGGATTTCCACGTCCTCGGCATCACCCCCCACCATCAGCGAATAACCCCGCGAAAGCCCCCATATTCCGCCGCTCACGCCCACGTCGATGAAACGCACATCTTTTTGGGCGAGTTCTTTCGCCCGCCTTATGGTATCATTGAAATTGGAGTTACCACCGTCGATGAGAATGTCTCCGGGCGCGAAGATATCTGCCAAATGGAACAACATATCCTCGGTGGTTTTGCCATCCGGCAGCATAATCCAGGCGATACGGGGAGGATCAAGCTGCGTGACGAGATCGGTCGTCTTTACGGCGGGGATCAGCCCGCTTTCATTTGCGAGTTGGTGCGTCACATCAGTGGTTCGATTGTACCCCACCACTTGATGCCCGCCCATGATCAAACGCCTCGCCATGTTCGCACCCATTCTGCCAAGTCCAACCATTGCCAGCTTCATGTAGCCTCCATAAAAAGCATCCCTTTCCCATCGATTTTACCCTATTCTTTGTCCATTGATACTTGAGGCGAGCATGCCAACCTTACCCAACACCATCGCAAGCGTAGAAAATATCACCGTAGGGCACGCTCAGGATGAAAAAGCCCTCACTGGATGCACGGTGATCTTGTGCGAGAAAGGTGCTACTGCCGGCGTAGATGTGCGCGGCGGAGCGCCGGGCACCCGCGAGACCGACGCCCTGCGCCCAATGCATCTGGTAGAACACGTCCACGCCGTTATCCTATCCGGTGGCTCCGCTTACGGACTGGAAGCCGCTTCGGGGGTAATGCGCTTCCTTGAAGAGAAGGGGGTCGGTTACAACACCGGGGTCGCCCGCGTGCCCATTGTTGCCAGCGCCATCCTGTTCGACCTTGCCATCGGCAACCCTCACATCCGCCCCGACGCCACCATGGGATATCAGGCATGCCTGAATGCCTCGGCTTCTGCCCCGTCGCAGGGAAATGTTGGCGCCGGTTGTGGCGCCACGGTCGGCAAGATCCTTGGCATGGATCAGGCGATGAAATCCGGCATCGGCAATGCCAGCATCGAAATCGGTGGTGGGGTTGTGGTCGGCGCTATCGTGGCTGTCAACGCATTCGGCGACGTGATCGATCCTTCCACCAATTCGATCATCGCCGGTGCAAGACCACTCAAATCAGGTCCGATCAAGTTCGGCGCCTCAGAAAAGTTTGCCGATACCATGAGCATGATGCGCACTTTCGTTGGCAAAAAGAGCTTACAATTTGCGGTCCGCTCCAACACGGTGATAGGCGTTGTGGCAACCAACGCCCGCCTCACCAAGGAAGAATCCAATCTGGTGGCAAAAATGGCGCAGAATGGCATCGCCATGACCGTGAGACCGTCACATACGCTGCTGGACGGCGATACCCTGTTTTGCATGGCTACCAACAAACGCAACGCCGATGTGAACATCGTCGGCGCTTTCGCAGCTCAAGTCACCGCCGAAGCCATTCTACAGGCAATCTGGGCGGCAAAACCGGCTGGCGGCTTGCCTGCCGCCTCGACCTATGTGGGTTGATTGATGCTGAACGGCGGAGCGACACTTCACGAATAGGGCTAAAGCGCCCGCATCAAGATTTCGGATAATTCCTCGACGGTCAACGGCAGGGGGTTGGCTTTCATGCTACTCGCCGAGGCGGCTTTTTCAACCACATCCGGAATGTCCTCAACCCGGACGCCGTAATGCGACAATCTCGGAATTTTGAGCGCCTCGCACAAATCCTCCAACCATTCCACCCCCTCTGCAACTGTGGCGTCCTCGTTCCCGGTCAGCCAGCGACTGATCTCGCCGTAGCGGTGCAGCGCCTGGCTTTCAGACTGGCGCTGTTCGAGGGCGCGGATGTTCATCGCCACCACCGCTGGTAGCAGGCGGGCACAGAGCGCCCCGTGCGCTGCCTGGTACATGCCGCCCAGTGGAGCTGCAAATCCGTGTACCGCACCCAAACCAGAATTCGCCAGCGACAGCCCGCCCAGCAGACTGACCCAACTCATATCCTGGCGGGCTTCCCGGTCGGCTGCATTCCGGAAGGCGCGCCGCAACGCCCGCGCCGCCCTTGGAATGCCATCTCGGCAAAACAGGTCGGTCATCCAGTTTGAGCGGATCGATACATAAGGTTCAAGCACCTGCGACAGGGCATCCATGCCGGTGCTGGCAGTCACTGCCGCCGGCAACTCATAGGTCAACTCCGGATCAACCAGAGCGACTTGTGGCAGCATCAACGGGCTGCGCAGACTGACCTTGACCCGTTGCTCCGGCAGTCCCAACACGGCATTGCGAGTCACCTCACTGCCAGTGCCGGCGGTAGTGGGGACAGCGATAAAGGCAGCCGCGGCATGGCGCAAGGGCTGGTTTTTACCAACCACTTCCAAATAATCCAGGATGTCCCCGCCATTGGTGAGCAAGGCTGAGATGGCTTTTCCTGTATCCAACACGCTGCCACCGCCGAAGCCGATCACCAGATCACATCCCGCTCGCCGCGCCGCCTCGACCCCCATTTGCACCGATCCAATCGTCGGTTCACCCGAAACGGCGAGGCTTTCGAAATGAACACCCTTCGCCTCTAACTGCTCGTAAACCGGTTGCGCGCCGACACCCGGCTCGCCAACCAGCACAAAGGCGCATTTGCCAAAACCAGCGGCAATCTCGCCCAGTTGTGCCAGCGAGCCGGCGCCAAAAACAATACGGGCTGCGGTTGCAAACTCGAATTTCACCCCGTCTACCCCCACCCCTCGTCGCCAGGAAAGAGGTGGCGGTATTTCACGCCCACCCTGGGTTCTTCCATCATCTCCGCTACTGTATCACGCCAGGTCTGATAATGGGTGGTTTCTTTGTGACGGGCGGGATCTTCAGGCATTCGGTAAACCTCAACCAGAACAAAACGGGCGGGATCGTCCTCTTGCTGCAGCACGTCAAAACGGGCAACGCCTGGTTCCAGAACACTGTTGCGAGCGTTTATTAGGCTCGCTTCTTTGAAGGCTTCAACCGCCTCCGGCTTCACATGAATGTGAACAAACACGATTTGCATGGTCACTCCTTGAAAATAATAGAAAGCAAGTATTGAATTTTTCAAGCCTCATTTCTATTGTATACTGAAACCGATTTTACGAAATCGGAAAGGGGAGAGTGATGGCAGATCCTGTTCTACATCTACTCTACCAGGATGATAACCTGCTGGGGGTGAGCAAGCCAGCGGGTTTGCTCACTGTAGCCGACGGCTACGATCCCGAGCTTCCCCATCTGCGCGGCATGCTCCAATTGCAATATGGCAGGGTGTGGATCGTGCACCGGCTTGACCGCTATGCCAGCGGGGTGTTGCTAGTTGCCCGCAGCGCCGAAGCACATCGCGCCTTGAACCGCCAATTCGAACAACGACAGGTCAAAAAAACCTATCACGCCATTGTCGAGGGCACCCCCCGCTGGGAACAATGGCTGATCAATCTGCCCTTGCGGGTGAACGGAGACCGTCGTCACCGCACGGTGCTCGATGGCAGACGTGGTAAAACGGCAGAGACATCAGTGACGTGTATAAGCCGTTACCCGGCGCACGCCTTGGTGGAATGCCAGCCCAGGACAGGCTATCTGCACCAGATTCGGGCGCACCTTGCCGGCAGTGGGTTGCCCATCCTGGCAGACGAACTTTACAACCAACGCTATCAAGGAAAAAGGAAAGCAACCGCTGCTGACTCGCAAAGCGCCAACCCGCCACTCCTGCGCCTTGCCCTGCATGCCCTGCGCATCGAAGTGCACCACCCCCTCACCCACCAGCCACTGGTAATTGAAGCGCCTTACCCGGATGATTTTATCTGGATGATACACCAGGTATCATCCGGCGCATTGATTTGAGCGGGCAACACCGTCTCTCTTTCTCACGCAAGCGCCAACCCGTTGTCGATTATAATTATCCCAATCTCATGCAGAATATATCCCTGCCAGATCATCGAGGTGAAAAAAGTGGCGTCTCCCCTGGTTGAATGTATACCCAATTTTTCAGAAGCGCGCCGCCCCGAAGTGGTTGAAGCTATCCTGGAATCGATCCAATCGGTCAACGGGGTCAAAGTGCTCGACCGCCATTCGGATGTCGACCACAATCGCACCGTGATAACCTTTGTCGGCAACCCCGAAGCTGCTGCGGAGGCAGCCTTTCGCGGCATCACCAGGGCGGCTGAGTTGATCGATCTCAACCGGCACAGCGGCGAGCACCCCCGCATCGGTGCCACGGACGTGGTGCCCTTCGTACCGATCAGCGATATCAGCATGGACGAATGCGTCCGCCTGGCGCAAAGGTTGGGGCAGCGGGTGGCAGGTGAACTGGGTATACCGGTCTATCTGTACGAAGAAGCCGCCACCACTCCCGAAAGACGTAACTTGGAGAATATCCGCCGCGGTCAATACGAGGGATTAAAGGAGGAGATTGCATCCAACCCGGCGCGCCAGCCCGATTTTGGTCCGAATCGTTTAGGGAGTGCCGGTGCCACCGTGATCGGCGCACGCCAACCCCTGATCGCCTTCAACGTTTATCTCACTACCAATAATGTCGACATTGCGCAAAAAATTGCCCGCGCCATCCGTCACTCCTCGGGCGGGCTACGCTATGTCAAGGCGATGGGGATGCTGGTTGAGGGGCAGGCACAGGTTTCGATGAACCTGACGCATTACCGTCAGACACCGATCGCCCGTGTGGTTGAAATGATTCGCCGTGAAGCGACGCGCTACGGTGTAACGATTGCGCACAGCGAACTGGTTGGGTTGGTACCGCAAGAGGCATTGATCGACGCCGCTGCATGGCATCTGCAATTGGACGGGTTCGAAGCCGATCAAATCCTGGAACGAAAACTCTACGGCATCTCCACCCAGCCTAGCGAGCTGTCATTTCTGGAGCGCCTGGCGGAGGGCGTCCCCACCCCCGGCGGCGGTTCTGCCGCCGCGCACACCGCCGCCGTCGCGGCAGCGCTGGTGGCAATGGCAGCGCGCCTCACTCTGGGCAAGAAAAAATATGCCGCCGTCGAAGAGCCGATGCAAACGCTGGTCACCCACGCCGAACAATTGCGAGCGAAGCTAACCGAAGCGGTCAGCCGGGACGCCGCCGCCTTCGAAAGCTACCTGACAGCCATCCGGCTTCCCAAGGATGATCCTGCCCAGCAGGAAGCCCGCCGCCAGGCAATTCGCCAAGCGACGCTGACCGCTGCCCAGGTGCCCCTGGAAAGCGCCGAAATGGCGCTGGAGATAATGAAGATGGCGCTCGAAGTCTGCACCCACGGCAATTCGAACGCCATCACCGACGCCGCCAGCGGCGTCCTGCTCGCCAACGCTGCCCTGCTAAGCGCCGGAATGAACGTACGCATCAACCTAGATGGCTTCGATGACCCAAGCCTCAGCCAGCCGCTGCTGCAAAAACTATCCGGGCTTGAGCAAAACGCCCACCAAATCATTCAAACATTAACCGCCACACTCAAAGAACGGGCTGGTTTGCTGCTGCCGGTAGTCCAATGAATTATCAGCACCGGCAGGGACGCTCCCTCCTGATCGTATTCCTCTTCTTGGTATGGCTGTCCGGTTGTGCGCCGCCGGGGTCTGCGGCTCTCTCCGATAGCGAAGCAGCGGCAGCAGTGGTCACCGCTCAGCCGACACCATCGACGACCCCCCTTGCGCCGGGCATCTGGCTGGCGCCGTATCTGCCTCCCGATTTTTCTGCCGCTATCGCTCCACCGCCGGGCTGGATGATCTACTTGAATCCTGAAGATGCCACGCTCAAGATCGATCTGCACAGCGGGGATTTGGTGCTGTCAACCTGGATCTATGCCCTGGTGGCACCCTTCCCCACCATTACGGATGGAATCGAAAATCGCCATTTGCTCAATTTATGGCAAAGCGGCACAGTCCGCGACTTCCCCGTTCAACGGCTGCTCGTCAGCCAAAACACCCATGATCTCCTCTCTCAGGTATGGGGCAATCCGGCTGCGTCATCGGTCAGGGTTGCGCCACAGGAACGGTTGCAGGCGCTCGCCTGGGAGCGACGAGACACCTGGGCAATCATACCGTTTGACCAGCTTGACCCGCAATGGAAAGTGATCGAAATCGACGGCATCTCGCCGGTGCGCAAAGATTTTTCAACTAAAAACTATCCTCTGGCAATCCCGATCACCGTCAGCGGGACAGCAGCCCACCTGGAGATGCTGGCAGACCAGCATGCGCCAGGAAGCCTGGCGGCGATTGCCCCGCAATCCAACCGCGACCCCAAACAATTGACCACCGTCATCCTAACCGGCGTCACCGCCTTGGTGAGAGCCACAGCCCACATGATGCACCTACACGGCATGACCTACCCCGGCGAAGATATTCGCCATTGGTTGCGGGAGGCAGATTTTACACACGTCAATAATGAGGTGCCGTTCACGCCACGTTGCCCACAGCCTTTCACCCGCCCCAATGAAGAGCTGATATTTTGCAGCCAGCCGCGATACATCGAATTGCTGGAAGACATCGGCACCGATATTGTCGAACTGAGCGGCGACCACCTTGACGATTGGGGCCCCGAAGCGATGCACTTCACGCTGGATCTCTACCGCCAGCGTGGCTGGGATGTATATGGCGGCGGCGCCAACCTGGAAGAAGCCCGCCGCC
>JBBIKU010000013.1:9713-24770 GCA_037445245.1 Anaerolineaceae bacterium
CCCGGGGAGCGCGCGGTACCGCCCCGGCCGCCCCGGCAGGCACACCGGGCGCAACGACGCTGGCCTTCGAGAGCCAGGTGCAGGTGATCCACGAGGGGGGCAGTGTGGCGGTCAACGGCAACCGGCTGGCGTTTCTGGGTTGCAACGCCAAAGCCGCAGGCTATGCCCGCGCCTCTGAGACCTACCCAGGGGCGTGGTTCTGTAACATGGATTGGTTGCAAACCGAGATCCGCCGCCTGCGCGTCGAAGGGTACCTGCCGCTCGTCACCTACCAACACCACGAAGTCTATGTTTATGGCATCAGCCCCGCCCTTCAACCCGATTTTCGAGCCGCCGCAGAGGCCGGCGCAGTCATCGTCAGCGGCAGCCAGGCGCACCAGCCTCACGCTATGGAGTTTTATCAGGGCGCCTTCCTCCACTATGGCTTGGGCAACCTGTTCTTCGACCAGTACAACGAAGGTTACCCCATGCGCCAGGCGTTCATCGACCGGCACGTGTTTTACCAGAATCGCCACATCAGCACCGAGTTATTGACTGTGATGCTCATTGACTTTGCTCGTCCCCGCCCCATGACGGATAAAGAACGCCAGGAATTGCTCGAGGTGATCTTTGAAGTAAGCGGGTAGTAAATTTCCTCTCACTGGAGGTCGAAGATGGGCTTGAAACCCGATCATTGGATCCACACAATGGCAAGAGAACACAAAATGATCGAACCCTTTGCCGATACGCAGGTGCGCCAGGGAGTCATCTCGTACGGCGTCTCTTCGTACGGGTATGATGTACGCGTTGCCAATGAATTCAAAATTTTTACCAATGTCTTCTCGGTCGTGGTCGATCCCAAAAATTTCGACCCGCGTTCGATGATCGACTTCAAGGGCGAGGTGTGCATCATCCCGCCCAATTCCTTCGCTCTGGCGCGCACGGTCGAGTATTTCCGCATTCCGCGCAACGTGCTGACAGTCTGCCTCGGGAAATCAACCTACGCCCGCTGCGGTATCATCGTCAATGTCACCCCTTTCGAACCGGAATGGGAGGGTTTCGTCACCCTGGAAATTTCCAACACCACCCCCTTGCCAGCCAAAATCTACGCAAATGAAGGTTTGGCACAGGTGCTATTCTTCGAAGCCGACGAGGTCTGCCAAACCTCCTATGCCGATAAGAAGGGGAAATATCAGGGACAGCAATCCATCGTGCTGCCCAAACTGTAATCCTTATTCCCCGCAATAACTGTGGTAGTATAATCGATGCGGCGTGAGCCGTTCAAAAAATGAGAAAACAAGAGGTATGAATGCGTAATCAATCCTCAGCCCGGCTGCACCTGATTTTTGTCGGTTTGCTGTTATTCATTTCCAGCATCCTCTGGTTCGATCCCGCTCCGGTGCTTGCCCAATCCGCCCCGCCTGACGGGAAGGTGCCCGTCTATTACTTTTGGGGTGACGGCTGTCCGGTGTGTGCCAAGCAGGAACCTTTCATGGAGATGCTGGCAGCCCGCTTCCCGCAGGTAGAGTTGCTCTCTTACGAGGTCTGGAACAACGACAGCAACCGCCAGTTGTTCTTCGCTATGGCTGCTAATGCCGGTTTCGAACCACGCGGTGTCCCGACCACCTTTATCGGCGATCAGGTCTGGGTCGGATTCACCGACAGTATGAAACCAGAGATGGAAGCCGTTATTACCGCCTGTATCGAAAGCGGTTGTCCAGATCCGGCAACCGAACTATCAATACCGCCGTCAGAATCGTCTGTGGAGAACCCGAAAGAAGAACCCGTTGAAGAACCGCAAACCGCTGCGCCGACCCTGTTGGAATTGCCCCTGATCGGCAGCATCGACCTGAATGCCCAATCGCTGACGGTCAGCACCGCCATTATCGCCTTTGTGGATGGGTTTAACCCGTGCTCGTTATGGGTACTCTCGATCTTGCTGGCGCTGGCAATCTACACCGGCTCGCGCTTCAAGACGCTGATCGTCGGTCTCACCTTCCTCATCGTTACCGCATCACTGTACGGGTTGTTCATGGTGGGGTTGTTCAGCGTTTTTTCCTACGTCAGTTACCTCAAATGGGTGCAAATCTTGGTAGCGGCGATCGCCTTGCTATTTGGCTTGGTCAACATCAAAGACTACTTCTGGTACAAAGAGGGCGTTTCTTTTACCATCTCTGATAAACACAAGCCCACCATCTATAGCCGTATGCGGAATGTGATCACGTCCGGTAAATCCATCTGGGCAATGATCGGCGCAACGGTTTTCATGGCAGGCGGCATTTCATTGGTCGAGATGCCCTGCACCGCCGGCTTCCCAGTCTTGTGGTCGAACCTGATCGCCGCCCACAACGTCAGCCGTCTGGAATTCGCCCGGCTGCTGGGGCTGTATCTGCTGATTTATCTGATTGACGAGCTGATTGTGTTTTTCACGGTTGTGATCACGCTGAAAGCCAGCCGCCTGGAAGAGAAACACGGCAGGGTTTTGAAGCTTATCGGCGGCACGGTGATGGTCACGCTCGCTTTCGTGATGGCAATCGACCCCGAATTGATGAACAACATCGGCACCTCCCTGCTCATTTTCGGCGCTGCCTTCGGCTTTGCCTTCCTGGTCTTGCTGCTTCATCGTCGCATTCTCCCCAAATTCGGGGTCACCTTCGGATCTGAATTTGCAAAAGGCAGCGACAGACGTAATAAACACCGGCGTCTAAACAGGCGAATAAAATAGGCGATCAAGTGTTATGAGAAGTGATCTGCTGCCTGCATCTACCGACAGCGCCGCCTTAGAATACGAAATGCAAGCCCGCTGGTCATGTAACAAGAGGCAGCCTGACCCTACCATGAACAAAATCGCCGGGCAAACGCTGGTCTTTCTGGATGTCGAAACCACCGGTCTGTCTGCCTGGTTTGGCGACCGCGTGTGCGAGATCGCCGCCCTCCGCACCCAAGGAGGGCAGATTATCGAGACCTTCCATTCCCTAGTGAATCCCGAACGCGCCATCTCGCCCGGCGCAGCGCGGGTCAACGGTTTGAGCGACGAAGAGCTGAGGCAGGCGCCTCGCTTCGCCGAAATCGCCGGGCAGGTTGCTGCAATTCTGGAAAATGCAATCCTGGTGTGTCACAACGCGCCGTTCGATCTCGCTTTCATCGATTGTGAATTCAACCGCCTGGGGTTGCCGTTCTCCGCTGAGCGGGTGATCGACACGCTCACAGTTGCTCGCGCCGCTTTCGATTTTCCATCTAACAGCCTGCAAGTGATCGCCGACTTTCTGGATATCGAGGTCGAGCAGGCGCACCGCGCTCTGGCGGACGTGATGACCACCCGCACAGTGTTCCGGCACATGTTAAGCGAATTTGAAGACGCGGGGCTGGATTTGTTGGAATCATTTCAAGAAAGTTACTCTTCTCCCCGCCCGCACCTGGACTGGCTGAACTTGCCAGAAGCCCTTCAAAATGCCATTCGGGCCAAAAAGCCGGTCGCTATTTGCTATCGGGACGCCCGTGGCAGCGAATCACAACGCACCATCACCCCCCTCGAAGCATTCGATATTCAAGGCGCCGTCTATATAACCGCTTATTGCCACCTGCGTCAAGAGGAACGCAACTTTCGCCTGGATCGCATCATCGAGGTGCTGGAAAACAGCTCTGACCCATAGGTGGGCATGCTGGAATAACAAAATGGCTCATAGCCCATACGCTGCGAGCAGCACCTTGCTGTTGTCCACCCGTTGACGCATACTGGCGATGAACGCCCCTTCGTCTGCGGGCAGTGAGTCCGCCATCGCCGAAAGCTTATCCAGCCAGCGCAGCTCCTTCTGATTCAATTTAATCCCACCTGAAGCCGCCGCGGCATGCAGGCACGCCAGGGTAGCAATTGCCGCCCGTCGTGTCCGTAAATAGGAGGTGGATTCAGCCACAATTTCATCCGCCAGGTGTAAAGCGACTGCTGGACTCAGAACGTAAGCCTGGGGGTCCAGCCCGGCGTCCGATTCCACCAGCCAATCCCTCAAGGTGAGCGCCGACTGCCTGCTCCGGGACGAAGCAACGTTCATCAGGCGGGTAGCGTACACCAGTTGCTCCAGCGAAACCACCGGCGCCATGCCGCCCAGCAATTTGACGTTTTGAACCGATTCGTTGCTCCACAGGTCAGGCACGGCTTTGGTGATGTTGCCGATCGGTGAGAGATGCGCGCAGGCGGCTTCGGCGCCTTCCAGCGAGATCGGATAGCCGGTGATGGCTTTGAGAAAAACCCCTTCATAGGCACAATCCTTGCCCGGACCAATGGCGCCATGCTCGTAAGCAACCAGACTGCGCGCTACCGACATCACCCGCACCACCGCCGCCCACACCCTGGGGATGTAACGGTTCTCCGCCAGGACCATTGCCGTGTTGGCAAAGCCGCACGCCGAATCACCGGCCGGGATCACCGAGTGTTCATCGCTGATGGCGACAATGCGCTCCCACAGGAACGCCATGTCTCGGCTGCCGAGCACCCCCAGCGAAAAGACCGACATGGCAAGATCACCCTGAAGTAAGGCATCATCATGGAGCTCTTTTCCGCCGGTCGATTCGATCGCCAGCATATCGGCACCAGCTTGGGCACAGCGCTCGAAGCTCTTGAACATGCTCTCGACGTAGCTGCCCTGCCGCATTTGCGGCGGGCGCACAAATTCGCGAATGTCATTGGGGGTTGCCCTCAACCCCGTTTTTATCCCATGAGCTGCCTGCGCCCGATCCAATGCATCGCGCAGGATAGCGGTGATTTCCGCCCCCCACTCCGGCTCGATCGTCATCTCCGGCAGCAATTCAAATTCGACCACCAGACTTGGCGTTTCCAATTCGACGGCGCGTTTGACCGTCTCTTCGATCATCTGGCAATATTGCCCACGGATTTCAGGCAGATTTTCCTTCAAAACCGCCATGCCGGGTAGTGTAAAGTTCAACTCGGGATAGATCTCGCCGCCGCCGATGACCAGCCCACTTTTCAATGTGAGTGGGTAGGGCGACGCACCAAACACGAATTGATTTGGATCAGAGATTGCAAGGGCAGTAAATTGTTTCATGGGGGCTTTTCCTTTGTTGGAGTATACCCGAATATGACAACGCTGTCAATCGAGGGTAGCTCTGCCTGTCCTCAGGCTCTGGGGCATACAATAACAATGAAAAGTTGGAATTTATGACTTGATCAAAATCTCGAAACCAGAAACCACGTCCAACAATTCGTCGGTGATGGCGTTTTGCCGCTGGTGATGAAATTGCTTTTGCAGCTCCACTAGTTGTTCGTCGATGTTGCGCTCAGCCACCTGCATCGAAATCAGCCGGCTGGCGTTTTCAGCCGCCAGCGAATTGGCAAACGCCCGGTAAAGCACCACAAACAGATACTGGTCGAACAACTCGCTCAACAGGGTTTCCAAATCCAGGTGATAAACCGGCAAACCACGACAGGGCCAGGCGTCTTCCGCCAGGTAGCGGAAGCGCTCGAGCTCGATGGGATAGAATTTGACCATCTGCGGGCGGTAAACCATGGCTGAGATCAGCCGGTTGAAAAACAGGTACACCCGCCCGATGCCATCGTGATTGCGCCAGCGCTCCACCTGCAGCAAGACCTGCTGAACCAGCGGTTTGATCCCGGCAACCGATGCCGGGGTTACCATCTCGCCGGCAACCGGCTGATTAAGAGCATCCAGCCGCACCGCCGCCTGGGCGCCGATCGCCAGTATGGTGCGGTTGGCAACCGGTACTTCCATTCGTTCGAGCTGTTCCATGCTGAACGACGCGATCACCTCGTTGAATTGCCCGCATAACCCCTGGTCTGACCCGAACACGATCGCCCCCACCCCCGTCGCAACGGGCTGCTTCTGGATGGCGCTCACACCCTCGTTATCTTTGAGCACAACCCGCAGCCCCATTTCGGTGGTTTTGTTGTAATACTCTAGAGATTCTTCAGCCCGCTCGTACTGACGGATGCTGACCGCTGCCAGGATTTTCATCGTGTGCACGATAGACTTCAGATCGCGGGTATTCTTGATGCGGCGTTTGATTTCTTCTAGCGTCTGCATATCGTTTTTTGGCTATGCTGCGCCTGATTCTGCCTGGGTGGCTTCTGCCTCGTTATTCGCAGCTTTTATCGCATCGATGACCGTCTTCGCCAAATCGAGGATTGCTTTGCGGTCTTCATCCGGCAGCGGGTCGCCCGCCTGAATGCCCTCACAGATATCCGGACGCTGTTCCACCAGCGCCGCCCGCAGTGCCAGTTCAGCAGCCCCGACCTGCTCAAGCGGAAGACCGTCAAACAAGCCGGTGATGGCGGTCAACAACACCGCGATCTGCTCCGCCACCGGGATTGGCTTGAACTGCACCTGCTTGAAGACCTCGCGGATGCGCCGCCCACGCTCGATGGTGCGGTAGGTTGACTCGTCCAAACGGGTGCCAAAGCGGGCAAAATTTTCCAGTTCTTCGAATTGCGAGTAAGACAGCCGCAAGTCGCCCGCCACGGCACGGTAAGCCGAAAGCTGCGCCTTGCCCCCCACCCGCGAGACCGATTTACCGACATCCACCGCCGGCATGATGCCCTTCGAGTACAGATCGGGAGTGAGGTAGATCTGCCCATCGGTGATCGAGATCAGGTTGGTGGGGATATACGCCGAGACATTTTGAGCTTCGGTTTCGATGATCGGCAGCGCAGTCAGGCTGCCGCCGCCATGCTCGGGACGCAGGTGAGTCGAGCGCTCTAACAGCCGGGAATGGATGTAGAAGATGTCGCCCGGATATGCCTCACGTCCAGGTGGGCGGCGCAGCAAGAGTGATAATTCACGGTAAGCCCAGGCATGTCGGGTCAGGTCATCGTAAATAATCAGAGCATCCCTGCCGCTTTCCATGAAGTATTCGGCAATCGATGTAGCTGCGTAAGGCGCAATGAATTTCAACCCCGGCGGATCCTCGCCGCTGGCAACGACGACCACCGTGTAATCCAGGGCGTTGTACTTATTCAACTCTGCGACGAAACCAGCTACTGCAGAACTGCGCTGTCCGATGGCACAATAGACGCAAATCACGCCGGTATCGCGTTGATTGATGATCGTATCCAGGGCAATGGCAGATTTTCCGGTCTGGCGGTCGCCCAGGATCAATTCTCGCTGTCCGCACCCAATCGGGATCAAGGCATCAATCGACTTGATACCCGTTTGCAGCGGCACCGTAACCGGCGCTCGCACCATGATCGGCGGCGCAGCTCTTTCAACCGGCAACCGCTTATATACCTCCAGCGCCCCTTTTCCATCCAGCGCTTGCCCGGTGGGGTCAATGACTCTCCCCAACACTGCTTCGCTCACTGGCACGTCCAGAACGCGCCGCGTGCGCCGCGCTTCCGCCCCAGTTACCAGATGATCACTCTTCCCCAGCAAAATTACACCGATTTCTTTCGGGTCGAGATTGAACACCATCCCCACCAGGTTGCCAGGAAATTGGATGATCTCCTCAGACTGCACGCCGGATAAGCCTGTCACACGGGCGATGCCAAAGCCGATCGATTCTACCGTCCCAATCTCATACGGCTTGACCTCGGGGTGGTAGCCTTTAACCAGCTCATCGAAGGTCTCGAACGACTCATCCAGCACCGAGCCGAGTTCGGTTTTTTCTGTGATCTCAGTCATACGCTTTTACTTTAAATGCCTCGTCCAATCTTTTTTCCAGCTCTTCAAAATAACTAGCCAGATTCCAGGCGATCTTGTGCTCCTGAGTCTTGATCTCAATCCCACCAATGAGATCCGGCGAAAGTTCAAAACGGATATTGCGGTTGTTGACCAGCCGGTCGTGGATGGCTTTCTCGATCCGTTTGCGGGTTTCGGCGGGAAGCTCAAAGGCGCTATTGACCACAACATCCTGCCCGTTCTGCCACAGCGATTTCGCAAACGCATCCACCTCGGCTTGATTCAGGTTTTGAATCCGTTCCAGAAATACCGAGATGATTTGTTTTTCAAGATCGGCGTTCGCCATTTCAGCCAGTGCCTGCCGTGTCACGGTGTAGGTCTGGCGACTGATGCGCTGTCTCAGATCTTGAAGAAAGACGGCTTTCTCTCGCTGCAACGATTCGCGCCAGCGCGACTGGGCATTTTCCACCTCCTGGCGGGCTTTCTCGAGCAGTTCTGCACGAGTAGTGTCAACCTCCGCTTTGACGTTCTCCAGCATCTTCTCGCGACTTTCATCGAACTCGCGGTGCTTTTGCTGGTAGGTTTGGATCTCCCGCTCTGACGCTGCTTTCATTTCCTCTGCCTGGCGTAGCTCGGCAGTGACGCGTGCCTGGCGTTCATCCATCATGCGCAGAATCGGACCGTACAAGAATTTGCGCAGCAGCAAGATCAGGATCAGGAAATTAACAATTTGAGCAATTACGGTGAACCAATCGATCAGCACCTCTTATCCTCCAGCCTGCCCGATCACATAGGTCCAAAACGGATTGACAAAGATCAGGATGATTGTCACCACAAAGCAGTAGATCGCCGTGGATTCAACCATGGCAATACCGACGAACAAAGTACGAGTGATGGTGTTGGCTTCGTCCGGCTGTTGGGCGATTGAATTGAGCGCCTGTGCCAGTGCCCGAGCCTCACCGAACGCCGGTCCAATCGATCCGATGGCGATGGTCAAACCCGCGGTGATGATTGATGTCATGCCAATTAGAGCAACGGTATCCATTAAGAACTCTCCTCCTTGTGTTCAGATTGAGGTTTCTCGTGTGCGGCGGTTGCGGATGCAATATAGACCATTGACAACACCGCAAAGATGTATGCCTGAATCATCCCCGTTAACAATCCTAAAACTTGCATGACGATCGGGAAGAAAAAGGGGATTATAACGAGCAACACCGCCACGATCATCGTCCCGCTCATAATGTTGCCGAACAAACGCACCGCCAGCGCCAGCGTCCGCGAAAACTCGCCGACGATATTGAATGGGAGCAGGATTGGCGTCGGTTCAAGATAGGTCTTGAAGTAGTTCACCACCCCTTGGCTGGAAATTCCGAAGATGGGTACCGCAAAGAAGACGCACAATGCCAGCGCCGCCGTGGTAGAAAGGGAAGCGGTTGGCGGCTGAAAACCGGGGACAATCGAGAGCAGGTTAGAAGTGGCAATTAAAATAAAGAGGGTGCCCATAAACGGCAGATAAGACTGCGGCGATTGCTGCGCCACACCGCGGATCTCGTTGCACACAGCCTGGACAATCGTTTCCAGCAGGCTTTGCCAGCGTGAAACGGTTATCCCCGTAGAGAGCCGGCGCGTCACCAGCCACGACCCAACCGACAACAACGTCATTACCAGCCAGGTGAACACAATCGTCGCATTCAGTTTGATGAAGCCGTATTCCCACAAGATGATCGAATCAGGAGTGATTTCCATTTATTCCAATGCACCTCCATCCGTTTTCGGCTTCGGGCGGACTATCTGCACCAGCACCATCCGAGCCGCGATAAAACCCAGCACCGCCGCCACAAGCCGCAGCCAGGATGAATCCATAACAAGGTAAAAGACGCTCAGCACAACCGCCGTGCGCACGATGAAGCTCACTGCCAATAGCCAGCCGGGGCGCCGCAGGCGGGGAATTTGGCGTACCGTCCAGTATAGCGCGCCGAAGAAGAACAACCCGGCGATAAATCCGACCGCCAGAGAGAAAAGCAGGGAAACAGGTTCAATCATCTTCTTCCAGCTTGCGGATCTCTTCCAGCTCTTTTTCGATCTTTTCCTGTTCCAGTTTGATCCAGTACCAGGCGTTGAGACAGCCCATAATTAGTCCCACGAAAAACAGGGTCAGCGTCCAGGAGATGGGGCTTTGCCAGCGTGCATCGATCCAGTAGCCCAGCGCCAGTCCCAGCAAAGTGGTCACCGCGATCGACCAGCCCACCATCCCGTACATGCTCAGACCCAAATAATTGCTGAGTTTCTTGCGATGGCGGGCGCGTAGTTTGCGCGCTTCTTTTTGAGCGATTTTTTCGCTCAGCCGGAAATAAACATCTTCACCCTGATCACTTTTTCTCTCGGTCATCGTCCTCACGATCTTAATTCAAGCAGCCGACGCACGATATCGGCGTGAAGGTTAGTCAGCGCCGAACGGGTGACGCGATCTTGTTCGGTGAGTTGACGAAACTGTTGCGAGATCACATGACGCAAATCTCCCAGGTTGTGACCACGGATGGCATTTTGAGTCGAGATAGATACCTCACTACCGCATTTGACCAGAATGCCCTCATCCACTGCTACATATTCCTCCCCGCCGTCTTCCTTTTCGAAATACAGCAAGCCTGGCACCAGCGCCGAAACGTACCCGATGTGGCGGGGCAAGAGGCAAAAGTAGCCATTGTGCGATTCAGCGATGACCTTGCGCACCGCTTCGTTGACCAACACTTCGTTGGGCAGAAGCACCTTGAGTTGCATCATCGCTGCGCTTCGTCAATTTTTCCGATCATGTACAGCGAGCGTTCCGGGTAATCGGAAAACTCGTCGTTCAAGATCCGCTCACAGCCCTCGAGCGCATCTTCCAGATCGACCATACGCCCGGGTAAACTGGTGAACTGTTCAGTGGTGAAGAACGGCTGGGTCAAGAAACGCTCCAGACGACGGGCGCGGAAGACAATGCGGCGGTCATCCTGAGATAGCTCTTCCAGCCCGAGCATGGCAATGATATCCTTCAGCTCTTCGAAGGTCGCCAGCGTACGACGGATTTCGCGGGCGATCTGGTAATGTCGCTCACCGACGATCAGCGGATTGAGCATCTTGGAGCCTGATTGCAGCGGATCAATTGCCGGGAATAATCCTTCAGAGGCGCGCTTGCGCGAAAGGACGATGGAAGCAGAAAGATAACCAAAGGTCGCCACCGCCGAGGGATCGGTGAAATCGTCCGCCGGCACATACACCGCCTGCACCGAGGTGATCGATCCGCTGGCGGTGCTGGAGATGCGCTCTTGCAATTCCGCCAATTCGGTCGCCAGTGTCGGCTGGTAACCAACCCGCGAGGGCACCTGCCCCATCAGACCGGACACCTCCGAACCTGCCTGGATGAAGCGGAAGATGTTATCGATCAGCAGCAGGACGTCCTGGCGAGCGTCATCGCGGAAGTATTCCGCCATTGTCAGCGCGGCATGCCCGACCCGGAAACGGGCGCCGGGCGGCTCGTTCATCTGCCCGAACACCATCACCGTGCTGCCGAGCACGCCCGCATCGCGCATGTCGCGATAAAGCTCTTCGCCCTCGCGGCTGCGCTCACCGATACCACAAAACAGGCTGACGCCTTCGTGCCGTCCGACCGTGTTGTGGATCAGTTCGGTGATCAACACTGTTTTGCCCACACCGGCGCCACCGAACAGACCGGCGCGCCCACCGCGTTCCATCGGCGTCAGCACGTCAATGGCTTTTATGCCAGTCTCGAAAATTTCAGAACTCACCGAAATATCGGTAATGGGTCTGGGTTCCTGGTGGATCGGTCGCCATTCGCCCCCGCTGAGCACTTCTTTGTTGTCGATCGTCGCGCCAAAGACATTGAACAACCTGCCCAGCACGCGTTCCCCTACCGGAACCCGCAGCGGTTGACCTTGATCAATCACCCTGTCGCCGCGCGACAACCCCTGGGTGGGGGTCAACGATATCCCGCGGATGGTGTTCTGATCGATTTGGGTGATGACCTCGATGATGATTTCGTTGTTTTCGCCTGCCAGCAGCTTGGAGCGCATCGGTGGAATGTGATCGGGGAAGTACACGTCCACCACGCTGCTGCGCACCGATACGATTGTGCCGATGTTTGCCTGGGTGAGGGTGGCGTCGAGAACCATGTCCAAATTATACCTTAAATGTCTAACAAGGTTCTCATCTTGTTCTCGCTCCCCCGCATTCAAACCGGCAAAAGCCGTCTCGATTTATTTATGCAGGATCTTGGAGAGGAACAATTGCGTGCGCTCCTCGTTGGGATGATCGAAGATCACCTCCGGCAGCCCCTGCTCGATGATCCTGCCCTCATCCATGAAGACAGCCACATCGGCGGCGGCGCGGGCAAAGTCCATCTCGTGCGTCACCACCACCATGGTGATACCCTCCCGCGCCAGATCCAGCATCACATCCAACACCTCCTGGATCATTTCCGGGTCCAAGGCGCTGGTGGGCTCATCGAACAGCATAATCTTGGGGTTCATCGCCAGTGCCCGAGCGATCGCCACCCGCTGCTGCTGCCCGCCCGAAAGCTGCGCCGGATAACAGTGGGCTTTTTCAGCGACCCCCACCCGCGTCAACTGCTTCATGGCAATCTCTTCCGCCTCGGCGGCAGGCAGCTTGCGCACCACCCGCTGCGCCAGGGTAATGTTTTCCAGCGCCGTTAAATGCGGATAGAGGTTGAAAAGCTGGAACACCATCCCGATCTCGCTGCGCATGGCGTTCAACTGGCGCTGGTCCTGGGTCATGCGCTGTCCGTCTACCCATATCTCGCCGGCGGTTTCGATTTCGAGATGATTGATGCAGCGCAACAGGGTCGATTTTCCCGACCCACTCGGACCGACGATCACCACCACCTGCCCGCGTTGAATCTCCAGGTCAACCCCGTTGAGCGCTTCGACGTCGCCGAAATGTTTGTGCAAATTCTTGATGACGATGATCGGTTCAGCGTCGTTCATTCCGCCCCAATCGCCTTTCCACCAGCTTGACCAGCATCGACAGCACGACCGTCATCGTGAGATAAAGGATTGTTAGGGTGGTGTAGGCTTCCGGGTAACGGAAGGATTGCGCCGCGTACAATTTTGCAACCTGGGTGATATCACGCACCGCCAGCACCGAAACCAGCGAGGTGTCTTTGAGCATCGCCACGAAATCGTTGCCCAACGCCGGCAGCACGTTGCGCACCGCCTGCGGCAGAATGACATAACGCATCGCCTGCCAGTAGCTCATCCCCTGTGAGCGGGCAGCTTCCATCTGTCCGCGCCCGATCGACTGGATGCCCGCCCGGAAGATCTCCGCCAGGAATGCCCCGTAGGTGATCGAGAGGGCGATGATCGCCCGCAGGTTCATCGGCACCGAACGGCTCTGCATCCCGCTTAAAAACTGCGCCGGAACTGGCGCGCCCAACTCGGCGAAGGTAATCACCAGTTGGTTGAAGCCACCGACCACCGCCGGCACACCCACAAAGGCGATGAAGAAAATGAGAACCAGCATCGGAATGCCGCGGATGAACTCGACATACAGCGTCGCCAGATTCTTGATCACCACGTTGCTGGAGATCCTGCCCAAGCCGGTCACCAGCCCGATACCCAGCGCGGTGGCGAACGCCCACACCGTGGTGGTGATCGTCATCGTCAAACCGATCTTGATGAAGTTGAAAGCCTGATTGTAGCTGGACTGGGTGAAGATCTGAGAATAGGTCACCAGAGCGATCACTGCCATGGCGGGCAACCACCACGGAAATTCTCGCAGGTTGTAACGTAGCTGCTCCTTACGGCTTTCGATGTAGGGCAGCGCGTTCAAACGGGTGGAAATCGATTTGCTTGCCATAATGCCCTCCTCACGTTCCGGCGGGGTAGGTCTTCCCATCCCCGAGGATTACAGGATGGGAAGACCCGTCCGCATGGATGCGGTTGCTCTCTAGTACTCCACCTCGACGATATCATCATAGGTGAGCGTGAAGTCGGGACCAAAGTACCGCGCGTTGACCGACTCCAAAAAACCGTCTGTCATCATCGATTGCAGCGCCAGGTTGACCGGCTCGATCAGTTCGCTGCCCTGGGGATAGACGAAGCCCAGCTCATCGCTCGAGATCGAAGGACCCACCAGTTCGAGCGCATCCGCCTGCTCGCCCAGGTAGCCCATGCCGGCGACCTCGTCGATGATCACCGCGTCCACGTCACCGGCGATCAACGCCTGCACCGCGAAGGGGAACTGCTCGAAGGCGCGGATGCGATCCTCCGGCAGGTACTGCACGGCGGTCTCGTAATTGGTGGTGCCAGACTGGGTGCCAATCACCAGCGACTCATCGGCGACCAGGTCTTCGATGCTGGCGAAGCGATCCTCGCCGGCGCGTACCAGCAGGCGTTGTTCGATCTGCAGGTAGCCGATCGAGAAATCGACGATCTCAGCCCGGGCAGGGGTGATGGTGATGCCGTCCGCAGCAACGTCGTACTGCCCGTCCGAGACAGCCTGGATGAGGCCCTCCCAGGCGGCTTCGACGAACACCGGCGTGCAGTGCAGCCGGGCGCAAATCTCATTCCACACATCGTAATCCCAGCCACCCGGTTCACCGGTTTCGATCGAGATGTAATTGAAGGGCAGATAGGCGTTTTCAACGGCAATGGTCACCTCGCGGCAGCCCAAATCGACAATGGCGGTCTCGGCGCTGCCCAGGCAACCTTCCGGCTGTACTTCTGCAACTTCAGCTTCTGTTTCAGGCGCTTCTGTTTCAGGCGCTTCCGCCTCGGCTTCGGGCTGGGGCGCTGCCGGCGCTTCAGGCGCAGCCGCAGGTGCGCCGCCGCAGGCGGCAAGCGTGAGCGCCATTACAATAAACAAAATCAGTGAAATTCTTGAGCGGTTCATTCTTCGTTCTCCTTGAAAAATTTTTTGATCGTACGATCCTTGCACTTGCACACAACCTCGCTTGTCGACTTCGATACGGCATCACCTCCAATCCTCGCTGCGACATGTGTAAAAACAAACAAAAAAGCCTTCCATTTCTGGAAGGCTTGGCACGCCTGATACGGGGTCAACCGGGTCGAGACTTAAACGCCGAAGTCCGCTCCTTCCAGAAGGGAAAGGTCGGTGTGCTTCTTGCTGCGCTTGGCGACTCGAACGGTCAACAACATGATGGGGCTGTTTTTATCACAGCCGCGCTGATATGTCAAGGGCAATTTTGTTTTGTTAGCCCAAAGTAGTAGAGTCCCCTTTTGCCAAAGTTAAAATGTCCCCATACATGGAGGCAGAAAGTGGACAGACTACACACCATGAGCGAAAAAGAGATCAAAAAAACAGAAATAATGAGCCAGTTAGCAGAGAAACAAATCACGCAACTTAAGTGGCTAACCAAAACTGGACACGAAAAAGGGCAAAAATAAGGTGTAAACTT
>JBBIKU010000014.1:0-8145 GCA_037445245.1 Anaerolineaceae bacterium
CAAGCCACCCGCCACCAACGGCAGAAAAAAACTGCCCATGAACGGGCTGCCGTAGCCGTCGACTTCGCCGCGAGCATCCCAATGAATTGCCACCCGATCTCCCAGGCGGGGGTAAACGAAGCTCGCCGCAGCCAGTGAAACCGCCAGCAGAACCAGGATCACGATCAGGGTCGTCCGCGTGTTCATTTCAATCCTCGCTTTCTGAGCCATGTATCGCTTCCGCGCTTTCATCGAACGCCTCGCCATCCCGCCAGGATTTGAGCCGGCGCCGCAGGGCTGTCGAAATCTGGGACGAGCTGTAACCCTGGTGGCGCGCCTCTGCCAGGTAACGCCGGGTAAGGACATCCAGCGCTTGGCGGTGCAAGGGATGACGGGCGTCCGCAGCGGGCGGGGCGAGGATATAGGTGCCACGTCCGTGTTGGGTCGAGAGCCAGCCCGCCTCGTCCAGCAGGCGGTATGCCCGCGCCACAGTGTTGAAGTTGACGCGCAGATCAGCGGCAAGCTGCCGGACGGTAGGGAGTTGATCGCCTGGCTGCAGGGCGCCACCGCGCACCTGTTGCTGCACCTGCTCTACGATCTGAGCGTAGATCGGCAAACCCGAGCGAAAATTTAATCGGATGTCGATCGGCTTCAAATCCGTTCCCAATATTGTATCATTGTATTATTGTCGCATTGTATATTATGGTCGCTGAAATGTCAAGGGCTGCGCCCATCTTTCCGGCACAGCCCCTGCATCACTGCTGCATGATCCGGCTTAGCGCTGCCATCAGGCAAAGCGTTGTTCCTTCCAGGCGTCCGCTTCATTGTGATAGCCGGCTTGCTCCCAGAAGCCGGGCTGGTCCTGGCTAAGGAATTCCAGCCCACGCAGCCATTTGGCGCCTTTCCAGAAATAGGGCGTCATCAATTCGCTGCGTCCTGGGATTGCCCCCACCACACCCCGCAATGGATAGCCGTGCTCAGGAGAAAGCGGCTGCCCGTCGTAGTGAGTCGCCAGCAAAAAATTATCCGCCAGCACCACTTCCAGCGGCAAATTGGTGGTGTAGCCGTGTTCGGCGTGCTGCAGAACAAAGCGGGCGCTCGGCAGCGGCTTGATTAACTCCATCTCAACCAGCTTACGCACCGAAACGCCCTCCCACACCGTGTCGAACTTGCTCCAAGTGGTGACGCAATGGATGTCCATCTCCAAGCGGGTGCGCGGCAGGCGGTTGAACTCGTCCCAGGACAGACGCAACGCCTGTTCGACCTCACCCCACACCCGAAAGTCCCACTGCTGGGGATCAAAGGACGGCACCATCCCGTAATGCAACACCGGAAAACGATTAGAAAGCAACTGCCCGGGCGGAAGACGCCCCTGACGGCGCATTTGCTCCTCATCCGATTTACGGCGGTTAACTGGATCTAACATACCCTTTACCTCCTGCTGCGATTATACCGCCGCCAGCTTGCCTCGACATTCTTCCAGCCGGGCAGCATCCCAGCCTCACGGACGATTTTTTTAATTCTTTGCCGCTATACCCAGCCCATGCCGAGCGCGGCTGGAAAATCAGCGCCTCATATGTTCGATTTATGTGGATTATGCGGCTAAAGCAGCGCAAACATTGACAAACACTATGACAACTTTATATAATGAAAAGAGTCAATTTTTGGAAAATGATCAAAAGAATGCATCCGGCATGATCGTCCTGCCGATAAAGCCGGGCAGCTATCGAGGATGCGGCGCGAATACTTGCTGTTGGGACGGCGACCGGCAGGGCGGTGTTTCAGCGAATCTGGACGACAGGTCAATTCTAAATCCATGATCATGTTACCGACTGAACCTTGACATCAGGTTGATTGCTAGCAGGGATGGAGAACTTATGATGAAGTTTATTGCTTTGCTCACCGATTTTGGTTTACGCGACGGATATCCGGGTGTGATGAAAGGGGTCATACTGGGCATCGCGCCTGATGCCCAAATCGCCGACATCAGTCACAACATTGCACCGCAAAATGTATTGGAAGGCGCCCTGGCGCTGGCGCGGGTGGCGCCTTTTTTTCCGCAGAACACGATTTTCGTGGGCGTGGTCGATCCCGGCGTGGGCACTTCCCGCCGCCCGATTGCCGCCCGGCTGGGGAGGCAATTCTTCGTCGGTCCGGACAACGGACTTTGCAGCGTGTTGAGGGAGCGGGTCGAAAAACAGGGACAAACGGTTCACTTCGTCCACCTCGACCAGCCCCGCTACTGGCTGCCCGAGATCAGCAATGTCTTTCATGGACGGGATATTTTTTCACCGGTGGCAGCCCATCTAGCCAACGGCATCCCCCTCGAACAGGTCGGTTCACCGATCCATGACCCGATCCAACTGGAACTACCCGCGGTGCAACAACTCCCCAACGGCTGGCGGGGAGAGGTGATTATGGTCGATCACTTCGGCAACCTGGCGACCAACCTGCAACGGGAACAGGTGGATACCGTCGCCAATCCCCTGGTGCGAATTGCCGGCGTCGAAATACAAGGGCTGGTGCGCACCTTTGGTGAACGTCCTGCCGGCGAGTTGATCGCCCTGATCGGCACCCAGAATGACTTGGTAATCTCGGTGGTCAACGGCGACGCCGCCCGGCAATTGAACGCCGGCGTGGGCGAAAAAGTAGAGATCGTTGCGGGCGAATCATGAACATCGTTTCGCTTTCGAGTGACTTCGCCAGCGGCGATTTTGAGATCGGCGCCCTGGCGGGGGTGATCTGGCGCATTGCGCCCTTTGCCCGCCTGGTGCACCTGACGCACGACATCGAGCGGCACAACGTGCGCCAGGCAGCATTGATGCTGGATCGCTGTGTTCCCTACTTCCCGGAGGGCAGCATACATGTGGTGGTGGTCGATCCCGGGGTGGGCACCCAACGTCGACCGCTCGCCGCCCGCTTAGGGAGGCAATTCTTCGTCGGTCCGGATAACGGCATCTTGACCTGCCTGTACCACAACACCCGTTCCGCCGGGAAAACGATTAAGATCGTGCACGCCAACCGTCGAGAATACTGGCTGCCGGAAGTGAGCAACATCTTTCACGGGCGGGATGTGTTCGCACCGCTGGTGGGGCATCTCGCCGCCGGGGTGGCGTTGGAGGATCTGGGTGAAGCCATCGACAACCCAGTGCTGCTGCAATGGTCGGCCCCGGAGGCAATCGAAGGCGGCTGGCGCGGGGAGGTGGTGGATGTCGACCATTTCGGCAATCTGGCAACGAACATCCACAAGCGCCATCTGCAGGGGATGCAAGTACGGCAGGTTCAGGTTGCCGGCTGGCACGTTGATGGGATGGTTCGCACCTTTGGCGACCGCCCGGCGGGCGAACTGGTGGCGCTAATCGACAGCTCCAATGAGTTGGGCATCTGCGTGGTGAACGGCAATGCTCAGCAAACAACCGGGGCGCAGGTGGGAGACGAGGTGGTCGTCTTGACCGAACCCAATGGCGAATAAAGATACCCTGACGGCTGAAATCCCCCTGGTCATCGAGAATCTCTCATTCCGCTACCAGCGGCGTAGTCAAGCCGCGCTGGAGGATATTTCGCTCACGCTGGAGGCGGCCAAGATTTTATTGGTCGCCGGCGCTTCCGGGTGCGGCAAGACCACCCTGATGCGCTGCATCAACGGGCTGATCCCGCGCACCTATCGCGGCGAAATGCGGGGCAGCATCCGCGTCTTCGGCACGCCGGTGAACAAAATGAGCATGGCAGATCTCTCGCAGCAAGTAGGTACCCTGCTGCAAGATCCCGAACGGCAGATCGTCGGCAGCTACGTAATCAACGAGGTGGCATTCGGGCTGGAGAATCTGGGGTTGCCCGGCGAAGAGATCATCACAGGCGTGAATGAAATCCTGGACTACCTGCGCATTGCCCATCTGCGCGAGCGAGAGACTTTCAATATCTCCGGCGGTGAAAAACAGAAGGTGGCACTGGCGGGGGTGCTGGCAATGAAGCCGCGCATCCTGCTGCTGGACGAACCGCTGGCGAGTCTGGATCCGGCTTCGGCGCGCGAGGCGTTGCGCATGTTCCGGCAACTGGCGGACGACGGCATCGCCATCATGCTGGTTGAACACCGGGTGGAAGACGCTCTGTCCATTCACCCTGACGAGGTGCTCTATTTGGAGGATGGACGTTGTGCATACCTCGGTGACAGCCAGGGCTTAATGTCAGTGGTGAACTACCGCAGCGTGAAACTACCGGCGGAGGTGGTGCTGCAGCGCGCCCATGGCGATGACCCGCCACCCGCCTTTCACCCTGCCCTGCCACCACCGCAGGATGCGCCGCTGGTGCGCTTCGAGCAGGTTTCCTTCCGCTACCGCCCCGAAATGCCGCTGGTGCTGCACGAGATGTCGTTCGATATTCATCAAGGGGATGTGATCGCCATTCTCGGACCCAACGGCGCCGGAAAAACCACGCTGGTGAAGCACGCCTTGGGATTGCTCAAGCCCACTTCGGGCAGGGTGCTACTGGAAGGGCACGACACCCGGCAGACGACAGTGGCCCAAGCGGCACACACCATCGGTTACGTCTTCCAGAGCCCGAGTCAGATGCTGTTCGCCCCCACGGTCGCCGAAGAACTGGCGTTTGGACCGCAAAACCTGGATCACCCGCCGGAGGAGATCAGGAAGAACGTTGAGTGGGCGATCCGCACCGTTCATCTCGAATCTGAAATGGAGACGCCGCCGCTGGCGCTGTCGTTCGGTCAACAAAAGCGGGTCAGTATTGCGGCGGTGCTGGCAATGCGCTCGCGTATCTTGATGATGGATGAACCGACGGCGGGGCAGGATTACTGGAATTACATGGCATTCATGGATTCGATCCTGCAAATGCCGGGCTTTGACTCGGTTCTGTTCATTACCCACGATCTTGATCTGGCGGTGATTTACGCCAACCGCGTTCTGCTGATGGACGACGGCAGACTGGTCGCCGACGGCGCGCCGCAGGAGGTGTTGGCGGATGAAGAGCGGCTGGTAAAAAGCCGCGTGCTGCCCACCTCGCTGCTGAAGCTAAACCTGGAGTACCTGGGGCAAACCGGTCGTTTTCTGCGCGCCGATGCACTGGCGCATGTCGTTTCGTGAGGGAACAATCGAAGGAGGTGGTGGGGCTATCGAAACCAAACATCATCCGACGGGTTTTTACTATTGACAATCTTATTTTTCATCCAAATTCATTAGCAAGGAAAGGAGTTTTGAACAATGGAAAAGAAATCGCTTTGGGCTTTCGGAACGCGGGAGGTTGTCTTCGCCGCCATCGGCGCCGCCCTCTACGGTGTGCTCTCCTTCGCCACCAACTGGGCGCAGATTCCGGCAGCGGGCAACGTAGCCATCCGCCCGGCGGTCGTCATTCCGCTCTTCTTTGGGATTGCCTTCGGTCCTTGGGTCGGTTTGATCACGGGCTTCCTCGGCAACGTGTTGGGCGACCTGCTCTCCGGTTATGGCTTCTGGCTGTGGTGGTCGCTTGGCAACGGCGTGATGGGCTTCGTCACCGGTTTGATCGCCGGCGGGATGACCACTTTCAAGAGTGGGGCAGAAATCCTCAAGGCTGAGATCATGGTGGTGGTGGGCGTCGCAGCCGGGATGTTCCTGGCTTCGGTGTCTGAGATCTTCGTCTCAGGCGTGACCTTCGCCACCACGCTCAGTATCAATTTTCTGCCGGCGTTCATCTCGAACATCGTCAACGGCTTGATTCTGACGCCAATTTTGATGGTGGCATACGCCGCCGTATCTGCCCGGGCGGGTAGATAGCAACTGCGCGCCGCCCCCTCTCCGCGCCGATACGGAGAGGGCGGCGGCATTCGAGTCGCACCCATGCTGGTCAGTTTCAGTTATCGCCAACGCGGCAGCGTGATCGAAAGGCTGGATGCGCGCGCCCGCTGGATTTTTTCGATTCTGCTGCTGTTCACAATCGTCATCTTCTGGGACATTCGTTTTCTGCTCTTCTTTCTGGCGCTGGGTCTGGGACAATACTTCGCTGCCCAGCTTACCTGGAGCGAAACCCGGCGCGCCTGGACCTTCATCCTGGTCTTGATGACGCTGATGGTGGTAGTGAACACCCTGATCACCGGCAGCGGGACGATCGCATCCGTCGCCGACGATGGCTACCCAGTGTGGCAGTTCAACACGCGCCTGCCGCTCTTCGGTTGGCAGATCAATTTCGCCCTGACCGCCGAGCGGCTGTGGTTTGCGCTGACGCAATATGTGCGGGTGATTGCCATTTCAGCCCTGTTCATCGTGGTGCCATTCACTATGAACCCGCGCAGCTATGGGGCGACCTTCCGCGGCATGGGGCTGGGTGACCGTCTGGCGTTCTCGTTCGACCTTGCCTTTCGTTTCGTGCCCACACTGGCGCGGGATTTCAGCATCACACTGGATGCGCAGCGCGCCCGCGGCTACGAAGTTGAACGGGTCAAAGGAGGCATTATTGCCCAAATCCGGCGCGTGGCGCCGCTGCTGGTACCGGTGACGATGAACGCTATCATCGGCGGTGAGGACATCATCAACGCCATGGACCTACGCTGTTTCGGGTTGCGCAAGCGCACCTGGATCGAGGCACTTTCCTATCACTGGTATGATTACGTCTGGATCGGCTTTGCCGTCTTCTTGTTCGTCGGCTCACTGGTGCTACGATATGTCTATCAGATCGGCGATTTCTGGATTCCCCCCGGTCTGATCCCCTGATCCATTCTTATTGCGGCACAAGCCACAATACCTGGTAGCCTTGCAGGGTGAGGCAAGCCGGGTCACAGGCGCGCCCGCTGATCAGATCTTTCCAGTTCGATTGAGGCTGATCAGCCACATCCAGCGAGACCTGCTGCGGTTCAGCGCAAACGTTGTGCAAACAGAGAGCGGTGTGGCGACAGTCTGGGGAAATTCGCATCAACGCAAACACCGTTTCTAGGGCAGCCAGCACCATTTGCGAACCGTAAGGATGAAAGGCAGGACTGGCAGCGCGTGCCCGAAGCAGCCGGGTGTACCCCTGCAACACCTGGCTTGCCAGGCTTTGCGGCGACGCCAGTTCGCCAGTCAGCTCGGGATAATCGAACTTGCGGCGATTGATGGCGCGGTTGCGCCCACTTTTACGCACACCGGCGCGCCAGTTGGGTGTCCCCAGCAGGCTGTGGATGTAAATGCCTGGCAAGCCCAACATCGCCAGCAGGATCGCCTGCGAAGCTAGAAAACGCTTCACCCGTAATTGCTGCGGTTCATTGGCGTTGGGATTCGAGATTGCATCAAAATAACTGATGTTCAGTTCATAGGGACTGCGACTGCCATCCGGGTTGGATTTGTATGAAACCAGCCCGCCGTGCGCCTGGGTGCGCTGCACCAGCGCCTCGATTTCCGCCTCACTGAGGATGCCGCGCGCCGGGGTGACCCCAATGCCGTCGTGCGAGGCAAGAAAATTGAAGAACGCCACTGCGGTCGAGGGCAGCTTGAGCCTGGATGCCCAGCAACTGAGTGCAGCAGCCGAGCCGCTGGCAAAGCTATGCAGCACCAGCGGCGGCAGGGCAAAGTTGTAGACCATCTGCGCCTCGTTGGAGCCGTTGCCGAAATACGAAACGTTCTCGTCGTGCGGGACGTTGGTTTCAGTGATGAGGGTGACATAAGGCGCCACCCTTTTGAACACCGCCCGCAGAAATTGGACCACCAAGTGGGTCTGCGGCAGGTGAATGCAGGGCGTAGCGACCTCCTTCCACAGGTAGGCTATGGCATCCAGACGCAAAAAGCGCGCCCCCCGCTCGACATACCTCAAGAGGATATCCACAATCTCTTTCAGTACCTGAGGGTGACGATAATTGAGATCGATCTGATCGTTGCTGAAGGTTGTCCATACCCAGCGCTCGCCGGTGGCAGTCTCAAAGCGACTCAGCAGGGGTGAAGTTCGAGGGCGCACTACCTGGGAGAGATCGGTATCAGGCGGCAGGGTGATGAAATAATCGCTGAAGGTCGGATTGCCAGCGAGAAAAGCCTTGAACCAGGCGCTTTCAGCGGAAACGTGATTGATAACAGCATCGAACATCAGCGAAAAGCGTTCTTTCAATCGGGCGATGTCGTCCCATCCTCCCAGCGTCGGGTCAACCCGGCGGTAATCAATGACCGAGAATCCGTCATCTGAGCTGTAAGGGTAAAAGGGAAGGATATGAATGCCGCT
>JBBIKU010000014.1:8206-24342 GCA_037445245.1 Anaerolineaceae bacterium
AACTGATCACCGTAGGTGATCAGAAGGGCGTCGCTCTGATCGAGAGGAGCGGGCGCAGGTGGGGGGGCGAAGGCTTCAAGACGCTTTTCAAGCCAGTCGTGAAATTCCTGCCCCGCCGCTTCACCATATAAGGTCACCAGATGAAAGAGGGGATTGCAACAGGGGCAAGTCTCTTTCATCCTTCGATCTGCCCATCCTCGATCAGCGGATAGCGACCCGGCAACCACACGATCACCACCGGGTCGGCGTTCTCGGGTATGTTGTGATACACCTCGCTGAGCGGAATACGCTGTGATTGACAGATCAGCACCGCCAGGGTGATGCCGTGCGCCACCAGCAGCACCGAACCCTGCGGGTGGGCTCGAGCGATATCATCGGCGGCTTGAATGACGCGCCGGGCTACCTCGGCGACGGATTCGCCGCCTGGCGGATGGGCATGAATGGGGTTGCGCCGGCGTTCGGTCATCTCTGCCGCGTAGCGTTCGACCAGCACGGTAAACAATTCGCCTTCCCATTGCCCCTGGTTAATTTCGCGCAGGCGGGGATCGAGTTTCAACGGCAGCTTGAGCCGCTGCGCCAGAATTTCAGCGGTTTGGCGGGCGCGTTGCAAATCGCTGCTGTAAATAGCGGTGAAGCGCCTGCCGTTCAGCCTCTGCGCCAGCGATTGTGCCTGGTTGATGCCGGCAGCGTTGAGCGGAACATCCGCCTGTCCGGCGTAGCGCCCTTCCAGATTCCAATCGGTTTGTCCATGCCGTGCCAGTACCAATTCCGTCATACCTTGATCGCTCCATAATCTGCAACTTCGCGCATCGGCGGGCGTTCCATTTCCGCCACTTCTTCGATGTCGAGGAAGTAATTGCCCCGTTTGTAACGCACCAGTTTCATGGTCTTGTGAACTTCTTCAATAAATGGGGTTCCGAATCGCCCTTCCAGCTTGCGCATGACCGCCTGCAGGATTACAAATGACATCTTGCTAAGGGCTTCCAACGGCTGGTTGTGATGAATGCGTTCCAGCAGATCCACCTGGGCAAGCGCCGGCAACCCGAATTTTTCTAAGATGTCGATCAACATCCCAATTTCAACACCATAACCGGAAAAGAAAGGTACCTGTTCGAGCGCGCTACGCCTGCCGCCGTACTCGCCCGAAAGCGGCTGGATGACGCCGGATAGTTCGGGATAAAACAGGTTGATCAGCGGGCGCGCCATCAATTCGGTCACCCGCCCGCCACCGCCTGCCTGCAATTTAGCGCCATTGCGCAGAGGACGGCGGTAGAAACCCTTGACGTACTGCAATTCGGGCTGCAGCAGCAATGGACCGAGGACACCGTACACAAAACGCGGATGGATATTGACGATATCGGTGTCGATCCACACGATGATGTCGCCATGGGTGACCAGAAGACTCTTCCACAGGGCTTCGCCTTTTCCGACACGGGCGCCATAATCGGGCAGCAGCTCCTGGTGAATGAACACCGGCACGCCCAATGTGGCGGCGATCTCACGCGTGCGGTCGGTGGAATTCGAATCAATCAACACGATTTCGTCCAGCAACGGCAGCCGATCCATCAAGGCGCCTTTGACGGTCTTGATCACCTTACCGACAGTCGCTTCTTCGTTCAGCGCCGGCAGTGCCAGGCTGATGGTGAGTCCCTGCTGCCGTTTGAGCGAAACCATGTGCTCCAGGTCAGAAAATTCATTGGCATGGTAGGTGTTCTCAGCAAACCAGCGGTCGACCAAAACTGAGATCGCTTGCTTTCCGGAGCGCTCGCCCTCGCCGCCGGTCCAGCGTTCGGGCAGCGGGTGTTTGGCTTTAATGACCACCACCGCACCCGGCGATTCAAAGAGCGCTTTTTCAATCAGCTGTCCCAAGCCGCGCCCGCTCGCTTGGGTCTGGGCAGACGCCCCCATGATCAACAGATCCGCATTGCGCGCCTCCAAAAGGATGCCTTCAACCACGTCACTGGAGATGCTGCGACGGAAATGCACCCCCGGCAGGCGCGGCAGGATACGCGCCAGACCGCGAAACGATTCTTCGACTTCGACGGCATGCGAAGTGGACGCCAGATTGACCACCTCCAACTCAGTATGTGGGATCGACATTCCCAGCCTGAGCGCCAGTTCGGCGTAGGGACCACCGCGCAACGGCACCACCACCCTGGCGTTGACTTTGGGCCAGGGACCGCGCACGAGGGCAATATTGCACGCCTCACATGCCAGAATATCCGCCGGCAGGCAACGCAGGGCTTCAAAATGAGTGGGCCACTCGAGCAGCAGCAGATCGGGTTGGTGCTTGCGAACGACCCCGAACAACTCATCGATCGGCTGCGCCGTCACGCGCACCTGCAGCGGCGCCGGATGGGCAAGCCCCTCACTCATGACGCGCAGGGCGGCGCGCAGCTTGCGGGCGGTTGCCGCTTCAGCCGAGATGGAAGTGTCAGGGGCGACGGGCACCAAACCCACCAGGGTTACTTGGGCGCCCAACGCAGCCGCCATTGCCAGTGCCGCCTGCGGATCAACTCCTGGCAGCACTGGCAGCATGATGCTACGAAAAGGTTTGAAGGTATGTGTTTCAGGTTTCATCACTCTAACAAGGGTTTGATTTGATTGTTGTAAATGGCATCCCAAGTGTATTGCTGGCGCACCCTCACCCGCAACTGGTAAGCCGGATCGGTGCGCAGGCGCTGAAAGATCAAGCGCGCCACGTGCTGCGGCGAGTCTTCGGGCGAGAAGTAAACTGCCCACTCCATCGCCAGAGCGCGCAGCGGCGCCAGATCGGAGCAAAAAACGGGCATGCGCGACAAAGCGGCTTCCAGAATGGGGATACCGAAGCCTTCCTCGCGACTGGGAAGCAGCAACACATCCGCCAGGCGGTAAATATCAGAGACGCACACTTCGGGAAGACCCTCCGGCATGAACTCTCCCAACAGGTGCGCCGCACCCTGCAAGCCCAGCCGCAGGCGCAGCTTTTTCAACTCTCGCACGTACTTCTGGTTAGAGGGATTGTGCGCGCCCGGCGGACCGGTGACCACCAACACCGCCTGGGGCATCTCCTGCCGAAGGGCAGCCAGCGTGTTGATCGCAAGTTCGATGTTCTTGCGACGGGTAATGCGCACCGGGGTCAACAAAATCGGCGCCGCCAGACTGATCTTGAGCGAATCGAGCAGTGCCAGCGTGCGGGTGCTCAAATTCAAGAAATCGGGCATGTCCAGTCCGGCGGGAACAACAGCGATCTCCCACAGGGGGATGTTAAACAATTCTGAAAGCTCCTGGCGACGGGATTCCGAAATGGTGACCTGGCGCACATTGGGCCAGGGGGTGGATAGCAATTCCCAAGGCCAGCCGGCGTGAAGTTCATCCTGGTAATTGGGCATGTTCCAGGCAAGATCGTGATGCCACAGGATCAGCCGCGGCGAATCGGGCAATTCCGAGAGATTGAAGAGGGCGGCAGTGAGGGCAAGGTTTTTGTGCAGGCTTGCCACATTGTGAGCGATCACCACATCCACCCCAAACAGGGCATGTTCGAGTTCCGCCTGGATCTGGTCGACCAGGTTCTGAAAATCGGACGGCAGTTTGCCCTTGTCCAGGCTGGCTTTGGCGCGCAGCACGTGCGGGTGGCGCGAATCGATATGCGGGATTATTTCCACCGGGATGCCGGCGTCCCAGGTTTCGCCGCGGCCGGCGATGACGCGCATCTGATGTCCAGCGCGGGTCAACAGCTCGGCTTGTTTCGCCAGGACGGCTTCAACGCCTCCGACGATGGGCGGGGCGGCGTAATGCATCAACACGATTTTCATGAGAAACTCCTAAGGCATCCAGTTGGGACGCTGATTGTCGGTCATCCCGGTCGAGAGCCCTTGTGCCGCACCGCTTGCCTCAGGTATGGTGTAAATCAATTTTTGCCCGGCTTGTTCCGAGATGAAGACGACATTCAAGCCATTCCGCGACCACGAGGGGGAATGGTTGTCTGCATCCGGCTGTGAAGCAATTGGCGCGGCGTTTACCAGATCGCCGCCAACGGCTAAAAACAATTGCCTCTTGCCATCAACCTTACGGGTAAAGACAATCTTTTCCCCATTCGGCGCGTAGCGGGGATGCGCTTCTTCCTCAGCGGTGCTGGTCAATTGTTCCGGCGTCGGGAGGGGATTGGGTTTACTGCCACCCAGCCAACTCACATCCAACTGGAATATGTCCCCATTCTTTACGAAGATAATCCGCTTTCCTATGTTGTTCTCAGCCGGTGACCAGTCAGGGCGCGAATCCAGACTGACTCCAAAATTCTCGGTGAGTCGTTCGCGGCTACTCCCATTGGATCGAATCACCCACAGGTCGGTCATCCCGTCGCTTTGATTTAGAAAAGCAATCCAATTGTTTTTGGGCGACCAGGCAGCCTGGCTGTTGGCGCCGGCGGGCTGGTTGGGAATTGGATATTCATAACTGCCATCCGGACGGATGGCGTAGAGCATGCGCCCGGCTGCGTCTCCGCGCACAGATTCAAACAACAACCAGTCGCCATTTGGAGACCACCCGCTGAACAGGTTTTCGAAACCGTCCTGTACCACGCTCACCAGACTGCTGCCGTTGGCATTAATGGTCAAAACCTCGGGTTTGCCGTCGCCATTGCGATCGGCAGAAAAAGCGATGCGGTCAGGGAGAGGGGTGCTGGTTGTCGTTGGGGTAAGGGTCAGGGTAGCAGTGCGGGTGGGCGTCAGGGTGATAGTTGGCGTGAAGGTGCGGGTGGGTATGCGGGTATAGGTCGGCGCCCGCGTCCAGGTCGGCAGACGGGTGGGATAGATAATGGGGGTACGGGTAGGAAAGTACCGGATGAACCTGGTGGCTGTCGGCTCTCCGGCTGGGGCGGTGGTGACGGTCAAGGATCGCCCCCACGCCGGGCTCTTAGCGCCTGGCTCTTCGGTAAACATATCCGCTTCGGCGCCCGTACTGCGAGTTGGCAGGGTGGCGTCAATCGCTGCCAAAGAGAAGGTAACGGAGGGCTTTGGCGTTACTGTGGCGGCAAGCCCGGCGGGGCTGGTTTCGTCGAGCCCAACCGGGTGCGGCGTCAAAACGATCACCAATCCGGTAAGCGCGAACGCCATCAGCGCCATGAACAACATGCGGATAAAGATCCGTTCTCCGTTTGCAGGCAGATGGAAGCCCCCCAGCCAGCGTTTCGCGGTCTGCGCTATTTTTAAAATCCGTGCCGACCAGCCTGTGAGCATAATTTCATTATAACCGATTTGTTTTTTTGGCTGCATTAATGGAAAAACACCCAATTGAAGGGACAATTGAGAGAAAAGATGACATTTTCCATACAAATTGATGACAAAATGCGGTTTGCAAGATGTTGACACCCCCATTTATATTGTGATATTCTTCACGAGCAAGCATTCGACCCATTGTCTGTAATGAAAGGAAATCGCGATGGTATACGTTATTGATATAGATGAATGCATCTTGTGCGGCGCCTGCGAGCCCGAATGTCCTGAGGGCGCAATTTCTGAAATCAACGGCGCATACGTGATCGACGCAGCCAAATGCCAGGACTGCGCCGCTTGCGTTGAGGTGTGCCCGACCGGCGCTCCCAAAAAACAGTAAAAACGAACGCTCCGTTCTTCTCCTTTCCCCCTTCAACCGATCGAAGGGGGTTTTTCTGCATTCGCCTCGCACGCCTGCAAGAAATATGGTTTAATGGGGTTGAAAGGTAGCAGTCTATCCTTCTCTGCATGGAGCCGAGCGTGAAAAAATACATTGCCGTGGCTGGCAACATCGGCGTCGGAAAATCAACCCTGGTCAGACAGCTGTGTGAGCGAATCAATTGCAAACCGTTTTTTGAACCGGTGTCCGAAAACCCTTACCTTCCTGATTTTTATCAGGACATGTCTGCCTGGAGTTTTCACTCGCAAATATTTTTTCTGACCCACCGCCTGCGCACCCATCTGGATTTGATCCGCCAGCGCGAGGCGGTCATCCAAGATCGCAGCATCTACGAAGACGCGGAGGTGTTTGCCCAGAACCTTTTCCTGCAGGGATACCTAGACCGTCGCGATTATGAAACCTACCACACCCTCTACCTCACCCTGGTAGAATTTCTCCCCCCTCCCGATCTGGTAATCTACCTGCGGGCGTCTGTGCCCACCCTGATCCAGCGCATTTCCCTGCGTTCACGCCATTACGAACGCACTATTCAACCCTATTATCTGGAACAATTGAATACCCTTTACGAGAAATGGATTTCCGATTTCACCCTGTGCCCGGTATTAACCGTGCCGGCGGATGACCTGGATTACGTAGCACATCCCCGCCACCTGGACTTGATCATCCGCAAGGTGGAGGAGAAACTGACCGGCAAAGAAGAAGTGGTCTTTTCCCCCGCTGAAGTCAATTCAATGAACCGCGGCTGACCTTCAACCAGCGAGGTCAGCCCGGTATTCATCCCTCAGACTTGATTTTAGGTTTGCTTAGGATCAGCGGGGTTCAACCACCAGTCGAATAGCCGTCCTTACTTTTCCCTCGATGTCCACATCCACAAATTCAGGGATGCTCACAATCGAGATTCCGTCTTCAGCCAAATAACCTTTTGCCAACACCAGCGCCTTGACAGCCTGGTTCACCGCTCCTGCCCCAATTGCTTGAACTTCGGCATGCTTGTGTTCTCGGATAACCCCCGCAATTGCTCCGGCAACGGCGGCGGTTCGGGAGGTCGCCTTGACTTTGATGACGTCCATTGTTATCTCCCTTTCATTACCATCTCGATGACCAGCAATAAGCAGGCTCAAGGTATGTTAATGCAACTCAGTGACTCGTATCCGTAATTCTGTACAAATTGTACAAGAATATACCTCGAGAATCAAGCACGGATATCTTTAGAAGATTTTTAGAAAACAAACAGGGTGAAAGATATTACTTATCCTTAAGTAGAAGGATTCTGGGTTCGTAGTAATCGTAGGGGTTGTGGAGAATGGGGATGATCAGAATGGGCAAACCACTTAATCCCGTATATAGTGCTGGCGTTATCGATGACAGCACGCATGGGGGTAAAAGGAGGATCACTGGTGGGGATAAAAAGGGGGATAATTCGGGGAAAGAAAGGGGAAGGGTATTCATCCTTGCGGAGAGGGGATTAATCAAAAACTAAGACTCTTGTTCTGACAATATACGGTTTGAAAGGGGGCGTAAATCGCTTATATGGGGGTGTGTGCTAATCTTTCCCGACGGGAGGGTCCCTTTCTCCACAGGTGAGAGGGTTTATCCACAGATTTCTGGCATTTATCCACAACCTTTTCCGTCAGAGGAAACAATTTAAATGGGGGCTAAAACAGAAAAGGAACGTCAGACGCCGTACTGTTCAGCCCACAGATCGATCGTCTCTTCAATATTATCGAGGTAGGCGTCTAAGCCTTCGAGGCGCTGCTCGAAATGATCCTCGTCCAATTCCAGAAGGCGGCAGGCTTCTTTCCAAACCTTTTGGTTGGTTTCGTTCTCCGGCAAATTAAGAAGCGTGCGTGTCCAAATGCGCAGCAAAATCCACATTGAGGCTTCGGGATATTCCTGGCGCAACGCCTTCAAGGCACCCTCATAATAAGACTGACGGCAGGCGCTGAGCGAGGGAGGGCAGCGTTTTAAGCGGGCAGAGTCTTGGAAGCGGCGTCTCCAGTTTTCCACCCAGCGTTGCCAGGTATCCTCCTCCACCGCCGTACTCAGGTAGAGATCGATCAGTCCCGAAGCCAGACCGGGTCTGCCAACCCGTTCAGTGCGCTGAGGAAACTGTAAAAGAAAACGCCGCTCGGTCAGGGGGGGGCCGCTCAGGCAGGCGATGGCATTGGCGGCTTTTTCGAGCGAATCCAGATATGCCGCGGCGCGCGACAGCGCCTCCGGGAATCCGCCGTTGCTCATCTCCAGCCAGCACAGGCGGGAACGTTCCGCCAGAGACCGAGCCCGGCTGACAACATATTGCGGATCGTGGAATTGCGAACAAACGCTGGCTTGGGTAAATTCCAGCCAGTGTTGGGTATCGTGCAAAATGATTGGATTGCTGCACAAGAAACTGCCGAACCAGGGGTCGCTGCGCAGGCGACGGGTTTGGGTAAACATCGCCTGTGAAACGTGGGCGATATCCAGATGCACTTCGTTGGTGACACGGCTCACCTCGCGGGAGATCTCCGGCTGGCGGTCGTGGACGAAGACCAGGTCCACATCCGTCGCGCCGCCCAACAAAGGTTCCTCGCTCAACAGCGATCCGGTCAGGTAAGCGCATAACGGGCGGCGACCTGTTTTGATCCGAATGGCGACAGTGTTGCGGGCAAGTTTGTGCAGGGATTCACGGGTGATGCGCATGGCGGTTCTTTCTGCTAGGAAGGGCGGGATAGGGGAAGTTCAGGTTGAAAGGGCGGCATGCGCGCCGCCTGGCGAATGCGATTTTCGATCCAATCCAGATCGCTTGTGCGATGGACATAATCCAGCGGATTGGTATCGATGATCAGCACGGGCGAGGTGTGTTTTTTGGATTCAAGGAAGAAAGTGTCGTAAGCCCGGTTCAAGTCGGCAATATAACTGCGTTCCATCAGGCGTTCGTAAGAACGGTCGCGCAGTGTGATGCGCTGCACCAACACGTCCGTGTCGGCACGCAGGTAGATCACCAGATCGGGGTGGGGGATCTTTTCCGCCAGCGCCTCGTGGACACGCCGGTACATTTGCAGTTCATCACCGTGCAGGTTGATGTCGGCAAACAGGGCATCCTTCTCAAAGGTGTAGTCGCTGATCAGAGGTTGGTCCTGTTTCAGTAATTCAGGGACGCGGGTACGCTGTTGCTGGTAACGGCTGAGCAGGAAGAAAATTTGCGTCTGAAAGGCATAGCGGGTGCGATCGCTGTAAAAATCGCTCAGGAAGGGATTCTCCTCGAATACTTCCAGCAACAAATTGCTTTCCAGGCGCGGACTGAGCAGCCGCGCCAGCGTGGTTTTGCCGACTCCGATCACGCCTTCGATCGCAAGATACATGTCCTCTCCCCAGAATTCTGCTGCGCGGCGAACAAGCGGCGCAGATGGATCGATTATGCTGATTTTACCGGTATGGCTTCGAGTTGATCCACCATATCATTGATCACGTCAAAGCCGCCCTGCCAGAATGCCGGCTGGGTCACATCGATGCCGGCTTCTTCCAGCATGCGCACCGGCGCCTTTGCGCCGCCGGTGGACAGAAGCTTGAGGTAACGCGGTTTGAACGTCTCGCCTTCTTGCTTGAACTGGCGATATAGAGCATACACCAGCAATTGCCCAAAGGTGTAGGCGTACACGTAGAAGGGGTAGTTATAGATATGGGGAATGGATGTCCATTCCCAACGAAACTCGTCGCCGATCTCGATCGAATCGCCAAACTGCTGCTTCAGATTTTCCAGATACACCTGAGCCAGCTCGTCCACCGGTGCACCTTCTACGATCATGTCGTGTGCTTGTCGCTCGAAGAGGGCGAAGAATGCCTGCCGTTGGATAGTGGCGTAAGCGTCGTCCACCTGGCTGAAGAGCAGGTCGCGGCGGACAGCCTCGTCCCGCTCCTCCTCCAGCAGCCGATCGACCAGCAGCATCTCGCTGAAAGTTGAAGCGGTCTCAGCCAGCGGCAAGCTGGCGTGACAGGTGAACAAACTGTGGTGTGCGGCGAGCATGGAATGAATGGCGTGTCCCAACTCGTGCGCCAGGGTGCTTACGTCCATCGCTCGTCCCTGATAATTGACCAGCACCCAGGGCGTTTTGTCCGGCGTCGCCGTCAGGCAGAAGGCGCCCCCGCGTTTGCCCTTGCGCACTTCGCTGTCCATGTGATTTTCCTTCATCACCCGCGCCGCCATCTCCATCAAGGAAGGTTCAAAGTGGTGGAAGGAATCCAGCACCATCGCCACGGCTTGCTGGAAGGGATAGATCTTGTCAGAACGGGTAACCGGGGCATAAATATCGTAGCGGCGGAGGCGCTCCATCCCCAGCCAGCGCGCCTTCAGCCGGAAGAAGCGGTGAAAGACGCCGGTATTGTTGCGGCAGACCTCTAGCAGCGTATCCACCACCGCGTCCGGAATGTCATTGGAGAGATTGCGGACGGAGATCGGGCTGGCGAACTTACGTAAATTGATGTTCTCGATGCGCCAATCGCGCGCCAGTGTCTGGTACATCTGCCCGAGAATCGGGGCGTCGTTGCCGAAAACGCGGTACAGTTCCTGATATGCGCTGGCGCGCAATTTGGGGTCGTGATGTTTGACATAGACCATTAGTTCGTCGCGGGTCATTTCCTGAACCTTACCGTTGACCTTGATCTTGAAGGTGTAGCGGTTGGTCATCGATTCGTAGAGCATGTTCAGGGCGTTGAAGCCGGTGACGTTTTTGAGGTTGATGATCTTTTCTTCGGGTTCGCTGAGGGTGTGCGGTTTAAAGTGCCGCATCTCCTCTAACCAGTAGTGGTAATCGCCGGAATCTTGCCTCAAGCGGCTGGCAGCGTCATCGGGCAGGTCTTTCCACCACAGGCTGAAGAACAAAGTGCGGTTGGAGAGATCGGCGAAAACCTGTTCCACTTTTGCCAGCAGAGCCTGCGCTGCCTGGTCCTGGGTGTCTTCCGAGAAACGCAGGGTAGCGTAGGCGTAAATAATCTGTCCGTGGCGGTGAAGATCCTCCAGGCGGCGGACGATCTGCAGGAACGCCTGCGGTTCGATGCTCTCAACCAATTGGGGACGAAGTTCCTCGAAAGCGGCGGTGTTTTGATCCAGTTGTTTGAGGGCTTCTTCTAATGCTGTTTTATCGCCGCTCGGCAGCAGATCCGCCAGACTCCAGCGGGTTTGGGTGTAAACGGCTTGTCTATCGTCACTCATGCAGTCTCTCTTTGCAATTGGCTATTTAATCTATTCGCAATGGTTCAATTATACCGTGCCGCAATAAAACCGGAAACACGACGATGGGCTTTTATTTTTTCCCCACGTGATGTATACTTTTTTTATCTTGGTTTCATGTCCCCCCCGAGTGGGCACATGCAGTAGCATTCACAATCGTTTCGGGTATTATTCGTTCTCTCTGCAACAGCCGCGCCTCATGTCCCCGCAGAGGGGACACATGAGCACATTACCGAGATCAGAACAGGGTAGGGAATGATGAAAGCATCTGTTTCGCAAACACAGCTGGCGCACGGCTTGGGGATGGTTTCGCGGGCGGTTTCAGCCCGCAGCACGCTGCCGGTGCTGGCGAATGTTCTGGTGGCAACGGACGCGGGACGTCTGCGCCTATCGGCAACCAACCTAGAGATGGGCATCTCGTGCTGGATCGGGGCGCAGATCAGTGACGAGGGGGCGGTCACCGTGCCGGCCCGCACCTTCGCCGATCTGGTGGGCACCCTGCCCAGTGACATGGTACATCTAGAGCTGAACAACAACACCCAGACCCTCACCGTGCGCTGCGGCAGTTCGATCACCGACATCAAGGGCATCGATGCCCAAGAGTTTCCCCCCATTCCGCTCCCCGATCTTAAAGAAGGCATCCAGCTCGATGTTTCCGATTTCAAAGAGATGATCCAGCAAGTGGCTTTTGCCGCCTCAACCGATGACGCCCGCCCCGTGCTGCAGGGGGTTTCTATCCAGGTTCAGGGCGAGATGATCACCATGGCGGCAACCGATGGCTTTCGGATATCCGTTCGTAAATCGACCCGCGCCCAAGCGCCCACGGACAGGGTGCAAGCAACGGAGCAGCCGCTGAACGTCATTGTTCCGGCGCGGGCTTTGAGCGAGGTGGCGCGCATTGCCAGTGATGGAGACCAGAAGGTGACCATGGTGGTGCCAGCCGGGCGCGGTCAGGTGCTGTTTCACATGAAAGACGCCGAACTGGTTTCGCAACTGATTGAGGGCAACTTTCCGGATTACCAAGCCATTCTGCCGCGCAGCTTTAAAACGACCACGATCGTCTCCACCGCCGATTTCCTGAAAGCCTGCCGCCAGGCGGAGATCATCGCCCGCGACGGCAACAATGTGGTGCGCCTCAATATCTTGCCCAGCAGCGACAAGCCCGGCGAGGTCGAAATCTCTGCCCAGTCTGAAGAGACGGGATCGAGCGAGATATCGGTGGAAGCCACGGTGGATGGGAGTGGGCTGGTGATTGCCTTCAACGTGCGTTTCTTGCGCGAGGTGCTCGAGGTCATCAAGACGCCGAGCGTGGCGCTGGAAGTCAACGCCAACAACACGCCCGGCATGGTGCGTCCGGTCGGCGATCAGCAATTTCAGCATGTTATCATGCCCATGCATCTAGGATGACCTTCTCGTCCACCTCGACCGATCGGCTGCTCAGCATTTATCTGGCGCTGGCGCAGTACCCTATTTTGAGAACCCGCATCCGCCACCGGATGCGGAAAATCTTATTCGAACGCGGTATCATTGACCTCCAAGCCTTCGAAACCCAGGTGCGGGAACTGGCGGTGCGTTCGCAACAACTGGAGGGGGTACGCGATCCGTTGATGGACGAACCCGCCGATATCTGGGATCTGCGGCAAAGCCGCATCCGCGAACAGCTCACCGACCTGGTCTTCAGCCGCCACCTTTCCTTTCAGGAATTCGAGAAAATCGTCGATGAAATCTTGAAGGAAGAGGGGGTCAGCAACCACGATCTGTCGGCGCCTTTCAATCCGGAGCTGGCGCCGCAGGAGTTGATCTTCGAACAGGCGCTGGCGATCGAAAACCTTCCGCCGCAGGACCGCAGCCGCTACGAAGCCCGCCTTCAGGAGTCCAAGGTGGTGCTGATTCGTACCATGATCAGCGACCAGCTACGCTATATCAACATTGCCAAAGAGTGGTTCACGATTGCCGATCTGGCGGAAATCCGGCGACGCAAGATCGGCGCCGGACGGATTGGGGGCAAGGCAGCCGGGATGCTGCTGGCGTTGCGGGTGCTCCACGAGGTCTCCGATGCCGATCTGCGTACCTGCCTCGCCATGGCGGAATCGTTCTTCCTGGGTGCCGACCTGTTTTACTCTTATATGTCGACCAACAATCTGACGCATTGGAACGACCAGAAGTACAAGACCGAGCAAGAGATGCGAGCGGACTATCCCGGCATCCTGAAGGAATTCGAATCGGGCCAGTTCACCCCGGATATCGTCGAGCGCTTGCAGGGGTTGCTGGTCAGCGTCGGTGATAAGCCGCTGATCGTGCGTTCTTCCAGTCTGCTGGAAGATAATTTTGGCACCGCCTTTGCCGGTAAGTACGAGAGTGTTTTTTTGCCCAACCAGGGAACGTTGCAAGAGAATCTGGACGCATTGGTGCGGGCGATCGGGCATGTGTATGGTTCAACCCTCAACCCCAATGCCCTGCTCTACCGCCGCAGCCGGGGGTTGCAGGATTACGACGAGCGTATGGCAGTGTTGATCCAGGTGGTTGAAGGGCAACCCTTCGGGCGTTATTACTTTCCTCATGCCGCCGGGGTGGCGTTCAGCCGCAATCTGTACCGCTGGACGCCGCAGATCCGCCGCGAGGATGGTTTTGTGCGACTGGTGTGGGGGTTGGGCACCCGCGCCGTCGAACGGGTAGGGAACGATTATCCGCGCCTGATCGCGCTCAGCCACCCGCTCATTCGTCCCTCGACCGCTCCCAAGTCCATCCGACATTATTCGCAGCGCTACGTAGACCTGATCGACCTGGAAGATAACCAATTCAAAACGGTGCCGATTCACGAAGTGCTCGGCGCACGTTATCCGCTGCTGCGCTATATCGCCGAGGTGGACGAGGACGGCTATTTTTCGCAGATGCGTACCAACTTGGTAACGGCTGATCCCAGCAAGCTGGTGCTCACATTCGACGAATTGCTGCGGCGTACCCCCTTTGCAGAACGCATGCGCAATATTCTACGCCTGCTCGAACGCAATTATCGCTCGCCGGTGGACCTGGAATTCACCCTGCGCATTGAAGAAACCGACGGCGCGCCGCATTTGCGCATCACCCTGCTGCAATGCCGTCCGCAAAGCCATCTGCAGGCTACGGAGCGCGTGCCGCTGCCCAACGATCTCCGAGCGGAGGATATCGCCTTTTCTTCACACTTTATTGTGCCGCAGGGATATATTGAGCGGGTGGATTATCTGGTGTTTGTGCCACCGGAGGTTTACTTTGCGCTGCCATCCTTTTCCGCCCGCCGCGAGCTGGCGCGGATGGTCGGGCGGTTGAATGCGGCGTTGGAAGAAGAAAAATTTTTGTGTCTCGGTCCCGGTCGCTGGGGAAGCTCCAATCCGGAACTGGGGGTGCCGATCGAATACGGCGACATCTACAATGCCCGTGCTCTGGTGGAACTCGCCGGGCAACAATACGGGTTGGAACCGGAACCTTCGCTGGGGACACACTTCTTTCAAGACCTGCTGGAAGCCCAGATTTATCCGCTGGCGGTGTGCGTGGGTGACGGAGATACGCTCTTCAACCGGGCGTTGTTCTACGAGACGCCCAATTGCCTCGCCCAATGGATCAAGGTGGAAAAGCATCTGACGAACGCCCTGCGTTTGATCCGGGTGGCGGATTACCGCCAGGGACATTTCTTGCGGGTGGTGATGGACGACGAGCAAAACCACGCCGTGGCTTATCTGGTGAAGGAAGAATAAAACGGCGTTACTGCTCGCTTTTCCAGTTTAAGATCATTTGAAGCTGAGCTTCACTTTCGGGCGAGCGGATGGCGGCGGTGGGTAAGCTGCGCCTGAGGTGGGCAATGTGCGCCAATGCCCGCTCGGGTTGCCTGCCATGCCGCACCAAGTAACACCCGATCACGCTGCCGGTGCGCCCGATTCCCGCCTGACAATGGACGTAGACCGCTTTGCCTTCGCGACGGGCGGCGTCGATGCAGTCTAGAATTTTGATCATCTCTTCGAGAGGTGGGGCGGTATAATCGGTGATCGGAAAGCGGCGATATTCGGTGCGCAGATCAAACCAACTCGCCTGCTCTTGCAGCAGACTAGAGTAATCGGCGCTCTCAGCCGGGTCGGTCAAATCGATAAACAGGCGGATGCCGGCGTGCAATAGCTGACGCAGGCGGGCGCGCGACTGCTCTTCAAAATATTTGGAAGCCGGATTGCCGCCCGCCAGCAATTCGCTGGCAATGACCCAGTAAGTACCCGCCGGCGGACCGGGATTGGTCTCCTCAGACATGGTTTCAACCAGTCTTTTCGAAGGCTCTGGTAATCTCATCTCGCGCCGGGCGCGGCAGTAGCTGATCTCCATCCCAGACACCCGCTTCACCCGCTTCCACCCTGCCGATCTGCCAACAATCAATGCCTTCCATTTGCAGTGCTTGCAACACCTGCTGAGCCTGATCGGGGTGAACCGTCAGCAGCAGGGCACCGGAGGCGATTGCTGCCAGAGGGTCGATGCCAAACTCGCCGCAAATGCGGCTGGCGAGGCTGGGGACGAGCTCTGGCTTGAGGTTGACTAAAAAGCGCCTGCTGCTTGCCTGCGCCATCTCCCACAAGCCGGCAGCCAACCCGCCCTCGGTGGGGTCGTGCATGGCGGTGACTCCGCCGGCGTTGATGGCGATGCGGGCGTCACGCATGACGCTGATGCCTGGCTGGTAAAGATAGTCGGCAGCTTGGCGCAGCGCATCCTCCCCCAGCCGCGGTCGCAGCCGGTCAGGGAACTGGCGCGCCAGAATAGCGGTGGCTTCGATCGGCACCCCTTTGGTGAGCAGAATCTGGTCACCGGGTTGGGCGCCGCGAGAAGTTACCAAACGCTGCCGGTCGACCTCGCCGATCAACGTGCCCACCAGGATTGGTCGCCCCAGACCGAGGGTGATCTCGGTGTGCCCGCCGATGACCGATATACCCAACTGGCGACAGGCACGATTGACCTGTTCGCTGATTTCGAGCGCCAGTTCGGGGGTGGTACTGTTTTCGGGCAGCAGCAGGGTCGAAAGAAACCAACGCGGCGTGGCGCCGCTGGTAGCGATGTCATTGGCGCTTACCTGAACGGCGTACCAACCAATCTCGTCGCTGGCAAAGGTGATCGGATCGCTGGTGAGCACCAGTAGTTTTTCGCCGTTTCCGATCACGGCGCAATCGATGCCGATTGCCGGACCGATCAGGATGCGGTCATCATCGACGGCAGCTCTGGCGAGAAGCTGGGAAAGCAGCTCGACGGGCAGCTTGCCCGATCGAAGCAG
>JBBIKU010000015.1:0-24092 GCA_037445245.1 Anaerolineaceae bacterium
AATGAGATCACGATGCGCTGCGGTTCTGCCGCCGCGCCTCCCTCTCGAACCGATTTAGCGCCGGCGTCATTGGGACGGGTTTCACCGTCGGCGTGCAGCCAGCGCAGTCCGGGCAGCGGTTCCAGGCGGGCAAAGTGAATGTGCTGCCCGGCTTTGCCGCGAATTCCGGTGCGCAGAAGTTCATCGCGCCACTCGCCCTGACGCAGCGTTTCGCCGGTTCTGGCAATCGAAACATCCGCCACGTATTCCCCCGCCCCTTTCCCGCCGGGAGCGGGGAGCAGCTGGTCGATGGATTTGACCGCCGGGGCAGGCACCGCCTCGACGGTGAAGGGCCCGCTGACGCGCGTCTTTTTGCGGTCGACCAGCGGCTGGTCGTAGAGCGTCTCTTGCGGGGCGTGGCGGGCAATGGCGGCGTCGATCTCTGCGCGCGTCATGCCCTCGCGGATATCCGGGTTGTTGACGATCGATTTGAGGGTACGTGCGGCACGGTTTTGTAAACAAAGCCGCTGCCGACGCCTTCTTCGGGATGCGCCAGCTCGTAGAAATCGAAGACCGCCGTCATCAGGCTCTGTTTGGCGAGCGTCAGCGCCACGCGCGAGGTGTCGCAGGTGATCCAGCGCCTGCCCCGCTGCTCGGCGACGTAAGCGGTGGTGCCGCTGCCGCAATTGTGTACCGCACAAACCTCAGTGAGGAACGAGTGAGCGCCCTCGATTTCAAAATCAAACACTTCTTCTTCTGTGTAAACGCTCTCGACTCCCGTGAGAGGCACTCCCCTGCCTTCGACGCCGAAGAACACCACATCCCCTGGCTGCAGCGCGCCCGCCTGCATCCATTGCGCCCCCTGCCATGTTTCAGCATTAATGTGACAATGGTTCTCGATGGCAAGGCAAACGCCTGCCAGGTTCTCTTCGACCTCCGAATTGGTGAAACGAAGAACATCAAGACCCAGGGCGCGCAGGTGAGCTTCGCGCTGCCCATCATAGGCGATGGCTTCCTCGCTGAAGTGACTGCTCCCGTCCACCTCGATCACCAGATGAGCCTCACGAGCGTAGAAGTCAACAATATACGCGCCAATTGGATGTTGCCTTCGAAATTTCCAGCCCAACTGCTTGTTGCGCAGCGCGTTCCACAGCTTTCGTTCTGAAGTGGTCATCTCTTTGCGTAATTGGCGGCTGCGCTCCCAGTGATTCGCCGGGATCGCCGCCCAATTGCGTTGTCCGCCCAGACTGCGTGGACGGGCTTTCGCCAGCACGCGGTGATCTGCGGTAAGCCAGAGTGTGCTTTCACAAAGGAAGTGGCGAATACCAACCATTTGCCCGCGATAGCTCTTGCGAATCACACGCCGAACACGGTGGGGCTGCCCATCGTGGGCGATTACCCACTGTCCGGCTTGAAGGGATTCAACCGGGACGGTGTCCCCCCGCAGCTCGTCAACCCCCCTCGCATCCCCCCGCTTGCGGGGGGAAGATATGCCTCCCTCCCCGTTCGCGGGGAGGGCAGGGGAGGGGACACACACCCGCGTCCCTCTGCGCACACAGGTCGGGTCGAAGACCAGGTCGCCCGGATCGGTCGTCATCAGCAGGCAGCGTTCGATAACTTTATATGAGGTTTGCACAACATAATTCTTTTCTTGCTCCCCCCACGTGTCTTGCCAAGAAGTTGTTAATATTTTATGAGGAAAATCGGTGCAATACCGTTTGTATCTAACATCTGCCTTAAAACCAATCAACCTATCAGCAATAGCTAATCTTTGTAAACCATCAAAGCCAGTTGCCCAATGCATATTGGAAGGTGGGCTATAGGTATTTTCCCCATACATAAAATCAAAGGATAATCCTTCGGAGAAACCAGGTCTGTATAATCTAACGGGATAAAATTCATTTTCTATTTCATCGGGAGGGAGGAAAAGTTGTCGATATTTTGCTTTTTCTTTATCCCTCCCATACCATAACAGATTATCAGTTACATTATCTAAGAATTTTCCAGCTCGTATTCCAAATAAACGGTATGCAATTGCAGCAATAAAATTTTTTTGCCCAAAAACCTCGTCCATCAATTCGCGCACGTGGTGCACGTTCTCGTCGCTGATCTGCACGAACACGCTGCCGCTCTCGTTGAGCAGCTCGCGCGCCAGCAGCAGCCGGTCGCGCAGGTAGGTCAGGTACGAGTGGATGCCCAACTCCCAGGTGTCGCGGAAGGCGCGCACCTGCTCCGGTTCGGCGGTGAGGTCTTCATCTTTACCGTCGCGCACGTCGCGCTTGTTGACGAAGGGTTGGAAGTTGGAGCCGTACTTGATGCCGTAGGGCGGGTCGATGTAGATCATCTGCACCTTGCCCGCCATGCCCTCTTTTTCCAGCAGCGAGTTCATCACCAGCAGGCTGTCGCCCGCCGCCAGGCGGTTGCTCCAGCCGTGGGCGTGGCGGTAGAACTCGATTGCCTGGCGCAGGGGCGGGTTCTCCTCCGCCAGGGCGAACAGGGGCAGTTGTGCGGCGCCGCCGCACCGCATCGATGATCGAGCGCGGGTCGATGCGCTCGTGGACGTGCAGCGAGACGGTGGGCACCTCGAAGCTGGTATGCTCCGCCTTGCCCGCCCACACCAGTTGCGGATCGAGGTGCGGGTCGTAGGCGTAGGTCTTCTTCGCCCCGGCGTCGGGGTCGGTATCGGGAGTCACCAGCCCGGCTGGCGGGTTGTTGACGCGCTGCTTGTCGCGGTGCTCGTAGGCTTCGATCGCCCGTTTGCCGTCACCGCTCCTCTTTTTAGATGCCATCGATCGCCTTTCTCCTTTCAGCCGCCCCCGCAGCGGCAAATCTGATTATGGCAAATGGCGGTGGCGCCCTCGATTCCTAGCGGCTGAGCAGCCAATCGATGATGATCTTTTTTTCTTCTTCATTGATCTTGGCGCCGTAACCGATCATGCGGTCGATGGTCACCTCCCACTGCTCACGGGTTTTGTTGGCACCCAGGACGCGGGCGATGCCGTGAGTTCCGCACAGTTTTTCCTGGATCAACGCTTCGACGTCGATCTCCTCGGTGACAGGCGCTGGTGACGTTTCGGCTTGCTCCTGCTGCGGCGGGTCAGTCGCATCCAGCGGCGCTGTTGGGGGTGGTTCTTCCACCACCGGCGGGGCAGTTTCGGTCGACGGCGCAGCCGCTGGCGAGGCGCAAGCCGCCAACACGATCATCACCGTCATTCCTGCCCAGATCCAATGTTTACCCTTCATCGTTCACCTTTTGGAATATTTATAATTATACACGTCAGCAACAAGTCCTTGTGGACGTAAACAAGGTTTTACATTCTGAAGCTGTGCAAAGGAAAGGATTTGCCACCCTCCCGGAAGCCCTCACGGTTGAGAATAGCAATTTACCCGGCAGCATGAAATTGAAACGGACGGCGGCTTTACCTGCCTGCAAGTCAAGGTCGACGCGCTTTGCCGTGTTATCGCCACGAAAGGGCATCCGGCATCTGCCCCCTCTCACCAGCCGATGACTCTCGAGATCGGGTCGACCGTTTCACCCAGCAGCGGCGACTTCTTCCTTTTTAGTCACCCCCGCCATCATCAACCCCAATTCTTGCAGTGTCGCCTCCCCGCGCTCGACAATACCCATGATCTTTCCTTCGAACATAACCGCAATGCGGTCCGAAAGGGGATTGATCTCGTCCAGATCTTCCGAGATCAGCAGCGTAACGGTGCCGGCGGCGCGCTGTTCGAGCAGGCAAATGAGATTATCCGCCACGCTGAATTCCTTGATTGCCCCTTCGCACATGCGCTCTTCCGGGATGTAGGATTGCCCGGCGCGGATGCGCTCGGCGGGAGGGGAATGGGTAACATCCTTGCCGTTCAGGATCACCCGCCCGCTGCGCACCGGTCGCAAACCGACTAGAGCCTCCGCCAACTCACGTCGCCCGTTGCCCGAAACTCCCGCCAGACCCAGAATCTCGCCCGCCCGCACTTCGAGTGAAGCCCCCCGCAGGGCGTCCCCGCCGCGGTCACCTTCCACATACAGATCTTCAATTTGCAGCAGCGCCTCGCCGGCGACCACCAACGCCATTTATAACGCCGTCAGAGTGCGGGTGGATCGTCTGCCAGTCGATCAGGAAAAGATTCTCGAAGCCTTGCGCGGCTGAAACGGTTCATCCCCAGCGATCCAGCCACTGATCCAAATTGAAATGGCGCACATAGGCAGCGATGCGCGCCGCGATCCGGTCGACCACTATGCGGTGAGGGTCAGGCTGCACCCGTTCCAGGTTGCGGTAGAGTCGGGCGCGCGCTTCGAGCACGGTCTCTGCCGTCCAGATGTAACGGGCGCCGCTGAGCGTCAGCCAGCGGCGCCGCTCGGCGGAAAGCGCACCGAAATCTAGCCCGCTCTCGTCGGGTTGCAGCCATTTCTTCCAGCGCCCTGACTCCACCACGGCTGCCTCGATTGCGTTGGTGATGTGAGATGGCTCCAACCAAAAATCGGCGCAGACTTTGGCCTCCTCTTCTTCCAACGCTTCGAGGGCGCAGTATTCTTCGGCGGTGAACTCCGGACCAACATTGGCAGCCCCCACTCCGCTTTGGGGATACGCCTGCGGGTTTTCTACCCAATCCGTGTAATGCCCCTTAATCAGCGAGCCGAGCGGCAGAATGCGGCGGTTGACCCTGGCAGCGGCTTCAGGATCGAAGGTGGTGGTGTGCAGGTCGGTGCCGATCTGCGCAACGATGAACACAGGCCAGATGTGAGCCAGGTTGCGTTCGTGCAATCCCTGCCGCAATCGCGCCAAATACCCCTCCAACTGCTGCACATCCACCAACCCGCCGGCGACTTCTTCCGTACCCACCTCGTAAACAATTTCGCGCGCACCCAGCGTTTTGCTGATCTCTTCGGCATGCGCCATTAGTTCCAGGGTGCGTTCGACCACGACTGCGATCTGCAGCTTGCTCCCCGGCGCCAGGCTGCGATCCACAGTGGGATCGATATGCAGCAACTCATAACCGGCTTCAATGCAAGCAGCGATGGACTGTTTCACTTCCTCAAAGGTTTCTTCGAAACGCAACCGCTCCAGCGTATGGCGGTCTTTCAACCAGGGACCACCATGATCCAGGCAGGGGTAGAGCGGACCATCCCAATCATACTTTTTTGCGAAAGCGCCGATCTGTCGCACAAATTCGTCCGCCGTCCAACCGGTGTAACCACCATCGCGGTCGACCTGATTGAGGGTGGCTGCAAACAACATCGGGACGCGATGATGGCTGGCGGCTTTAACTGCCGCCTCCAGAACGGCGACTGAATTGGGACAAACCGCCAGCAGCGTAAAATCACGCTCGCCTTCCTTTTCCAACCGTAAAACCCATTGCATCAGTTCATGCAGCGAGGGTTTCGCCGGCAACCTGCCCGCCATAGCTCAAACCTCCAATACGGTGAAACCACTCGTCTTCTCGAGCTGGATTTATGGCGCAAAGCCCGATCAATAATAGAAAATGCGGTCCTTGTTCTGTGCCAGCAAGCGCTGGTTGTATTCAAAACCACCGTCCACGTTGGCTGCCAGATAAACCGGAGGGGTTATGCCGCGCCGCAGCACTTCCTCTATCGTAGCCGCCACCAGCGCCTGTAGCAGCGCCGTTGAGGTCACACCGGATGCAGGGACGAATTTTTGCGGCACGCGATCGTCTTGCAGTACGGCATCTCCTTTATCCACCTTGTTGTCCAGCACCACATCAGCAAACTCATACATCTTCTTGCCAGAGGGATGCCGCGAATCGACCGCCTCGGTGTAAGCGCGCGAGGTCACCCCGATTACTTTGATGCCGCGCTCGCGGGCAATTTGCGCCATTTCGATCGGCACCGCGTTGCGACCAGAGACGGAGACCAGGATCAGTACGTCATCCTTTTGAATCGGACTATTATCCAAGAGCAGTTTGGCAAACCCCGGCAGTTTCTCGATGTCCGAGCCCAAAGTTGGCGGGCGGGTATCCAAGGCGGTAATTCCGGGCCCATAAATGGGATTGACCAGCATCAAGCCACCCGCACGATAGACCAGGTCTTGAACAGGCAGCGAAGAGTGTGAACAACCAAAGGCGAAAATGCGCTTGCCCTGCTCGATGGCATCCGCCAGCAGTTGGGCTGCCCGGTCGATTGCCGCCATTTCATCGTCGCGAATTTTTTCCAACATGCCAATCACGGCGTTGAGATAGGTAACTGCAAACATACGCATCGTTCTTTATCCTTTTACTCGTTCGGTGTGATTATCCCCGCACCCGGCTGCGCCGGCATTTACTTCTTTTGAAACACCACTTCGCCAGCGACCATGGTGAGGCGGGGTTGAAAGTCCTCATCCATAAAGACTACATCGGCATACGCTCCCGGTTTGAGTGAACCGATCTGATCCGCCAGCCCCAGGCTCTCTGCTGCCACACAGGTTGCCGAAGGCAGCAGTTCGTCCCAAGGGCGGTTGGTGAAGGCATGCGCGTTGCGCAATGCCTGATCCATCGTCAGCGTACTGCCCGCCAGGGAGCCCGAATCGGTGCGGGCAATGCCGTCTTTAACGGTGATGATCTGATCCCCCAGCCGGTGCGTGCCGTCCGCGGCGCCGGCGGCGCGCACCGCATCGGTGATCAACACCGTCCGTCTGACGCCCTTGGCTTCGAACACCAGTTTGACCACCGCCGGGTGAAGATGGACGCCATCGGCGATCACCTGTGCATAAATGCATGTTTCGGTCAACACTGCCCCGATCACCCCCGGTTCTCGGTGGTGCAGCGGTGGCATGCCATTAAATGTGTGGGTTGACTGGGTCAATCCCTTTGCAACTGCGTCTCGCATCGTTTCATAGCTGGCGGCACTGTGACCGACGGCAAATTTCACCCCGACAGCGCTGCCGCGTTCGATCAATGAGAGCACCCCTTCAATTTCCGGGGCGACCGTGAACAGTTTGACCAAGCCGCTCTCCAGCCACGGCAGATACTCCTGCGGGTGAGCGAGGCGCAGGTGTTGCGGGGGCTGCGCCCCCCGGTATTGGTGCTGTAAATAAGGTCCTTCCAGATGGATGCCCAAAACTCGGGCGCCGTCAGAAGTCTGCCGGTAAGACCCCACCCGCTGGATAGCTGCTGTTACCTGCTCAGCCGAGGTTGCCACGGTCGTCGGCAGAAAGCTGGTCACCCCTCGCTCAGCAAAAAAACGAGCCATGTTGGGCAAGGCTTGCGGGTCGGCATCCATCGTGTCGCTGCCCGAGCCGCCGTGGACATGGATGTCAATCAAGCCGGGCACAACCCAGTGTCCGCCGGCATCCAGGCGGGGCAGATCGGCGGGAAAGTCGCGGCTTGCACCCACTACGTGGGCGCCAGGAGCGACGGCGGCAATGCGTCCGTCCTCAATCAAAATGGCGTAACCCCAAGGCAAGGGAGCAGGCGATAGGATCTTTCCATTGACAATCAAGGTTTTCATCATGCGAACCGTTTTTTACCACTAAGGATCGAGGAAGAGAATCGCTCCTCTTCCTCGATCGTTTCACTTCCAACCAACTTACACGCCAAACAGTTTGGCGATTGCCCAGATCACTATGCCGGGGACAATGGCGTCAGGTACCGTGAAGCCCAGTGCGGTGGCACCCATTGCCGTCAGGTCACCAAAGACCTCGAATTTGTAGGCGAAGCTGATAATAAACCAGCCCACGAAGCCCCACAAGAAACCGCCCGCAATGGCGCCGTTGCGACCACCGGTGGCGTTACCAAAGATGGCGCCCGCCCCACTGGCGAAGAAGGCAGCGATCATGCTGGGCAGCGGCACCGGCCAACCGATCAACGCCAGCACGATCATTCCCGCCACCTGTCCAATCGTACCGGTTACCAGACCGATGATGAGCGAGTTGGGTGCAAAGGGGTAGATCACCGGGCAGTCCAGCGCCGGTTTGGCACCCGGTATTGCTTTTTCGGCAATGCCCTTGAACGCCGGGACGATCTCGGCGATCAACATGCGCACACCTTGCAGCAGCACCAACACGCCGGCGGTGAAGCCCAGTGCTTGAAGCAGTGAGAACAACAGCCAGTTCTGCCCGCCGCTGATCTGTTCCTGGAAGCCGGCAACACCAATCTGTGTCACCGCAAGAATCGCGGCGATCACCGCCACGATGATCATGATAATCGAGATCGACATCGCCATATCCCGGAAGAACTCCAATCCCGTAGCAACCTTAACCTTCTCAGCGGAGTCCTCCGGTTTGCCCACCAGCTTGCCTGCCCAGGCGCCGAGCATGTTGAGCAGGGTTTGCCCGTGACCGAAAGCGATTTCGTCGTTGCCAACAATCTTGCGCATGACCGGTTGCGCCAGCGCCGGAGCCAGGGTCATGTAGATGCCGTCCACAATCGACGCCAGCAACACCGTCCAGAACAACGAAAGCCCGAAGGAGTGAAACAGGATGGCGAAAGCACCAGCGTGGATCCAGACCATATGCCCGGTTAGATAGATATATTTGAATGGGGTGACTCTGGCTAGAATGATATGAATGATGTAGCCGAACAGCATCGTCCAAGCTATCGCCGCCCCGATTCCTGCAACATTGGCATCCTGTACTGCGCTGACCACGGCTTCATCAAAGGTTACGAAGGTCGTGAAGCCTCCCGCTGGAATGCCTATTTCAAACATCTGCTGAATCGGAATGAGGGCGGTGATCAGGGCACCAATACCTACACCCATGATCAACAACCCCAAAATGGTTTTGACCGTGCCCGTCAGCACTTCGCTGAACGCCTTTTTCTGCACCAGCAGACCGACCAGTGCGATCAACCCCAGGATGAAGGCGGGGAGTTTGATCAACTCTAGAATAAATTGAAATACTTCCATTTCAAACCTCCTTGGTGTTGATTCAATATGATTAGATATCTCCAATTTCAACAACATAGATAGGGCTTATTCCTCTGGGATTCACCTCCTTTCCGGTTCGTCTGCGAATCGTTTAAATCTATTAACCCTGCAAGCTATGAATGGCTTCCAGCACGCTGGTTCTAACCTCCTCTTTATCCACCAAATTGCGGATTAATACCACTTTGCTTGAGGAAGATTTGAGATGTCTCTCCATGTCAGTGGGGGCTACGACGATATCGGCATCCTGACCTTTAAACGAACCTAAATCCCAAGGAACCACCTCGGCTTTGATCCCCTCATTACGAAGGATCTCTTCGATAAATAACTTCAACATCATGCTGGTGCCAAAACCCATGCCACACAAAGTAGCGATCCGCATTCAAACCTCCTTAGGCTTCTTCAGAATTGGGTGGTTCACCGTCCGCGTTGATAAACGCTTGGCGCAGTACCTCGTCCGATTTGGCAGAGCGGATGCGCTTGACAGCCTCGGGATCGCCCAATCGTTCTGCCACCTGTTTCAAGGAGCAAATGTGTGAATTCTTGTCGGTGGCGCCGAACGCCAGAACAATGTCTACGGGGTCATTTTTCGAATGACCGAATTCGACTGCCTCCGTCAGCGTCAGCAACCCAATGCAGGGGCGCAAAACGCCGTCTTCGGGGCGGGCGTGCAGCAAAGCCACGCCTGGCGCAACGACGATGTAGGGTCCCATTTCTTCCAATACCCGTTTCATTCCTTCTACATAGCGTTCCTCCACCATGCCGGCGTCAACCAGTAGCCTGCCTACCGTATCGGCGGCTTGCTGCCAGCTATCAACCGTGATGTTCGCCCGCACCGTCTCAGGCTTTAACATGTCCTCCAAAGGGATGCAATCCGATTGATCAATCATCCAACACCACCACCGCGTTGAGATTCATCGGGCGATCCGGGTCCAGCCCGTTGTTGACTGCCCGCTCACAAGCCAGCCATTGCAACACCGGCAGATACAAAACTGACCGCCACAAGCGTGAAAGCCCGCTTTCCAGCACGATCAGGTCATCGACAGCGTGGCGGTAATTGGAAGGAGCAGTTTCCACAATTGCCAGGGTGCGGGCACCTTTGGATTTCATATCTCTCAATACCGCCAGCTCGTGCTCCCCCCCGGCGTCGCCCAACAGACCGACCACCAGCGTGTTCGAATCGACCATCGCCATCGGTCCGTGGCGGAACTCCATAAAATGAAAGGCTTCTGAATAACTGAGCGACATTTCCTTCATTTTCAGCATGATTTCGCAAGCCAGACCGTACTGCGCGCCCGAACCTAGGAAGAAGAAACGCTGCAAACTTTGATCGCCCGCCAGCTCGCTCATGCTGTCGCGGTGCTGGTTGAGGAGATGCTCACCGCCGGCACGCAAACGGGAAGCCACTCCCGCCGGCGCCCCGCCCTCGATCAGCCAGGCGTTTGCCAGCATCATGCTGGAAAAAGAACGGGTCTGGGCAATACTTTGCTCCTGGGCATGCGTTGCACTGATGATGTATTCGCTCTGCAAAGCCATCGGTTGATGGGGGTTACAGGTCACCACCACCGTATCCCCGCCGTCTCGTTCGTTGAAAAGCTCGATGGCACGCATCGTTTCGGTGGTGGCAGCCGAGCGCGACGAGGCTACCAGTAACGTCCGGCGGTCTTCACCCAGCCAGCCAGCGGGGTAAAGGAACAAATCCGATGAGGGCGCGGCGCGGCAGATCACGCCGCTCAACTCCTCACACAGGCGCGCCGCCCAACGCGACAAGAAATATGTCGAGCCGCAACCGGTAAAGATGACCTGGTCGTAACGTTCGGGGCGGGGAAAATCCGCGGCATTCAAACCAGCCCACACACCCAGCGCCTTCTCCCACACCGCCGGTTGAGAGAGGATCTCGTTTTTCGTGTAATTTTTCGATTCCCCTTGAGTCATTTCACTCCTTATGATAATTACAACCCGCCTTGGCTTCGTCCGTTACACTTGAATGATGTCGATTCCCATCCGCCGAATGGCAGTGACCATATCAAGAGATACTTTTCGATCGGTCACGATCTTGGTCGCGGCGGTGATGGGCGCGGTGCGGATGGCAGCCACATGCCCAAATTTTGTGTAATCCGCTGCCACAATGATCGTCTTGCTGATGCGCAGGATCGCCTGATCAGTGAACAACTCCTGCATGTTATCGCTGGTCAACCCGTGTACCGGGTCAATACCGCGCATGCCGATGATGACTTTGTCCACCCGCAGATTTTCGAGCGCCGATTCGGTAAAATGACCGATCAATGACAGCTCCATTCGCCGCAGAAAACCGCCCAGCACAATCAACGTGATGCCAGGGGCAGGCACCAGACAATTGACAATGGTGATGGCGTTGGTGAGCACGGTCAGGTTTTGGTGATGAGCCAGCTCTTCAGCAATCGCCAGGGTGGTCGTCCCGGAACCCAAGAATATCTTTTCGCCGTCTTGAACCATACTGGCAACTTTTCGAGCAATCTGTCGTTTTTCTTCCTGCTGCTCGTTGGCGCGTTCAAACACGGGCGGCTCGTTACGCTTATGCACCTCGATGCGGGTGACGGCGCCGCCGTGAATGCGCTGGATCATCCCCTTTAGATCCAACTCCTCCAGGTCACGCCGGATGGTCATTTCAGAAACCCCGAAACGCTCCGCCAGTTCATTGACATGCACCGGGCTGTGGGTTTCGACGACTTTGAGGATCTCGCGCTGCCGTTCACCTTTTAACATTTCCAATCTCGTGTTGCTTGTCTAGACTTCTTCTTGGCAAAAATATTATAATAACATTTTCGCTCATTAGTCAACAGTTTCTAACATTTTCGAACACAATTAATGGGATATTGATCGATTTTTCCGCCGCCAAATAACCAATGATAAAATGGTTGGGCGCACATTTTTTGGCTCAATCGGCATCGATCGCGGTTTCAGCAGGAAACGAAATTCGGTTGCTCAATCGCCCAAGTCAAATGGAGAGGAGTAAAACGCAATGGCACTCGGAATCGGAAAACGACGGGGATTGGCGCAATGTTCGACTCTGCAGGGAACATTTGCCATCCTGGCATTGGATCAACGCGGCAACCTGCGCAAGGCGCTGAACCCGGCATCGCCCACATCGGTCACCTACGCCGAAATGGTTGCCTTCAAAGGCGAGGTGGTCTCGGTGCTTGCGCCGTTCACCAGCGCTGTGTTGCTCGATCCGGAATACGGTGCAGCGCAAGCCATCGCCCACAACGCTCTGCGCGGCAAAGTTGGGTTGATCGTGGCAGTCGAAGAGACCGGTTACAGCGGTGAACCGGAAGCCCGTCAGAGCCAGGTGTTGCCGGGCTGGAGCGTCGAAAAGGCGCAACGAATGGGCGCCAGCGGCATCAAGCTGTTGGTTTATTATCACCCGCAATCCAAATGGGCAAACCACCAGCGCGATTTGATTAGCGAGGTCGCCACAATATGCGCGCGGCTGGATGTGGCATTCTTTTTGGAGCCGCTGGTGTACTCGGTCGATCCGCGCCAGCCCAAACTGTCTCCCGCCGAGCATAGCCAGATGGTGCTGGAGACCGTCAGGGAACTCGGTCAGCTTGGCGCCGACGTGCTCAAAGTGGAATTCCCGATCGATGTGCAGGCACAGCCAGACGAGACGCTGTGGCTGGAAGCCTGCCGCGCAGTATCCGCAGCTTCCCCCGTCCCGTGGGTGCTGCTTTCAGCCGGCGTCGATTTCGATGTCTATCAGAGGCAGGCAGTGGTGGCATGCACGGCTGGCGCCAGCGGCGTTATGGCTGGCAGAGCGGTGTGGAAAGAAGCCACCGCGCTTGAAGGCGAGCAGCGCCAACGCTTCTTGAGGGAAGAAGCCGCGCTGCGCTTTAAGAAGCTCCGGGCGATCTGCGATGGAATCGCCCGCCCGTGGACAGAATTTTACCCGCCTAATTCACTTCCAGAAGGCTGGTACCGCCATTATCTCGAAGAGAAATGATGCAGAAAAGCGAAAACGGATCTCACTCTTTTTCGCCAAAATTGTTGGCGTGTAATACTTTCAACGCTTCCAGCGCCGCGACGGCATCGGCGCCCTCCGCCCGGATGGTGATCTCGCTGCCCTGGCTGGCTCCCAGCGTCAACACCTCCAAAATGCTTTTGGCGTCAGCCCTGCTGCCGCCATTGCTCACAGTGATGTCGCTTTCGAATTTGCTGGCTTCTTGAACGAACAAGGAGGCGGGTCTGGCGTGCAGTCCAACTTTGTTGGTAATTGTCAATTGAATTTCGGGCATGCAGCGATCTCCTCGAGAATCATAGAATTTGCACAGGAATACTTACAGGAACGAAATTATAAACCGGTTTTGCCCATGGTTGACAAATGACAGGTTCAGGTTGAACGGTAAATTGAATGGACTGAGCGCTCCAAGCATGCAGCAAGCGCCAACCGCAGTGGTTCGATCTCGACCCACCTGGCAAAAGGATTGGTAATTATGGCAAGCACCAAATCGAAAACGAAAACCTACACACTCAAAGGCGTTGCAGCCGCCCCAGGACTGGCTTGCGCACCGGCGCTGGTGTGGAAGAAAGAAGCCCTACAAATCCCCCGCCATAGCGGCAAGGATCCAGAAGTGGAGCAGAAACGACTCGAGCGGGCAATCCGGTCCGCCGGGGCGGAAATCGAAGCGCTGAGCAAAAGACTCACCGAACAAGGGCTCGCAGAAGAAGCCGCCCTGTTTGACGCCCACCTCCTGCTGATGAACGACAGGGCGCTTCACAAGAAGATCCGGCAGGCGCTTGAAGAAGGGATCGATGCTGAAGCTGCCTGGGTTGATTCGATCGATCAGTTTGCCAGACAACTCGAGAGCCTGTCCGATGAAACCCTGGCTTTGCGCGCCGCCGACCTGCGCGACATCGGCGAGCGGGTGGTCAGGATACTGATGGGGAAGAATCGGGACGCGATCAACACAATCCAGAAACCCTCTATCATCGTAGCGCAAGACCTGACCCCCTCAGAAACCGCCGCAATGGATAAAACCCGGACGCTCGGTTTTTGTACCGCTGAAGGCGGGCCAACCTCGCACACCGCCATTCTGGCGAAGGCATTGGGTATTCCTGCAATCGTGAGTCTGGGTCAAGAAATCCTCGATCTTCAAGACGACACACTGATATTAATCGACGGGAACTCCGGAGAAGTAATCGTTGCGCCCGACGAAGCAACCCGGGCTGAATTTGAAAAACGGCTGGAACAAGAAACCGAAAAATCGCAGGAACAACTCAAAGGCGCGCACCTGCCAGCCGTCACCAGCGACGGACATACGGTTGAAGTGGTCGCCAACATAGGCGGCGTCGATGACGCCGTCAAGGCACTGGAATACAGCGCGGAAGGGGTGGGGTTGCTGCGTACCGAGTTCATCTTCCTCAAACGAAAAACTGAGCCGGGTGAGGAGGAACAACTCAGCTCTTACAAAAATATTTTAAAAATCATGGGGAAACGCCCGGTAGTGGTGCGCACCATCGACGTCGGGGGAGACAAAGAAATTCCGTACCTGGACCTGGGGAAGGAATCCAATCCGTTCCTGGGCTGGCGCGCCATTCGCTTGTGCCTGGCGCGACCGGACTTTTTCAAGACCCAATTGCGCGCCCTGCTGCGCGCCAGCCCCGGGCACGACCTGCGCATCATGTTTCCTATGATCGCCACCCTGCAAGAGGTGCGCCAGGCAAGGGAATTGCTGGACGAAGCGCGCCGCGAGGTCGAATCCAAAGGACAGCCGATAGCCGACCAGATCCAGGTTGGGATCATGATCGAAATCCCATCAGCGGTGGTGCTGGCAAACCAGTTTGCCAGAGAAGTTGATTTCTTCAGCATCGGCACCAATGACCTCACCCAGTACACCCTGGCAGCCGACCGCACCAATCCCAAAGTCTCCCATTTGAGCGATCACTGTCACCCGGCAATCGTGCGCCAGATTCAATCCACCACCGAAGCCGCCCACCGGGCGGGAATCTGGGTGGGCGTGTGTGGCGAGATGGCGGGCGACCCCGACGCAATCCCGATCTTGCTCGGTATCGGCGTGGATGAACTCAGCATGTCGCCGGCCCTCATTCCCCAAGCCAAGAGTCTGATCCGCAAATGGGAACACCGCAAAGCCAGAGCACTAGTAGACGAAGTTGTAAAACTGGAATCCGCCGAGGCGGTGCGCCGGCAAGTTCAGCGCATACAAAACCTGCTCCCCCCACTCGAACAGAGAACGCCATAACGCCCCCGGTGGGATGGGGAGAAACCGATCGCCGTAAGCCATCACGTAAATACAGGTGGCAGCATTGAGCCGGTCAGGATCGACGCCATTCCCAGTTCCTGGAATACCTCATACGGGCTTCAGTAGAGCCAGTCGGTCAACTCACCTATACAAGCCAACACAGCATTCAAAAGTAAATCGATTACGATATTCTCAAAGGTCATATACCCGAAATATGACCGCACTCTAACTTGTATTGACCTTCGGTCCGGATACAATTGGGTCACATTTTAATCTATGCGATCAAAAAAGGAGAACGCGGATGCAGATCGTCACCGATCGGGGCATGGATATGGCTCCGGAACAGATGGAAGGATTCAACCTTCACTTTGCCCCCTTGCGGATCATCCTCAACGGGCAATCGTACACCAGCGGGGTAGATATCCAGCACGCCGAGTTCTACGAGCTTTTATCAAAAACGGAGAGCTTTCCGACCACTTCTCAACCCTCGGCGGGTGAATTCGCCGCGCTGTACCGCGAGCTGGCAAAGAAGGATGCCGATATCCTCTCGATCCACATTTCATCCGGGCTGAGCGGAACAATCAACGCCGCCCGCGGCGGGGCTGAAATGATTCCCGAAGCCAGGGTGACCATCGTCGATTCGAAAACGCTCTCCTGCCCCTTCGGATGGCAGGTCGAAGCGGCAGCCCGAGCGCTTAAAGCCGGCTGGACGCTGGATAAAATATTGGCTCTGATGGATCGCATTCGGGCGGAAGCACACGGCATGTTTACCCTCTCCAACTTGAATTACCTAATCCACGGTGGGCGCATCAGCCACATCAAAGGCTTGATGGCTTCGTTGTTGAACATCAAACCGATCATCGCCGTCAACAAGGAGAGCGGAAAATACGATAGTCTGGCGCAAGAAATCACCATCAAGCGCGCCCTGCTCAAACTGGTTGACCTGATTGCCGGCATGTATGCTGAAGGCAGCCAATTAAGGGTGCAATTGCTGCACGGCGACAACCTGCCAGCAATTGAAACACTGAAAGACCTGCTGGAAAAGCGATTCGATTGCCACTGGCTGCCGACCGTGGCAGTGGCGCCGGTGCTCGGCGCCCACACTGGTCCCAGCCTGGTGGGGCTTTCGGTCTCCCTGAATTCGTTATTCGACGAGGTTCCGTAATCCAGCCCACACCCGTGATCCGATAGCATCCATTGCGAGGACACACAAATCGGCTTATAGCCGGGATCGGCGCTCCCGGCTACAGTTACAGCCGAGCCAATGCCCCCCGTATTCGGGGTCACTGCCCGGTTTCCTCGGCGGCAGCAATGCCACTTACAGGAACGGGCAGCAAATACGTCGTAGCACAACTGTATCGTCGACCTCCTTCTTTCTAACTCTTCATCCACCCGAAATTTTCAATTTCACCGGACATCCACCAAAGCCGTAAATTTTGTGTCAAATTCTGGTTGACTTAAGTAGTGAAGTGTTGTATAATTAACCTAATTAAATCAAGCATAAGCTTAGAAAAACAACCCAATGCCAATCGCCAACTTTTGTTTCATTTCCCTCGTCCTTATTATTGTGGTTCTCATTCTTGAGAACCTAATTCCGGTTGGGACGGTGGAAGCAGTAGGTGAAAGCCAGGTGTAGCAGAAAAGAACATCACCCGAGAAACAAACCAAAACCGCCCAACCAGTTGGGCGGTTTTCTTTTTCTTGGGAAAATTCGTGGAGGTTTTGCATGCGATCCGACAAGATCAAGAAAGGTTACCAACGGGCTCCAAACCGCTCATTGCTCAAAGCCACCGGCGTGAGCGACGCCGATATGCACAAACCGTTCATCGCCATCGTGAACTCCTATGTTGATATCGTGCCCGGGCACATTCACCTGCAAACGATGGGCAAACTGGTCAAAGATGCTGTGCGCGCCGCCGGCGGCGTACCGTTCGAGTTCAACACCATCGCCGTCGACGACGGGATTGCCATGGGTCACCCTGGCATGAAATACTCGCTGCCCTCACGTGAATTGATTGCCGATTGTGTCGAGACGATGATCGAAGCCCACTGTTTCGACGGCATGGTCTGCATTCCCAATTGCGACAAAATCGTGCCCGGCATGTTGATGGCGGCAATGCGGGTCAACATTCCAGCGATCTTCGTTTCCGGCGGCGCCATGCCTGCCGGGAAAACTCCCCAAGGCGAGACGATCGACCTGATCTCGGTTTTCGAAGGCGTAGGTGCCTACCAGAGTGGGAAGATCAATGATGCCCGCTTGAAACTGCTCGAAGATCACGCCTGCCCTTCTTGCGGTTCGTGCTCTGGGATGTTTACCGCCAACAGTATGAACTGTCTCACTGAAGCGCTCGGGCTTGGGCTGCCCTTCAATGGCACGGCGCTGGCGAACACACCCGAGCGCGAGGCACTCGCCCGGCGTGCCGGCAGTCTCATCTTGGATCTGGTCGAGAAGCAGCAAAAGCCGCGTCACATCGTCACCCGTGAGGCGCTGGACGACGCCTTCGCCCTCGATATGGCAATGGGCGGGTCAACCAACACCATCCTGCACGCGTTGGCAATCGCCCACGAAGGCGGCATCGACTATCCGCTGGCGCGGCTCAACGCCATCGCCGACGGGGTGCCCTACCTGTGCATGGTCAGCCCGGCAGGCAAATGGCACATCGAAGACGTCCACCGCGCCGGCGGTGTCCCCGCCATTTTGAAAGAAATCGCCGCCACCGGCTACCCCCTGCACCTCGACAGGCTCACCGTCAGCGGGCAGACCCTGGGTGAGATCGTCGCGGCTGCAAAAAACAACGATGCAGATGTCATCCGGCGGCACGATCAACCCCACACCACCACTGGCGGGCTGGCGGTGCTCTTCGGCAACCTGGCACCCTGCGGCGCAGTGGTGAAAACCGGCGGGGTGGACGCCAATATGTATCACTTCAACGGACCCGCCCGCATCTACGAATCGCAGGATGAAGCGCTGGCAGGCATACTGGCTTCAGAAGTACAGCCCGGCGAGGTGGTCGTCATCCGCTATGAGGGACCCAAAGGTGGACCCGGCATGCAGGAAATGCTCAGCCCCACCAGCGCCATCATGGGGATGGAACTGGGCGACAAGGTCGCGCTGATCACCGATGGGCGCTTTTCGGGCGGGACACGCGGCGCTTGCATCGGTCACATTTCCCCCGAAGCCGCCAGCGGCGGTCCGATTGCAGCGCTGCAAGCAGGAGATGTTATCGAAATCGATCTCGAAGCGCGCACGCTCAACGTCCGCCTGTCAGACGAAGAAATCAGCAACCGTCTGGCAGCATTGCCCAAATTCCAGCCACGCACCGCTAGCCGCTGGTTACAGCGCTACGCCCATTTCGTCACCAGTGCCGACAACGGCGCTGTACTGACTACCCCGCCGCATTGATCCATTCGCAATTACTGGAGGACTTATGAAACGCACCGGAGCAGAAATCTTATGGGAATGTTTGCAGCATGAGGGGGTTGAACATGTATTTGGATTTCCAGGCGGAGCCGATTTACGACGCCATGATGAATTATTCCATTCATCATGTGCTCGTACGGCACGAACAGGGCGCCACCCACATGGCAGATGGCTACGCCCGCGCCGGAAGAAAAGTCGGGGTGGCAATGGCAACCTCGGGTCCCGGCGCTACCAACATGGTCACCGGCATCGCCACCGCGATGATGGACTCCTCGCCAATCGTGTGTATCACCGGTCAGGTGGCAAGCAAATTCATCGGTTACGACGCTTTCCAGGAAACTGACGTGACCGGGATCACCCTGCCAATCACCAAACATAATTACCTGGTCACCGAAACCAAAGACCTTGCCCCGGCGATCAAAGAGGCGTTCTACATTGCCCGCTCTGGCAGACCCGGACCGGTATTGGTAGATATTGCCAAAGACACCCAGCAAAACGCCATCGAATGGGAATGGGACGACAGCCCGGTGCAATTACCGGGTTATCGCCCCGATCTACGCGCGATCAGTCTCGATGTGGAAAAAGCGCTCGAGATGATCCGCAAGGCAAAAAAACCGCTCATCCTCGCCGGCAACGGTGTGCTGATGAGCGGCGCCATGGCAGAATTGCGTACCTTTGCCGAGAAAGCGCAAATCCCAGTGGCGGTGACCCTGCTCGGCATTGGCAGCTTTCCCGCCAGTCATCCCCTGCACCTGGGTATGATGGGCATGCATGGTGAAGCCTGGGTCAACTATGCCATCCAACAGGCAGACCTGCTGCTGGCATTCGGGATGCGCTTCGATGACCGCGTTACCGGTAACCTCGACAACTACGCCCCCCATGCCCTCAAGATTCACGCCGATATCGACCCCTCGGAGATCGACAAAAACGTCAAGGTCGATCTGGCGCTGATCGGCGATCTGCGAGAAACGCTGGAGAGCATGTTGCCGCAGCTCGAAGCCGCCGATCACAGCAACTGGCTGGAAGAGATCAACGAAAACAAGCGCGACAGCCAGCTGCGCGACGTTCAAAATCTTCCCGCCAATGGTTCGCTGCGCGCCGCCCATGTCATCAACGACATCTGGCGCAACACTGGTGAGAACACCATCGTGGTTACCGATGTCGGGCAGCATCAAATGTGGACGGCGCAATACTGCCGCCGCGAAAAACCCTACACCCTGATCACATCCGGCGGGTTGGGAACGATGGGGTTCGGGCTGCCAGCAGCCCTGGGCGCCACTTTCGCCCGCCCCGGAGAGGAAGTGTGGGCAATTGTCGGTGACGGCGGGTTTCAGATGACGCAGGCCGAGCTATCGACCGCCCGCCAGGAAAACGCCAAGGTTAACGTTGCCATCATCAACAACGGCTTCCTGGGAATGGTGCGCCAATGGCAGGAATTCTTCTACGAGCGGCGCTATTCAGCGACTCCCATCACCAGCCCCGATTTCGTCAAAATTGCCGCAGCGCACGGCTTGCCCGGCATCCGCGTCACCCAACGCAGCGAGGTCGAAGCCGCCATTCGCCAGGCGCAGGAGACCTCCGGGACGGTGGTGATCGATTTCCGGGTCGTGCAAGAAGACATCGTCTACCCGATGGTGCCCGCCGGCGCCGACCTGCACGAGATGATCCGCCGCCCGCTGCCGGAAAGCGCTTCAAAGAAGTGAAGCGAGAAAATTTAGCCCACGATCCATTTAGTGATATTGATATTTGGGAGGAGGAAACATGCACCAAACACTCGTCGTTCTGGTAGAAGACAAACCGGGCGTACTCAACCGGGTCGCTTCGCTCTTTCGCAGGCGTTTGTTCAACATCGAGTCGCTCACGGTCGGACACACCGAAAAACCCGGCATTTCGCGCATGACCATCGTGATCGACAGCAGCCGCACCAGCGCCCAGCGGGTGGTGATGTACCTGTACAAACTGGTCAACGTTTTGCAGGTGGAAGACCTTTCAGAAACCCCGGCGGTCAGTCGCGATCTGGCAATGATCAAGGTCAAAGCCAACTCAGAGAACCGCACCAGCATTATGCAGTTGGTGGACGTCTTCCGCGCCCGCATCGTCGACGTCACCAGCGATTCGCTGATCGTAGAGATCACTGGCACCGAAGATAAGATCGACAGCTTCGTCGAGGTCTTGCGCCCATTCGAGATCATTGAAATGGTGCGCACCGGCACGGTCGCCATGGCGCGCGGTCCCGAAGCGCTGGTGCCGCCCAACGATAACGGGCACCGCCAGGAGAACATCGCTGCCTATGCCAGCCGCGTGACTGGCTAAATAGCGCTTATTCATCTTTTACTGTTCAAGGAGTTAATCATGGTCAAAATGGTATTCGGAAGCACGGAAGAAGAAGTCATCACTCGCGATGAGTTCCCACTCGAAAAAGCTCGAGAAGTGCTTAAGGATGAGGTCATCGCCATCCTGGGTTATGGCGTGCAGGGTCCCGCTCAGGCGCTCAACCTGCGCGACAACGGCTTTAACGTCATTGTCGGGCAGGCACCTGAAGCAAAATCCTACTGGGAAAAAGCGATCAAAGACGGCTGGCAACCCGGCAAAACCCTCTTCACCCTCGAAGAAGCCGCCGAACGGGGTACGGTGATCCAATATTTGATCTCGGACGCCGGGCAAATGCTAGCGTGGGACAGGATCAAGCCCTGCCTGAAAGAGAGCGACGCCCTGTACTTCTCGCACGGTTTCGCCATCGTTTACAGCGACCAGACCGGCGTGGTCGCACCTCAATTTGTCGACGTCATCATGGTGGCGCCTAAGGGATCGGGTAACAGCGTCCGCAAGAATTTCCTCAATGGCAGCGGCATCAACAGCAGCTATGCCATCCACCAAGATTACACCGGCAGAGCTGCCGCACGCACCCTGGCGCTGGGCATCGGCATCGGCTCGGGTTATCTCTTCCCGACCACTTTCGAGAAGGAGGTCTACAGCGATCTGACCGGCGAGCGTGGTGTTCTGATGGGCGCCCTGACCGGCATCATGGAAGCCCAGTACGACGTGCTGCGCAAGCACGGTCACTCCCCCAGCGAGGCATTCAACGAGACGGTCGAAGAATTGACCCAAAGTCTGATCCGGCTGGTGGCTGAGAACGGCATGGATTGGATGTATGCCAATTGTAGCGCAACCGCCCAGCGCGGCGCCCTCGACTGGCGACATCGCTTCCGGGAAGCAGTCGCCCCGGTTTTCGATGAACTCTACCAAAGCGTCGTTTCGGGTGAAGAGACCCGCATCGTGCTCGAAGCCAATTCGGCAGCGGATTACAAGGAGAAGCTCGAAGCCGAGTTGAAGGAAATGCGTCGCTCCGAAATGTGGCAGGCAGGCGCAGCCGTTCGTTCGCTGCGTCCCGAAAACTGGAAAATGCCCCAAACGGAGGCGGCGCAGTAAGACAGCAGACGCCGCAGACGATCAGGGAAAAGGCAACCATGGACAATTATGTAAGGATTTTCGACACCACCCTGCGCGACGGCGAACAATCGCCGGGCGCCACAATGACCTCGGGTGAAAAACTGGAAATTGCCCGCGTCCTGGTACGCCTGGGCGTGGACGTGATTGAAGCCGGATTCCCCGCGGCATCACCCGACGATCTGGAAGCGGTACGGCGGATTGCTAGAGAAGTCGGCGCTGCCGGCGCAGGTCAAAAACCGGTAACCATCTGCGCCCTGGCGCGCGCTTCGAAGAATGACATCGATAAAGCCTGGGAAGGCGTGCGCCAAGCCACCAGACCGCGCATTCACACCTTCATCGCCACCTCCGAGATCCACATGCAGTACAAACTCAAGATGGACCGCCAGCAGGTGGTAGAGCGCGTGGTGGAAATGGTGCGCTACGCCCGCAGCCTGTGCGAAGACGTCGAGTTCAGCCCCGAAGATGCCGGTCGCAGCGATCCCGAGTTCCTCTACCTGGTACTGGGCGAAGCCATCAAAGCTGGCGCCTCCACCCTCAACATCCCCGATACGGTGGGCTACACCACCCCCGCCGAGTTCGGCGAGCTGATCTCGAGCATCATCCGTAACACGCCCGGCATCGAGAACGCCATCGTTTCGGTGCACTGCCACAACGACCTCGGGCTGGCGACCGCCAACACCCTGGCGGGGCTGCAAGCCGGGGCACGCCAGGCAGAGGTAACCGTCAATGGCATCGGCGAGCGCGCCGGCAACACCTCGCTGGAAGAGGTGGTCATGTCGCTGCAGACCCGCAAGCCGGTTTTTAATCTGACCACCGGCATCGACACCACCCAGATCATGCGGGTTAGCAAGCTGGTCAGCAATTACACCGGCATTTCGGTTCAGCCCAACAAGGCAATCGTAGGCGCCAACGCCTTCGCCCACGAAGCCGGCATCCACCAGGACGGCATCCTCAAGCACCAACAAACCTACGAGATCATGCGTCCTGAAGCGGTCGGTCTCACCCAGAGCCGGCTGGTGCTGGGCAAACATTCCGGGCGGCACGCCTTCAAAACCCGTCTCAAGGAATTGGGATATATCCTGGAGGAAAGCGACGCCGATGCCCTGTTCGAGCGCTTCAAAGTGCTCGCCGACAAAAAGAAGACCATCGCCGACGCCGATCTGCACGCCCTGGCTTCAGAGCAACTCTACCAGGTGCACGAAGTGTTCACCTTGGAAGGGCTGCAAGTCACCTGTGGAACGATAGGAATGCCCACCGCCACCGTCCGGCTGCGCGGTCCCGATGAGCAATTGCATGTTGCGGCTGCAGTCGGCAGCGGACCGGTCGATGCAACCTACAAAGCGATCGATTCCATCGTTCAAGCCCCCAACATTCTCCTGGAGTTCGTCATCCACGCCGCCACCGAAGGGATTGATGCCTTGGGTGAGGTGACCGTGCGCATCGAAGGCAGAAACGGTCATCACACCCTGGACGCTCAGAAAGAGGTTGAGCAATCCCGCACTTTCGGCGGTTACGGTGCCGATACCGACATCGTGGTCGCCAGCGCCAAAGCCTACCTGGCTGCTTTGAACAAAATGCTGGTCGCCAGCGGCAGGTACGGGGAATCCGAAACCCCCGCCCCCACCGTGATTTCAGCGAAGTAAGTGAGTAAAGAAGAGGAGACAAAAAGTATGAGCGAGCATCCAAACACCCCGTCTGAAACTGCCCCAGCCTGGAACACCGATCCCTTCCCCTCGCCCCGCACCATGCCCAAAGGCTGGGATTTAAGCGAACTGATCGCGGCTGCCAGTCAGCCAGAGAGCAGTGCCAACGGCGCCACGCCGTCGGCAGCAACATCGCCTGAAACCGGCAATGGCTACCAGCCGGAAAAATTTTCCAATCCGCGCACCATGCCCAAAGGTTGGGACATGAGCGAGTTGATGCGGCAGGCGCCAACTTCAGCACAATCCAACGATCATCAGTAAATGTCACAGCCATCATCACCGCGCACTCTCTTTCAAAAGATCTGGGATTCACACGTCGTCGTGCAAGAGCCGGGAGCCCCGGCAGTGCTGTATATTGATCTGCACCTGGTGCACGAGGTTACTTCACCGCAGGCATTTGCAGGGCTGAAAGCCCGCAAATTGCGGGTGCGCCGTCCCGACAGGAC
>JBBIKU010000016.1:0-22692 GCA_037445245.1 Anaerolineaceae bacterium
CCCAAGGCGGCCTCCCAGCAGCTGGGCGGCTTCGTGATGATAGGGCAGATGTCCGGCCAGGCGGCCAAGAAGGGGCTGTCCGACCTGCTGCAGCTGATGGCGGTGCTGTCGGTCAGCCTGTTCGTCCTCAACCTGCTGCCGCTGCCGGTGCTGGACGGAGGCGTAATCTTCTTCTCGCTGCTGGTACCCGAAGCGACTCCTTTGTTGGGGATGCTGATGTTGGGCAACCTTTTTCGCGAGGTGGGAGTGGTCGATCGCCTGACCAAGGCAGCACAAAATGAATTGATCAATATCGTCACCATCTTCCTGGGGCTGGCGATTGGCGCCAAAATGTCCGCCGGTGAATTTCTGACCTTGAACACAATCACGATCATCGCCATGGGTTTGGTGGCGTTTTCGATCGGCACCGCTTCAGGGGTTCTGTTCGGCAAATTGATGTGCGTACTCTCGGGCGGCAAGATCAACCCGATGATCGGCGCGGCGGGTGTTTCGGCGGTGCCGATGGCGGCACGCGTGGTTCAAAAGCTGGGTTTGGAAGCGAATCCATCCAATCACTTGCTGATGAACGCTATGGGTCCCAACATCGCCGGCGTGATCGGCTCGGTGATCGTAGCCGGTGTGCTCTTCTTCCTGGCAGGCTTCTGATCTTGATTTGATTGGGAAGGTTAGACGGGGTTAAGTGAGATGGACGAGCAAGCTTTGCCGCTCAAATCAGCCGGTTGGCTGTATCTGGTATCGATGGTACTGGTGGTTGTGGGGGGCGCCACCATGCAGTCCTACTCGGCAGTGTGGGGATTGCTCGGCACCGAAGTCTTGTGCATCCTGCTCCCGACGCTCGTGTTTTTGCGTCTTTCAAAGCTTCCGCTCAAGAAATCACTGCGGATTAACAATCCGGAACTGCCGCTGATTTTCCTCAGTCTGGTGGTGGGCGGCGGAGTGTGGTTTTTCGCCGCCTTTCTGGACGTTACCCTGACGCAGGTCACCGGTTTTATTCTGCCGCTACCACCGGATTGGTATCCCACCAGCGCGGCGCAGGTGGCACTCTTGTTCGCCGCACTGGCGGTGGCGCCAGCAATTTGCGAAGAAGTGCTTTTCCGTGGTGCGCTGCAAACGACTTTTGCCCGGCGGTTTGGAATAAAAGGCGTGGTGGCAGCAAGCATGCTGTTCGCAGTGTTCCATATGCGTCTGATCAGCTTACCGGCGCTGATCCCGATCTCGGTCGTGCTTGGCTACGTTATGTGGCGAACCCGCTCTCTGACCACCGCTGTCCTGGTACATTTTGCCAACAACACCATGGCAGTCGTTCTGATCTCGATGGCAGCGCTCAACCCGCAAGTTAGCCTGCCATTTCCATCGTTGACAAGTGGATTGATGGGGCTGGCGGTGGCGATTGCCGGACTGGTACTGTTCGATCGAGCTGCCAAAAAGCAACCCGATGAAGTGATAGCGGTGGTGAATGAAAGCGTACGCACCCGCCTGGCATGGCGGCTACCGCTGGTGCTGGCGGGATTAATTTTCATCGGTGTGGCAGGGTTGGACACAATGGTCGGCATCAGCCCGCAAATTCTTGCGACCGGCAGGCAGATGGAATTGGGATCGCCGCCCTGGCAGGCGGAAAGCCACTACCGTTATGAATTGCGCAACAAGGCAGACGAGGCGGTCGGCGAAGCGTTGTGCCGGGTGGTTCCCGCAGCAGAGCAGATCGACCTCAATTGCGAAATGAGGGTACAAGCCTTTGATACGAGCGTAGGTGAAGACCACTACCTCTCGGATTCATTCACCACTATCTACCACGCCTCGTGGCAGACAGAGAGCATGCGATTGATTTCAATGGAGGGTGTTCTCACTGCGGGGGAGGAGCGGCAAAGCTGGACGGTCAAACCTGAGGCGGACGGCTTGCTTCTCGAGACCAGCCACTTTGATGGCTCGCTGGCGAGTGCCAAACTGCCCGTCGAGGCTTTATTGCAGGGTGAGTGGCAATTTCGTTTGATGGCTCTGCCGCTGGAGCTGGCTTATGCCAGCGAGGTGACCTATGCGCTCCCTAATCCTTATCAGCCGCACCGCCGTGCATCGGCGCCGTTGAAGGTTGAAAAAGTAGTCTATGTCAGTGGCGGGCAGCCGATTCACACCCCGGCGGGGAATTTCATCACCTGGCGGGCGATGTTGCTGGATCAGGAGGAAACCGCCTATTACGACATCGAAGCTCCCCACACCCTGGTGCAATTCGATGACGGGCTGCTGGTCTGGTCGTTACTGGAATAGCTCGCTGATTTTTTCAGAGTTTGCCCTCCCGTAACGCTTTTGTGGGCGGGGGAGGGTTTATGTTTTCGCGCTATAATCATCACAGAATCATCGGTCACGGGGGGTGACTGAGCGGAGTTAGCTATGTCCCTGTTCCGAATAAGCAGCCTGCTGCTGGTATTGGCGTTCGGCGCCTGTAACGCTTTGCGCCCTCCATTACCGGACTTTCCAACCCCCACCCTTAGCCCCACCCTTATCCCCACCGAGACGATCATGTGGTTCCCGCCCACGACGACCCCGACCGTTTACGTACCGCCGGAGATCGTACCCACCCCCGACCAGCGCCCCGGCATCAACCGGGAGGTGTTTCGGGATACCTTTGCCGCCAACGATGGCTGGCACACCTACCGCAGCGCGGCGGGAAGCGTTTCGTACGGCAGAGACGAACTGACCCTGGCAGTGGCGCAACGGCGCGGTTATCTCGCCAGTGTCCGTGACGAGCCTGAATTGGATGATTTCTACGCGGAGATCACCGCCAGCCCCAGCCTTTGCCGCAACGCTGATTTTTACGGGCTGATGTTCCGTGCCAGTTCGAACGAGGACGGCTACCGCTTCGTCATCGCCTGTGACGGACAGATTCGCCTGGACCGCATCCGCGCCGGGCGGGTCACCCTGATCCAGAACTGGCTACCCAGTGGGCAGGTGCCGCCCGGCTCGCCGCTGGTGTTACGCTTGGGTGTGTGGGCGCTGGGCAGAGAAATGCGCTTTTTCATCAATGACTATTATCAATTCACTGCCCGCGATGCCCTGATGGAGCGAGGCAAGATCGGCGTCTTTGCTCGCTCGAGCGACGACACCCCGCTCACGGTCAGCTTTTCGGATCTGGTGGTGTACCGCATCAATCCGGCGGCGATCCCCGCCCCGCCCACGCCCAGCCCCAATCCCTGATCACGGACGGCTTTTCATGACCCCACCCCTTTGTCATCGATTGCGAAAGGCGTTTTTCGTGTACAATAACCATGTACCCACATAGTGGGAACGTGTACCCACATAGTGGGCACGTATGTCGAATGAACCCCCATTCTGGGGGTGAACAGCCATTTCCATCACGCGCCGGACTGAGGAGGGCTCTATGTTTCAAACCATCATTTTTATCGGAAATCTCGGACGAGACCCCGAGATGCGCTACACCCCCAGCGGACAGGCTGTGACCAGCTTTTCGGTAGCCGTCTCGGATGGGTTTGGCGACCGCAAGAAGACGATCTGGTTTCGTGTTTCGGCGTGGGAAAAACTTGCCGAAACCTGCAGCGCCTATCTTAAAAAGGGCAGTAAAGTATTGGTCGAGGGGCGCCTGACCGCCGCCGAGAACGGCAGCCCACGCATCTGGACACGTCAGGACGGCACCCCAGCCAGCTCCTTTGAGGTCAACGCCGCCATCGTTCGCTTCCTCACCCCCCGCGCCGATGTAGAAGCCGGGATGGAAGACGAAATGCCCGAGTCGCCGCTTTCCGATGAGGAAATTCCCTTCTAAAGCCGGTATCGTACAATTCAGCCCCCTTCTGGGGGGGGCAACCAGTTTATGGCTGAGCCACAGCGAATCATCGCCGCCGTCTGAACGAGGTGTATGCAAAATCTAGAGTCCATCGCCGAACAAGCACATCAGACCTTTGAAGCGCGTATGCAGGCACGCGACCGCGCCCTGGTGCTGGCGCGCCAGTTGACCCGCAAATCAGCCAACGCCATCCGCGCTATCCACCGCAGCCAGCAGGAGGACGCTAAAAAGTTCCTGGTTGAGGCGGCTCAACTGGTGGCGGGATTGCGCCGGGAGACCGCCGCTTATCCCGATCTTTACTACGCCGGCTACACTCAGGATGCCATCAAGGAATACGTCGAAGCCAGCATCACCTTGGCGCTCATTCTGGATCAGCCCCTGCCGCTGCCCGCAACGCTCGAAGTGGAAGATGCCACCTACCTCACTGGCTTGGCAGAGACGCCGGGTGAGCTTCGCCGGCGCTGCCTTGACATCATGCGCCAGGGCTACTCCAGCGAAGCCGAACGCCTGCTCACTTGCATGGATGACATCTACGCGGTGCTGGTGACCATGGATTACCCTGATGCCATCACCAACGGTTTGCGGCGGCAGACCGATCTGGTGCGCGGCATCCTTGAACGCACCCGCGGCGACCTGACCATCAGCCAGCGTGAAGATCAACTCAAAGAAGCGCTCGACAGACTGCTGGAGCGTCTTTCCTCCCCCTGAAACGATCATGCGCACCCTGCGCGCCTCCGAAATCGGCGCATTCCTGTATTGCAAACGAGCCTGGTGGTACCAGCGCCACGGACAACCCTCCGAGAACCAGTCCGAAATGGCTGCCGGAAGCGAATATCACCGCCAGCACGGGCGCCAATATCTGCAAATCGTGTTTCAACGCTGGCTCGCCGCGGCGCTGTTGATGGCGGCGCTGATCCTGGTGGCGGTGGCTGTGACGCGCGATTTGCTGCGCTGATCGTTTTCTTACGCAAAGGATTGCATTGATCTACTTTGTGGCGCTGACGCTGGTGCTGCTGGCGGTAATTTTGTTGATCCGGGCTGGGCGCCGCCAGCGTTCGCTCGGGATGCCGGTGGGGCGCCGGGTTTACAGCGACAGCGGGGCGTGGCGGCGGGTGGAAAAACCCCTCTACGACGCTGACCTGCGCCTGACCGGAAAACCTGACTACCTAATCGAACAAAAGCAGGGCATTGTGCCGGTGGAAGTCAAGTACACCCCGGCAGCGGCGAACCCCTATGGTGGGCACGTGTACCCACTACGTGGGCACGTGCTGCAACTGGCATCCTATTGTCTGCTGGTCGAACGCGCCGGAGGAAGCCGTCCCCCTTATGGCTTGATTCATTATCCCAACCGAACTTTTGCGATTGATTACACCCCCGAGCTGGAAGCAGAACTGCTCGATCTGTTGGCTGAAATGCGCCGTGCTGAGCAGCGGCGAGATGCGGAACGCTCCCACAATTCAAAAGGGCGCTGCCGGCGCTGCGGTTATCGCTCGCTCTGCGATCAGCGTCTGTAATTAGAGCACCGCTCGTCTCGGCAGCAGATTTTTGAGCCGGTCGCGCAATTGTTTGCCGCGCCCGATGAAACGCCCCTCTTCATCCTCCACCAGCACGATCGCCCCGCCACCAGACGTTGCGACGCCGCTGAGGCGCACATCCTCTCCCCTCAACCACGGTGACAGATGTTCGGCGCCAATCCGAACACGCCCGGCGCGGAAGAAGGCGTGAAAACGCGACACCCACTCGTGCGAAGGAACGAATCCACCCGCACTGAAATTCCCCAGCGACAGACCGAGCGCCTGCACCGGAACAGCAGAAAAACGGCTCAGGTAAATTTGGGGGACGGCAATGACCGTATCACCTCGTCGCCGCAACGCCAGTTGCAACCTTTCGAGGTGGGGATGGATCTCAAAGCCAAAATTCTGGAGCAATTCCCCGCTCAGGCGGGCGGTCTCGGCTGGCAGCAACGGTTGAAAATCGCAACCTGCCGTCGGGCGAGTGGGGGTGGTGGTGCGGTCCGATAGCAATGCAGCCTGCTCGTGCCCACGAAGTGGGTACTCGTGCCCACGAAGTGGGTACTCGTGCCCACGAAGTGGGTGCTTGAGCAGCAGGGCAGCAAAAAAACCGGCGCAGCCGAAGTGGTGAGGCCACAGGCGGACTGCCCGCTGTACGGCAGGGTGGTAGTGCCGCTCGCCGTGGCGGGTGAGGGCGGCTGCCGGGGCAGACAGGCGGGATGCCAGGTCGACGATCTCGACCGCGTGCGGGTAACGCTGCAACAGGGCATCCAACACGGCTTCATTCTCCTCCGGCGCCAGGGTGCAGGTGGCATAGACGATCTCCCCGCCGACTCTTGCCGCCCGCAAGGCGCTTTCCAGCAGGCGCAACTGACGCTGCGCCAGACGCTGGCGTTCGCCCTCGCTGATGGCTCGCATCGGATGCGTCTCACTGGTGCGCAATCCTTCCATGCTGCAGGGCGCGTCGAGTAAGACGCGATCAAAGGTTTCGGGCATCCACTCACCGAAGCGCTCGCCTGGGAAACAGGTAACGGCGACACCGGTCGCCCCCCACGTCTGCAGCACCAACCGCAGGGCGGTAATGCGCGCCGCGCTGGCGTCGTTGGCGATCACAAAGCCGCGGTCATCCATGCGGTCGATCAGGTGGGTGGTCTTTCCGCCGGGCGAAGCCGCCAAATCCAGCACCAGCGGGTAAGGTAGATCGGCAAAATTGAACAGTTGCGCCGGCAGCATCGAAGCCGCCTCCTGAATATAGTACTGCCCGAAACGATGTTCGATGGTCTGGCTGGGAGGCACCCGGCAGTCGCGCAGCCACCAGCCGCTGGGGCAGAAAGGCACATTTTGGGTGTGCCAGCCGTAGCGCGCCGACCATTCCGCCAGAGCGACGGGTGGGTCGACTTTGAGCGGGTTGATGCGGACGGCGGGGGATAACGGCTCGGAAACCGCTCGCAGCAAAAGCGGATACTCTTCCGCCGGCAGCATCGGGCTGTAGCGTTCCAGCGCTTGCGCTAGCAACGCCGCCCCCGAAAGCCGTTCGGATTGGCGGCGTTTACGCCCCATCACCGGCGCCTCTCCGCTGGACGACGAAGACCAGCTCGGTGGCAAAGTGAATACGTTCCACCCTCCACGGGCGGGTCGCCGTCAAGCGCTCAAAACGTTCCCCATAGTTGATGGACATCCCCTTGTGCCCACTCCGTGGGTACTTGTGCCCACTCTGTGGGTACTTGTGCCCTCTCCGTGGGTACTTGTGCCCACTCCGTGGGTACGGCGCGCCCCCGCCCAGGCTGTGCACCGGGAAGGACACCACCAGCACCTCGGCAGGGATCGTTTCCAGCAGGCGTTCCGGCAGATGCTTGTCGAGTTGCTCCAGGCAGGGCAGCGACTTGAGCAGCAGGGCAACCTGCACCGGCGGGAGCTGCAACGGGCGCGTCAAATCGCACACCCCGGCAGCGCCACGCCTGCCGATGTGCTGCAGGAAGTTGTTAAGGAAATCCACCAGGTCGGTGTACACATCGCAAGCGTAGTAGACGGTATCCGGGGCGAGTGGCATCCAGGGCAGCGCCAGGGGGTTCAAGCCGCACGCCAGGTCGAGCACCGAACGCAACGGCGCCATAGGCGCCAAAATGCGCTCGAAGAAGGATTCCAGGATCGGCAGGCGTTCGCGGGTCGAGGCGTGGCGCGCCATCGCTCGCAAGCAGAACGCCCGCAGAGCGGGGTCCTCGGCGGTGTGTCCGCAGCGTGCCAGTTCGTTCAGCAGATTGGCGCTGTCGAGACCGGCGGGAAGGTAGGCTCCGGCAACCTGGTGCAAGCGGCTGCGGGTGGCTTTAACGGCTTCTTTGAAGCTGCGACGGCGCTCCAGCTCCTGCTCACCGATCCAGCGCACCAACCCGCTGTCGAGGGTGCGGTAGCGGGGCGCTTTTTGTACCGCCGCCACCAGTTCATCCAGGTTGGTGGGCAGGCTCATGGCTGACGAATCCGGATTCGTTCGGTGAGCTGCACCATAAAGCGCAGGTTGTGCAGGGTTGCCAGGCGCAAAAAAAGGCTATCGTTGAGCTTGAAGAGATGATGCAGGTAACCGCGCGAGTAGCGCCGGCAGCACAAACAGTCACAGTAAGGCGAAAGGGGGGCATCGGCGCGTACGTGAATCTCGTCATTGATGTAGAGGTGGGCGAACCAGTCGCCGCTGAGACCGGCGCCGGCGTTTTCAGCCGGCTGGGTTAAGATGTACAGCCTGCCGTGACGGGCGTCACGGGTGGGCATGGCGCTGTCAAACAGATCGTAACCCAGGTGGTAGCCCGCCAACACGTTGCGCGGGTGACCAACCCCCAGGGCGTGAAGCGGAAAGCGCTCCGGCAGCAACTGGCGCACGTACGCCAGCACATCCACCAGCAGGTTGCCGTCGCCGTCCAGCGGCCATCCGCCATAACCGAAGCCGTCGAAACCAATCTCCAGTAGCGCCTCCGCGCAGCGGCGGCGCAGCAGCGGCGATTTGCCGCCTTGCACAACGGCGAAGAGGCGCGGGCGTCGATCTTCGGGCAGGTTTTTTTCCTCAGCCAGGCGCAGAAACTCGGCTTTGCCGCGCCGCGCCCATTCAATGGTGCGCGCCACCGCCATTTCCTGCTCGGATTCGGATTCGTCTACGTGGGTGCAGTCGTCCAAGCAGATGATCACATCGCTGCCGAAACTCATTTGAAGCTGAATGCTTTTTTCCGGCGAGAGTTGCAGTTTACGGTTGGAGCCCTGCGGGCGGAAAAGCAGTCCGCGATTGCTGATGCTGCCGCTACCGGGTTGCTGACGGATGAGTGAGTAAGCCTGAAAGCCACCCGAATCGGTGAAGATCGGCTTGAACCAACTGCTCATCTTGTGCAGACCTCCCAGCGCCTGCACGATGGTGGCGCCGGGACGTTGCATCAGGTGAAAGGTGTTCATCATCAGTGCCTTCACACCACAGTTCGCCAAGTCGTCGGCGTCAACCCCGCGCACCACCCCGAAAGTGGCGTCAGGCAGATAAATGGGAAAGGCGATCTCGCCATGCACCAGATTTAACCGCTCTGGGCGGGAGGCATCGCTTTCAGACCGGTTTGGTGCCTGCGTTGCGCTCAGGGGACCTCAATGTGGGGTTTGTTACCCAGCACTTGCTCGATACGTTCCATTACGTCCGGGGTGAGCAGGGGCAGTACATCCAGCGCTTTCATGTTTTCGGTCACCTGTTCAGGTTTGCTGGCGCCGGTGATGACGGTACTGACGTTGGGATTCATCAGGCACCACGCCAGCGCCAGTTGCGCCAGGGTGCAACCCAGCTCGTCGGCGATGGGTTTGAGTTTGCGGGCGCGCTCGATCTTCTCCGGCGTCAGCATACTGTCGCGCAGCCACTCGTATCCTTTGAGGGCGGCGCGGCTGCCCGCTGGGATGCCGTCATTATATTTGCCGGTGAGCACGCCAGACGCCAGGGGGCTCCAGACGGTGCTGCCGTAACCCTGATCGCGGAACAACGGCAGGTATTCTTGCTCCATGCGCTGACGCGTCAGCATGTTGTACTCGGGCTGCTCCATCCGGGGAGGTGTCAAACCATACTGGCGGGCAATACCATCGGCGCGCATCACGTCGGCGGCGCTCCATGCCGAGGTGCCCCAGTAGAACACCTTGCCCTGGCAGACGAGCACGTCCATCGCCCGCACCGTCTCTTCGATGGGCGTGTTGACATCGGGACGGTGACAGAAAAGCAGATCAACGTAGTCCAGTTGCAGGCGGCGCAGCGAATTGTTCATGCCCTCAATGATGTGCTTATGTGACAACCCCTTGTCGTTGGGACCTTTGCCGCCCCAGAACAGTTTGGTCGAAATGACCAGGCTCTCGCGCCGCCAGCCCAGTCGTTTGAGAATATTGCCCATCACGATCTCGGCATTGCCGTGGGCGTAGGCTTCGGCATTATCGAAAAAGTTGACCCCGGCTTCATAGGCGGCGATCATGCACTTTTCGGCAACCTCTTCGCCGACCTGCCCGCCGTAGGTTACCCACGCCCCCAGCGACAGCTCACTTAATTTCAATCCCGTTCTTCCCATGTGGCGATAATTCATCGCGAACTCCTGATGTGGGTGTAAAGATATTCAAGTTTTCTCGCTTTATTAAACCACAAAGTGCGCCGGGGGGTTGCCCCTTCTTGACAAACCACCGCTTTAGGATATACTCACTGAGTGAGTATATCCGCCATGTCTGGAAACCCCACTTACGCCAGCGTGCTTTCACCCGAATATGCCCTGCTCGGCTTGCTGGCAGAACGTCCGGCTCACGGTTACCAGCTTCACCAGCGCCTGACGGCAGAACTGGGACAGGTGTGGCGCGTCAGCCTCAGCCAGGCTTACAACATCCTCAACCGGCTGGAAGCACAGGGATTGATCGCCGGCAGGGAAGAGAAGCCCACCAGCCAGCCAGCGCGCCGCTTATTCCGTTTGACGCCGGCGGGAAAGCGGCGCTTCGAGCGCTGGCTGCGGGCGCCTACCGGCTGTAGCGCCCGCGCGGTACGGGTTGAGTTTCTGGCGCGGCTGTACTTTACTCACATGCTTTACCCGCAATTGGTGCCGCGCCTGGTCGATCAACAAATCGCAGTCGTTCAGGGGGGACTGGTGCGCCTGGAGCGCTTGCTACCGACGGTCGATCCCGAGCAGGTGATCAACCGCCTGGGGGTAGAGCTGCGCATCAACCAGTTGCGCTCGCTGCTGGACTGGTTGCGCCAGTGTCGCAGCCGCTTTCTGAATCTGGCGACAATTTCCAGCCGGAATATACCCTAAATCTCACTGGAGGAACCCTTGTTCAAGACCCTTTATCATTATCTACTCATCGCCTTGGTGGTGACTTTGGTCGTCAGCGCCTGCACCGCGCCGGTTGCTGCCCCACAAGCCCCGCCGGCGACAGAAACGGCGGAGGTAGAATCGCCGCCCGCCGAACCCAAAGCCGAAGAAGAGTCACCTGCTGCCCCGGGTTTCACCTTGGTCGACGCCAAGGGGCGCAGCGTCACTTTTGAGCAGCCACCGCAACGGATCGTGATCGCCGGCAGGGCAACCGCGTTGGTAGCAGGGGCGGTTTATGCTTTCCCCCAAGCGAGCGAGCGTGTGGCTGCCCTCAGCAGCACCAACCAGGGAACCGGCGATTTTATTCCAGTAATTGACCCCACCTTTGACCAGAAAACCGGCTTCGCCACCGATGTCGGTCCTGAACAGGTGGCGGCAGTTCAGCCAGACGCGGTTTTGATGAAGTCGTTCATGTCGGAACGGCTGGGCGAACCACTGGAGATCCTCGGCATTCCGGTTGTCTACGTCGATCTGGAAACGCCGGAGCAGTACGAGCGCGACCTACTCACGATCGGAGCCCTGTTCCAGGACGAGCAACGCGCCGCCGAACTGGTTGACTTCTTTCGAAGCACCCGGCAGGAGATCGCCGACGTCACGGCAGAACTCAGCGACCAAGAGAAGCCTTCGGTGCTGATTCTCTACTACACCGACCGCGACGGTGAAATCGCCTTCAACGTCCCGCCCTTATCGTGGATGCAGACACGGCTGGTCGAGATGGCGGGCGGTGAACCAGCCTGGCGCCAAGCTGAGCTGGGCGAGGGGTGGACCAAGGTCAGCCTGGAACAGATCGCTGTATGGGACGCCGATCAAATCTACGTCGTCGCTTATAGCGCCAATATCGATGAGGTGGTGGCTGCCCTCAAAGCCGACCCGCAATGGCAGGCAATGCGCGCCGTTCAAAACGGCACGCTGTACGCTTTCCCGGCGGATTACTATAGCTGGGATCAGCCCGACACGCGCTGGCTGCTGGGGCTGACTTGGCTGGCGACGCGGGTTCAACCGCAACTGTTCGCCGAAGTGGACATGCAAGCCCGCACCCGAGAGTTTTACCGCCTGCTGTACGGCATAGACGATACGGAATTCGACCAGAAGGTGCTGCTGGTTCTCAAAGGCGACTTGGACTTCAAAAACTGAGTGAGGCGGCATTGAATCCTCCCCGCTCGACCTTTCTTCACAGCCTGCGCCGCCACCCGAGCCGGGGACTGTTGCTGTTGGCTGCCCTGCTGGTGGTAATCTTCTTTCTATCCCTTTTTATCGGGCGCTACCCCGGCATGGTATTTCTCACCCCTTCCCGGCTTGCCGGCGACGAGCTGGCGCAGCGGCTGGTTTTTAACCTGCGGCTGCCGCGATTGATCACCGCCCTGCTGCTGGGCATGTCGCTCGCCGCCGCCGGAACGGTGCTGCAAATGATCTTCGGCAATCCGCTGGTAGAACCGGGTTTTCTGGGTGTCTCGCAGGGAGCGGCGTTCGGGGCAGCTTTCAGCATCATTTTCTTCAGCAGCGCCGCCTGGCTGGTGCAGGGCATGGCGGCGCTGTTCGCCTTTCTGGGGCTGGCGTTCTCCTACTTTCTGGCACGCAAAGTTCGTTTTGGCGGCTGGGTGCTGCGCCTGATCCTCTCCGGAATCGCCGTCTCGGCGCTCTTTTCAGCCGGGGTGGGGGTGCTCAAGTTTATCGCCGATCCCTTGCGGCAACTTCCCGAAATCACTTTCTGGCTGCTGGGCGGCTTGTGGAGCGTCACCTGGAATTCGGTGCGCGCCATCCTTCCGGTGGTGCTGGCGGGCTTGCTGGTGATGGAACGCATGCGCTGGCGGCTGAACTTGCTTTCACTGGAAGATGACGTCGCCTTTTCGCTGGGAGTTTCGCCGGGACGTGAGCGCCTGCTGGTGCTGACGGCGGCAGTGGCGGCGACGGCTTCGGTGATCTCGGTCAGCGGGATGGTAGGCTGGCTGGGGTTGATCGTCCCGCACCTGGCGCGGCGGTTGTTCGGCGCCGACTCGCGTTACGCCCTGCCGGGTTCGATGCTGATCGGCGGTCTGTTCGCGGTGGTGAGTGACAACCTGGCGCGCACCCTGCTGGCAGGGGAAATTCCGCTGGGCATCCTAACCTCGCTGTTCGGGGCGCTCCTGTTCATCCTCTTGATGGTGAGCCAGAGCATCAAGGTGCAGCAATGAGCACAGCCTTGCTCTCCTTTGCCGATATTCAATTCGGCTACCAGCAGGGAAACCACCTGGTGCTGGACGGACTGTGGCTGGAGGTAAACGCCGGTTCGGTGACTGCCATTCTGGGACCGAACGGCAGCGGCAAAACCACCCTGCTACGGCTGGCGCTGGGATGGTTGAAGCCCTCGGCAGGCAAGGTGTTGCTGGCGGGTAAACCGATCGAGCGCTACTCACGGCACGAACTGGGGCGCTGGATGGGTCTGGTGCCGCAAACCGAGCACATTCCCTACGCCTACTCGCTGCTGGAATACGTTTTGCTCGGACGGGCGCCCTATCTCAAGCCGCTGCAAATGCCGGGTGAGGAGGATGTGCGGGTGGCGCGGCAGGCGTTGGAGCGGGTCGGCTTGCAGGCGCTGGCAAAGCGCTCGGTGTTGACCTTGAGCGGGGGCGAAAAACAACTGGTGCTGGTCGCCCGCGCCCTGGCGCAGCAGCCACGCCTGTTGCTGCTGGATGAACCTACCGCCCATCTCGATCTGGGCAATAAATACCACCTGCTGCGTCTGCTCAACACGCTGGCATCCCAGGGAGTTACCGTGCTGCTCACCACCCATGAGCCGGAGGTTGCGGCGGCTATCGCCAGCGAAGTGGTGCTGATGCGCCACGGACGGGTACAGCACGCCGGTGCGATCGGTGAAACCCTGACCGGCGAACGGCTGAGCGAAACCTACGGCATCCCGGTGCATGTGCGGCAGATCGACGGGCGGCGCTTCATCACCTGGGATGTGAACGGCGATGGCGGTTAAACGCATTCTGCTCACCGGCGAGCGCGGCACCGGCAAGACCAGCCTGTGCCGTCTGGTGGTGCAGGCGGGGCGCCGGGCGGGCTGGGATGTGGCGGGGTTGATCTCACCGGCGCGCTTCGCCGGCGGCGAAAAGACCGCCATCGAGGTTGAGGACGTGCGTAGTGGCAGGAAAATGCTGCTGGCGCGCCGCCGCGGCGCTGAATCCACGGCTGCCGTTCATCCCCATACGCCTGTGGGGGTTCACACGGACGCCTGGGTATTCGATGAAGCGGCGGTGCAGTGGGGGAATGAGATGCTCCGCCAATCGACGCCCTGCGACCTGCTACTGGTAGACGAGTTGGGTGTGCTGGAACTGGAGCGCGGGCAGGGTTGGACAGCCGCCCTGCAGGCTGTGGATGGGGGCGATTACCGCTTTGCCTTGATCGTGGTGCGCCCGTCGCTGCTCGCAACCGCCTATCGCCGCTGGCGCCAGGCAGAAGTGGTGGCGGTGACCTCGGTCGAGGACGCCAGCGCCGTTAAAGCCCTGATGGTGGCGTTCGGTCACCCTGCCGGCTTTCAACTGCAAAGTCCACGAATCATATTGCCGCCGCAATAAAACTGCAATATAATCCATTCTGCGCGTCTGCATGCTGGTGGGAATGGCTTGCGGGGCGTCTGACGCGAGGGCGCTTCACGCTGATTGGCTAATTGGACGGGAAATGGACGAAAGCAGTCATGGGAGCGATCATATTCAAGAACCTCCTGCGGCGCAGGGGACGCACGATCCTAACCGTGCTGGGAATAAGCATCGGCGTGGCTGCCATTATCAGTCTGGGCGCCATGGCGGTGGGGGTGGAAGCCGGCTACACCAACATGCTCACCGGCAGCAGAGCCGATCTGGTGCTCAGCCAGCCCGACTCTTTCGATGTTACCCTCAGCTCGGTTGACGAACGAGTCGGCATTGATCTCGCCAGCATGCCCGAAGTGGCGGCAATCAGCGGCATGCTCTCGGGCATTATCCAGACCGAAGGTTCGCCGTACTTTTTCGTTTTCGGCTATCCAGAAGATAGTTTTATTCTCGACCGCTTTCAAATCATCGACGGCATAAGCGTTTTCGATCGCGAGGCGCAGCGCCAGCGCGGCAAGCCGGTGATGCTGGGATCAGCCGCCGCCGAGACGCTGAAGAAAAAACCGGGCGATACCATGCGCCTGGGAAACGTTGCCTATCGCGTGGTCGGCATTTACGAAACCGGCGATGCCTTCGAGGACAGCGGGGCGGTGTTCGATCTAACCGAGGCGCAGGAGCTGCTCGGAAAACCTCGCCAGGTCAGCCTGTTTTACATCCAATTGAAAGATGGGAATCTGAGCGAACGGCTGATCGCCCGGGTGGAACGATTGTATCCCGACTTGTCGCTCTACACCACCAGCGAGTATTCCGATAAACAGATCATGGGTGAAACTCTGAAGGGCTACGTGTGGGGAATTGCCGGGCTGGCGATCATTTTGGGCGGAATCGGCATGATGAACACCCAATTGATGTCCGTTTTCGAACGTACGCGTGAGATCGGCGTGCTGTTGGCAGTGGGCTGGAAGCGCCGGCAGGTGCTCATCATGATTTTGGGCGAGTCAATTTTGGTGTGCCTGGGTGGGGGCATTCTCGGCATCTTGCTGGGCTGGCTGATGGTGAAATGGATGACCAGCGGCACGGTCTTGTTCGGCACCGGCACCCAGAACATCAGCATCGGGCTGATTATGCAGGCGCTGGTGGTTGTGCTGGTGTTGGGGTTAACCGGCGGGGTTTATCCGGCGTACCGCGCCACTCGCCTGCAGCCCATCGATGCCCTGCGTTACGAAGGTGGCGGCGCCGGTGGTCGCGTGCGGCGGTTGCCCTTCGGCGGCATGGCGGTGCAAAGCCTGTGGCAGCGCACCACTCGCACTCTCCTGACTTTATCTGTAATCGGCATTACCGTCGGCGCCATAATGGCGATTGAAGGGATGACGCGGGGGATGATGAATGATATGACCGGCATGGCCCGCGGCATGAACGCCGAGATCATCGTGCGACAGGAAGGTATCGCCGACACCGGCTTCAGCGCCATCGATGAGCGCGTCGGCAACCGCATCGCCGCCATGCCGGAGGTAGCGCACGTCAGCGGGATGAACATGACGGCGATCATGATGCCGGAGGCGGGCGGGTTCTTCATGATCTTCGGCTACGCCCCCAATGAATTCGCCATCCGGCGCTTTAACATCATCGAAGGTCAGCGTATCTCCGCCAATCGCCAGATCATGCTCGGGCGCAAAATGGCGGAGGCGCTCAACAAAAAGGTGGGTGAAACCATCGAACTCAGCGGTATCCGCTTCCGCACCGTGGGTATTTACGAATCCAGCATCAGTTGGGAGGAATTGGGCGGCATCACCACCCTGCGTGACGCTCAGACACTCCTGGGAAGACCGCGTAAGGTGATGCTCTACATGGTCAGCCTGCACGATCCCCGCCAGGCGAACACGGTGGTGGAAAAGATCAACCAGATTCCTGAAGCGCACGCTGCCCTCACCGGAGAATTTGCCAACCAGATGCCGGATATGGAAACCATGGACGCCATGATGGCGGTGATCACTTTTCTGGCGGTATCTGTGGGCGGCTTGGGGATGATGAACACGATGCTGATGGCGGTGCTAGAACGCACGCGAGAAATCGGCGTGCTGCGGGCGGTCGGCTGGCGGCGGCGGCAGGTGTTGGGGATGATCCTGCGCGAAGCCACGCTGTTGGCATCCCTCGGCGGAATCAGCGGGGTTATGGTTGCCCATGCGCTGGTTCTCTTGTTAGGATTGGTACCGCTGGTTGGAGATTTTATGCGCCCGACATTCGAGTGGGATGTGTATGCCCGCGCCATCCTGGTGGCGTTGCTGTTGGGGATGGTGGGCGGTTTGTATCCGGCTTACCGTGCAACCAAGTTGCAGCCGGTGGAAGCCTTGCGCTATGAGTGAACCTGACCGGTGTTTTCGGTCATCATGATTGAACAGGAGGCGGCGATGTTCCCTCGTAAAATAATAACCAAAACCCTATCACTGATCTTGCTCGCCAGTCTGGTGCTTTCATCCTGCGCGGGGGTCGGGGCACAGCCCACCCCGACGGTTGACCCGGAGCTCGAACAAGAATTCATCCCGATTGTCAGCGCCACCGGGGTGGTAGTACCCAACCGCTGGGCAATGCTTTCGATGGTCTCCGGCGGGGTGGTTGAAGCCATCCTGGTCGAGGAGGGCGATGTGGTCGAAGCCGGGCAGGTATTGTTGCGCCTGAACGGCAAGGACCGCATGGAAGCGGCACTGGCGGCTGCTGAGATGGAATTGCTCGCAGCCGAACAAGCCCTGCAAGATGTATACGATACCGCCGAGCAGGTGCGGGCTGCGGCACAACTGCGGCTTGCCAACGCCGAAAAGGCGGTCGATCAAGCGCAGAAACGCCGCAACAGCAAAGATTTCAAGGTCGGCAGCCAGGCGCAGATCGACCGCGCCTACGCCGATTATGTTCTGGCGGAAGACGCCGTCGAGCAAGCAGAGGAGCTGTTTTCGGCGGTCGCCGACCGGGCGGAGGACGACGTTCAGCGTGCTTCTCTGTTGAGCGCACTGGCAGCCGCCCGCGAACGGCGCGACAAGGCAAAACGGAATCTGAATTACTTGCTGTCGCTGCCAGATGAAATCGAGATCGCCCGAGCAGAAGGTGAACTGGCGGTTGCCAAGACCGAACTCGAGGCAGCCCAGCGCGAATGGGAAAAAGTAAAAGATGGACCGGATGCGAATGTCCTCGAACTGACACAGGCGAGGCTGCGAAACGCCAAAGCCCAGCTTTCTGCCAGCCGCACCGCTCTTGCAGACCTGGAATTGAAGGCGCCGTTTACCGGTACGGTTAGCCGCGTCCAGGTGCGTTCCGACGAATGGGTCAGCCCCGGTCAACCGGTGATGACACTGGCAGACCTGGAAAATTTGGTGGTCGAGACCACCGACCTGAGTGAGATCAACATCGCCCAGATTGAGATCGGCAACACCGCCATTATCACCTTCGACGCCCTACCCGAAGTGACCGTAAGCGGGACGGTCGTCTACATTGCGCCCAAAGCGGCAGAAGGCGCCGGGGTGAATTACCCAGTCAAACTCACCCTGTCGAATATCCCCGACAGGCTGTTGTGGGGGATGACCGCCTTTGTCGATATCCAGATTGAACAGGATTAAGCGCCGAAGCGCTGAAATTGGCTAACAGGATCGAGCCGGAAAGAAGGAATTCAACATGACCGAAACTGCGACCTGGTTGATCGAAACCACCAACCTGACCCGCGTTTACGGCGACGGGGTCGGCATCCGCGCCCTGGACGGCGTCGACCTGCGGGTTGCGCCGGGAGAATTGCTGGCGGTGATGGGACCGAGCGGCAGTGGCAAGAGCACCCTGCTCAACATCATCGGCGCCCTCGATCAACCTGACGACGGCAGGGTCATCATCAACGGGCACGATCTGGCGACCATCAAGGATAAGGATGCCTTTCGAGCCCGGACGGTCGGGTTTGTGTTCCAGCTTCACAATCTGCTGCCCACGCTGACGGCGCGCGAGAATGTCGAAATTCCGTTGATGGGGCAGATGAGCCATGCACAGCGGCATCACCGTTCAGAGGAATTGATGGAACTGGTCCATTTGAGCGACCGCATGAATCACCTGCCGGGGCAGCTCTCTGGCGGGCAGCGTCAGCGGGTTGCCATTGCCCGCGCTCTGGCGAACAACCCACCGCTGATTCTCGCCGACGAGCCGACCGGCGCCCTCGATACCGCCAGCAGCCAAGACCTGATGCAACTGTTGCAGGAGCTGAATCAAAGCCAGGGAATGACCATCGTGGTCGTCACCCACGACCCGTCAATTGCCCGTCTCACGCGGCGGGTAGTGGTGATGCAAGACGGCAAGATTGCCCAGGAGGACCTCATCGGCTCGCCGCTGGAAGAGGATCTCAAGATGTGGCTGCGCACCGGGCTGGGCAAACACCTGCTGCAAGGCGACCATTCCGTTTTTAAGCAGTTGAGGCTGCATGTTTCCACTTCACAGGTGAGGGCGGTGCAAAAACTGCTCGAGCAAGCGGGCGGCGGTAAAATCAAGCAGAAGTAATCTTTCAGCGGCGCAACGGATACGCCACCACGATGACGCGGTGGGTGTTGCTGGTGGGCGGCCAGCAAGAGATCAGCGTCAGACGCGGCGCCCGGCTCGGGCGCAGATACTCGGCGTAGGCGATGGCGTCGGCTTCTTGTTCCAGCACCGGCAGGATCTCGACCTGCGAGACCTGGTAGCGCCATTCGGCTTCGGCGCTCTTCAGGACAACCTCGTCGCCGGATTCAAGCCGCCAAAGATCGCGGAACACCGATGAGTGAATGTTATTGTGCCCGTACAGCAGGATATTGCCGGCAGTTTCATCCGGCAGGGCGCTGCCGAGCACCCAACCGACGCTGGCTTCCGGCGAATCCCACTGGACGGCGTCCGTATTCTGCGCATCGCCGCCGGCGTCCCAGCCGACCGGCACGACCGGCGCCAGCACGTTGATGGCGTCGATCACCACCCACTCAATCAACCGCCTGCCGTACTGGGCGCGCCCGAGTTCCTCGAGCGTGTCGGGGATGTCTTCCATTACGAGCGTGGACGCAGCGTGGGGGAGTGATTCGGGTGTGTCCGTCTCGCCGGCGGCGACAGCCGTGCGCAGGCGCGGCGTGGGCAGCGCCACCGCTGCGGAAGGCTCAGCCCTCGGCTGGCAGGCGCACAGCAACGCCACAGCCGCAAGGCATATCAGCCGCGCCGGGCGCACCATATCCCCAGCACTCCTGCCAACAATCCGACCACCAGCAGCCACCAGCCCGGTTGCGGAACGAAACGCGCCCCGGTTACCGGCGGCGTCTCGGGCATCGGGCTATGAAAGACGCCAAAGATCGAGAAGTGCGGCACTTCGGCGTAGATGCGCCGCTGCTCGCGGTCAACGCTGGTTTCGAGCCGCTGCCACATCTGCGTTTCGTGGGTGTAAACGGCGAAGAACAAGTTTTCAGGGCGCCCGCCTGCCTGACCGACATCGGCGGTGGTGTAGCGGTAACACAGCCGCGGCGGCGGGGTGAGCGGCGGCAGCGGTTTTGGGTCGAGGGTGATCTCGGCGTAAGCGCCGACTGGCGAGAAGCGTGACGGGGTGGGCGGGAAGCGCGAGAAGGTCGAAATGCGCAGGGTGGCGTCGCCGTCGAGTGTTCCGGCGGGCATCTCCAGGCAGAAGGGGGCGAAGTTGTAATCACCGCCGCCGGCGCCGGTTCGGGTCACCCGCAGACAACCCGGCGCGGTGCGATCGCTCCCCGGCGTGCGGGGATAAAAATGGATGGCGCTGCGGTTGCGCAGCGCACCTGGCTGGTTATAAGCGTAGAGCAGCCCGGCGCGTCCGTTGTTGTATTCCAACCCGATCGTGGCGGAAGAGCCGTCGCTCTCCGGTCCCTTGAAGGTGTGGTACTGGTACTGGATGTGGTTGGAGGTCTCGAACAGCACGATCTGGAAGGTCACTTCGGTTTTTTGATGATTTTTATGTATCGGCACGCGGTACCACTCAACAACAAATTGGCGATTAGGAAAAGTGCCCAACACGCCAGTGTAGACCGCCGCAGCAAAGGAAGCTGAAGCATTAAGATCATCCCAGAAAGCAGCGAGAAAATGATTGGGTAGCCGGTCTGAAAGCGGAATAATAAAATTTTCGGGATTGCGGTGAGCTAGAGCTAAATCAGAAGAACCAGCGTCAAAAGAAAGGTAACCATTGGTGCTAATGGTTATTTCTTCCTTTAGATTTCCACCATAAGAAAATGAGAACTTCTTCGGTTCCTCCGGTAAGGGTATAGTAGCTGAACCATCATTTCCCCCTGGGGCAAATAAGATCATGTTGCCCACCGTATGCGGGATATTACGCCAATCAAATTGAATATTCTGGCAGCGCTCCGAGCTGAGCAGGTCATACTCGACCGCCGCCGAGGGGGGGGCGGGTGGGGGCGGTTCGGGCGGCTGCCCGAGGGCAGCGTCGATCTGCAGCAAACCGTGCCCGGTGCGGATATCTTTTCCCTCATCATTAATGTCGAGGGCGGAAGCAGTCAGCGCCTGGTAAATGGCGTCCGGATGGTCAAAACCCCTGCCAGCCAGCAACGCCGCCGCACCCGAAACGTGCGCGGCTGCCATCGAGGTGCCGCCCAAGCGAGAGTACGCATTGGTTACCGTGGGACTTTTGTAATGAAAATAACCCCGCATGGGGGTAGTGGATAGGATTCCCACCCCCGGAGCCGCCAGGTCCACCTGTACACCGCAGCTCGAAAAACCGGCTGGCTGGTTACTGGAAGTAACGGCGCTTACCGCCAGCGTCCAGGTGTAGTGGGCGGGGTACAGGACGGTGTTGCCGGTGGCGCAGCCCTCGTTGCCGGCGGCGGCGATCAGCGCCGCCCCGCGCCGGTAGGCGTAGTAGGTGCTGGCTTCCATCAAGTAGCTCGGCCCCCTCGTACCCAGGCTCAGGTTGATCACCTGCGCCCCGTGATGGTCGACGGCGTAGACCAGGGCGCGGGCAATATCCGCCACGCTGCCGCTGCAGTGGTCGTTGAGCACCCGCAGCGGCAGGATCTTTGCCTGCCAGTCGACCCCGGCGATGCCCTCGCCGTTGTCGCCGCTGGCGGCGATGATGCCCGCCACGTGCGTGCCGTGACCACACGGATCGTTGAGGGTGCTCGTGTTGCGGATGAAATCATATCCCGGCAGCAGGCGCCCGGCAAATTCGGGGTGGGTGGGATCGATCCCCGAATCGATCACGGCGACGGTCACGTCCGTGGAACCGGTGGTAATCTGCCAGGCGGCGGGGGCTTTGATGTGTGGCAGCGCCCATTGTTGCGGGTAGAGCGGGTCGTTGGGGGTGTACTCGACGGGATAGACGATGTAATTCGGCTCGACGAACAGCACGCCGGGCTGGTTGACCAACTGCTTGCGGTAGGCTTCTTCTTCGCCCACCGGGACGCTGACCACGGCGGCGTGGAGCGCTTCGAGTTCGGGGGTCTTCGCTGCCGAACGCACCGCCGGCGGCAACGAGAGCGACTTGATCTGAAAATCGTCCTGCAACCCGACGATCAATTGCCCCGGCACGAATTCCGGAGGTGGGTTTGCGGCGGGTGAGAACAAAGCGGTGGAAGCCCGAGCGGGCTGGGTGACAGGCGCAAGCGCCAGGACGAGTCCGATCAGCACAAATGTGATCCATCGACGCCTCATAAGGACGAGTCTCCTTCCTGGGCTTGGCTCTGCATTATCGCACTCATTATAGCACAGCGATTTAGCCCGCCGGCTGCTTTGGGGCGGGCAGCGAACCCGACCGCTAAACCGCGCATATTCATCGATTCGGATGTATTGTTTGCGGGGGCGGCGTCGCCCAATGAACACAGCGCCAGCCTTGTCCTCTTGCGTATGGCGGAGATCACCCTGATCGAAGCCTGCACCAGCGAGCAGGTGGTCTCAGAAGTTGAACGAAATCTGGAGGACAAGATGCCCGGTGCGTTACCGGCATTTCGCCTGCTGGTCAGCCGCTGTCTGCGCGTTGTTCCCAACCCGCCCGGGCGTGAAATCGCGGCTGTAAAAAATACTTCTGTCCCAAAGGATTTGCCCATCCTTGTTTCAACCCGACGTGAGGGTTGCAGCTATCTCGCCATGTATAACCTGAAGCATTATCAACCGGGACTGGCGGAGGTTGTCGTGCTTAAACCGGGCGATCTGGTGCTGCGTATCCGTTATTTACTCTCACAACTGCGCTGTGGGAGCGGTTGAATGCTCGCGTGACGTGAGGTTTGGATGCGCCTGTCCTGTGCTCGGATAACGGGGATGATATAATCACGGCATGAAGACATGGAAAAAACTTTTACCGGTAATAATTGGAATTGCGCTCTTGGTCACGCTGGCTGCCGCGCTGCCGCCGCTGCGCCAGCGCATCACCTGGCGGCTGGACAACCTGCGCGTGCAGTTGATCTACGCCCTCTCTCCGCCCGAAAAAGAGGTCTTCGTCCCGCAGCAGCAAGCCTACCTGC
>JBBIKU010000017.1:0-22289 GCA_037445245.1 Anaerolineaceae bacterium
GAACGTCTTGGTGCACTCACCGTTTGTTTTGTTGGACTACTCGCCCGACACAATGGTGATGGCGACCACCGCCGACCAGACCCAAATCGATCTTAAACATTTGCTGACAGGCGAGACGCTTCGATCCTTAACCAGCGCATCACCGCTCATTACCGCCTCCTTTTCGCCCCAGGGCGACCGGCTGGCGGTTTCCTCTACGGAAAAGATCGCCGTGGATATTTGGGATGTTGCCAGTGGCGAGGTGCTTCAGACGCTGAGCGGATTCGAGACCGCCGCCCCGGTGTACGGCGCCGTGTTTTCGGATGACGGACAATATCTCATCTGGATTTCGCGGGGAATCGTTCAGGTGATGCAGATCGCCAGCGGCGACATGGGGGCTGTCTTGGGACACGAGGATTTCGTTACCGGGGTGGCGTTGGCAAGCGGCGGTAAAGTTTTGGCGGCTGCGACTGCCGGCAGTGTGGGCGAGGATTTTATACCTCTGGTCATCCTGTGGAATGCCAGCGGGGGTGAGGAACTCGGCAGGCTGAGCCTGGATGGTGCACTTATCCTATCCGTGGCGTTCTCAGCCGATGGCAGCTTGCTGGCAACCGGCTTTGGAGAAGAAGTGGTGGTTTGGGATGTTGCCAGCCGCCAAATGCTGGTAAGGCTTTCCGGACACACCGGTCAAGTCAACTCGGTGGCATTCTCCCCCGATGGGGTAACCCTGGCGTCGGCTGGAGGGGATGGCAGTGTGCGCTTGTGGCAGGTGCAACCTTAATGGAATGGTTTGAATTACAATTCTGTCAGGGATGTTTGGGGATTAATCGGTGAGAATCAGGGGAGTGTAAAGGGATGCTACTCAAATCGTCGACTGTCTTCTATACCGATTGGGTAACCATATCTTTTCGCTGGGTTGCTATTACCGCTTTTCTGACCGTGCTTGCGTTCACCCATACTGCCAGTTGGGCGAGCGCAGTGGTGTTGCTGTCGTTGGGGGCATGGAACATTTTTTGGACCATTCTGGCGGTTCAAAATCAACGCTTGCTGTCTCACCGGCTGTGGAACGTGGTGGTTGACCTGCTGGCTTGTTCCCTGTTATTTGTGCTCAGCGACGGGATAAACGGTGCGCTGGCGTGGGCGGGTGTTTTGGTTTTGTTCACTTCGGCGGTATATTTCGAGTGGCGGCTGACGCTGCTGCTGGCGGCAGGTTTGTCGCTGCTCCAGCTTGGCTCGGCGCGCCTGTTGGCGCCTGCCGGGACGAACGCACTTCGCTCGGCGCTATTGATGGGCTCCAACCTGGGGATGGGCTTGTTGTTCAGCCTGATCTTTCGTCCGCTGGTTGGCAGGCTGCGCCAGCGTTATTTTGAGCAGATTACCCAACCACGGCTGCGCCGGCTCACTGCCTCCAGAGCCGAACAACGCCAGTTGGAAGCTTTCTATAAAGCCATCGAGACCCTCAGCGCCACCTTGGATTACCATGTGGTACTGGAAACTACCCTGAACCTGAGTCTTTCCATGCTGCGCCAGGGCGACGTAGCGGCAACGAAAATGGTGGGGATGGTGCTGCTGTTTGCAGAGAACGACATGCAGATCGAGGCAGCTATCGGTCTGCCCGCGGCTGATCTCAGGCAAACTTTTCGCGGCGAGAAGGGGGTGCTGGCAGCAGCCATCGAAAAAGGACAGTGCCACCTGATCCAGAACCCGGCAGAAGATATGGAATTGGGCGCGCTGGCAGTGATGAAACGCTGCAACGCAGCTTTATGCCTACCCCTGCGACGCGGCTTGAGCGCGTTCGGCGCCATGATCTTCGCCCACCCTGACCCGGCTTTTCTAACCCCCCCTCGTTGCGAACTGCTCGAAATGCTCAGCCACCAGGCGGTCATCGCCATCCAGAACGCCCGCCTTTTTCAGGATCTCGAGGCGGAAAAACAGCGCATTGTGGATATTCAGGAGGAAACCCGTAGGAAGCTGGCGCGCGAGCTGCATGATGGTCCAACCCAGTCGGTTGCGGCAATCGCCATAGGCGTCAACCTCGCCCGCAAAATGCTCGAAAAGGATCCAGAGCGGGCTGTTTCTGAATTGCAACGCATCGAAAATCTGGCGCACCGAACCACCCAGGAGATCCGTCACATGCTGTTTACCCTGCGCCCGTTGGTACTGGAATCCAAGGGGTTGGTGGCGGCACTTCAAGCCATGGCAGACAAGATGGAGAGCACTTTTCAGCAAAAAGTGAAATTGAAAATCGATCCGCAGGTGGTGGCGCGTTTGGAAACGGGCAAGCAAACGGTGGTTTTCGACCTGGTCGAGGAAGCAGTCAACAACGCCCGCAAACACGCTCAGGCGAGCGAGATCCTTGTGCGCCTGCAACAGTTGCCCAAAAAACAATCGGTGGCGCTGCTGGAAATTTCCGACAACGGCGTGGGATTTGATCTCAAGCAGGTGACGGGGGGCTATGATCGACGTGACAGCGGGTGCGCCTCGGCGCGGCTGCGCTCTGACCGCTGAGCAGCGAAGCGAGCTGATCAACGGCGTCCTCAAGATCCAATCCGCGCCGGGCAAAGGCACGCGGGTGAAAATTTATCTTCCACTGAGCGATGTTGCTGTCGACCGCCTGCAACACGGCGTGGTGGCGGGGTGAGTGATTACGATGCCGGTGGCGGTCGATTGTTACTATACCGAAGCCGGACAACCTCAATCGGACAATCTGACGCTGATCCTGGTGCACGGCGCCGGGGGCAATTTGCTGTCGTTCCCGGTGGCGTTGCGGCGATTACCGCGCTACCATGTGCTGGCGCTGGATTTACCGGGGCACGGGCGTTCCGCCGGGGTAGGGCTGCAATCCATTGCGGCTTACACCCAGCGGATCGTCGATTTCATGAACGCCGTAGGTGTTTATCGGGCGGTGTGGGTAGGCTGGTCGATGGGCGGGGCAATTGCTTTGCAGGCAAGCGTGCAGGCGCCCGAGCAGGTGTGTGCCTTGGCGGTCCTCTCGGCGGGTGCATATTTTCCATTGAACGCCAGCCTGCTGACCGATCTTTCGTCCAAAGCCAGCCTGAAGGCAGCCCTTGACCGATTGCAGGGCGATCTGTTTGCACCCCAAGCTGGAAAACGGTTGGTCGAGCAAAGTATGCGCCTGTTGCAGGAAGTGCGTCAGGGCGTGCTCTACAGCGATTGGAAGGCGTGCGCTGCTTTCGACCTGCGCAAGCGACTTAAGGACATTACCACCCCGGTGTGGATCGCCTCGGGCAGCCACGACCGGCTGGTACCGCCGGCGATTGTGCGTCACTTGGCGGCGCATTTGCCGAATGCGCACCTTCAGATGGTGGAGAATGCCGGGCACATGCTGGTGCAGGAAAACACCGCCGCAGTTCAGGCTGGGCTGCTGGAATTCCTTGCTGGTTTACCGGTGCGGTTTAAAGTGTGACCTTGGATCAGGGGGAAAACAAAACATACTGCTGCAGGAAGCGTTCGGTTTGGATCAAGAAATCGGCGCGGGTTTCGCTCTTGCGAAAACCGTGACCTTCGCCCTCGTACAGGCGGTAGAGGTGGGGGACGGCGTTTTTTGTCAGCGCCCGGACGATCTCTTCCGATTGCGCCGGGGGGACGACCCGGTCATCGCTGCCCTGAAAGATTGCCACCGGGTCGCGGATGCGATCGGCGTGATAGGCAGGTGACCAGGCGTGATAGCGAGCGGCGGCTTCAGGCAGCGTGCCTACCAGCGAATCGTTGTAATGGGCTTCGAATTTGTGGGTGTCTATGGCGAGGGTGAACAGGTTACTGACCCCGAAGCGGCAGATGCCGGCTTTGAAGAGCCCGGGATGACGGATGAGGGCGTTCAAGACGGTGTAGCCGCCGGCGCTACCGCCGCTGATTACCAGCCGCTTGGCGTCTGCCAGCCCCTGGTCGGCTAACGCCCGAGCTGCGCCGACTGCGTCTTCCACGTCCACTTCTCCCCAGCGCTGGCGCAGGGCATTTTGGTAGGAACGCCCATAGCCGCTGCTGCCGCGGTAATTGACCTCCAGCCAGGCATAGCCGCGGCTGGTGAAAAACACTGCTTCGCCGTTATACCGGCTGGTCGCCTGGGAGGTCGGTCCTCCGTGGAGGTTGATGATTGCCGGCGGCAAACCTTCTCCGCTGAAAGCGGGATTCGACGGCGGGTAGAACAGACCGTGGACGGTGACGCCGTCGGGCGCTTTCCAGGTGATCGGCTGCGGTGCAGGCAGATACCCGGCGGGGATCATTTCCGGCTCGCTGCGGGCTTCGACTTGCAGGGTTTTGCCGTCCCAGCGGATGACGCGGTCGGGTATCGACGGCGCCGAGGCAATGAAGGCGAGCTGGTCGGCGGTCGGTGAGATGGAAAGCTGGCTGATCCAGGTGTAGGGTGCTACATCGATCCGGCTCGTTGCGCCGTTTTCAAGCCAGACCTGCCACAGGCTGGCGTTTTCGTGCCGGTAGCGCAGGTAGTATAGTTTCTGACTGCCCGGACTCCATACGTAAAAGCGCATCCCCTGGATCCACGCCGGGCGCGCCAGGTGAAAGCCGTCGCCTTCGATCAGCGTGCGCTGCTCGCCGCTGAGGAGGTCTTGAAGAACCAGCCGTTCCCAGTCCCCGTGGGTGACGATGTAACTGAGCCACCTGCCGTCCGGCGAGAATTGCGGCTGCCAGACGGCTTGGTCGTCGTCGCCGGCGACGACAGTCTGCGAGACCAGGCGGGGTGGGTTGCCATCGATATCCGCCAGGATGAGGCGGGCTCCGTCCCAGGGCATGTTGGGGTGGTGCCATTCGACCCAGGCGATCTTCTTGCCCGCAGGATGCCAGACCGGCTGCATGTAAAAATTAGCGCCGCGCGCCAGTTGCAGCGGCCATTGACTGCCTAGCGAATCGACCAAGGCAAGCAGATCGGTGCTGCCGTCACTGAAGACGTACACCACCCAGTCGCCGTCCGGTGAGATGGCGGCTGAGGCGGCTGCGCCGAACGGCGGCGTGATGGGTTGGGGCTGGTCGGCGTCGAGCCGGCGGCGGTACAACCTCCCGTCGCGTCCGCTGAAAACGACTACGCCAGCGGCGACGACGAAATCACCACCCCCGTAACCGATCCCGCCGCGCACCGATTGTTCGACGGTCAAATCGCGCCCTGCTTCAGGATGGGATTTGGCAACCAGCACGCCGCGGTCTGACCTTCCTTCCAGCCATACCAGCGTGCTGCCGTCACTGTCCCATTGCACATCGTCCAGACGGTAACTCTGGCTGAGCAGCGCCGGACTGATGGGTGAATCCCAGATGCCGTAAGGCTTGTGTTCAGGTGGGGTGGGTTTTGTCATCCGGTGATGAGAATTATTTCTTGCTTTTTTCCCTTAGCTCACGCGGCAGCCACAACTGGATCAGTTCCCCCTCGCTGTCTTCGGTGATTTCCTGCCAGGCATCGATCGGTAATACCAGGTAAGCAATGGCGGCGGTTGTCAACGATTCCACCCTGTGGCTCAAGATCTGCAGCAAGCCTTCCAGGCTGGGGTTATGAGCGATGATCATGACCCGTTCGAGCTCATTCGGCAGCTTTTTGAGTTCTTCGAGATAGACCTGCGGTTCAGCCAGATAGAATGAGTCGAGATATTCGATTTCGCCTTTGTAATGGCAGGCTTCCATCAGGGCTTCGGCGGTGGCGCGGGCGCGCACCGCGCTCGAGCACAGAATTCGCTGCGGAAGCAGCTCTTTTTCACGGATGAATTTGCCCATCATGGGGGCATCTTTTTTGCCGCGCTTGTTGAGGGGGCGTTCGTGATCTTTCAGGTCGTTGTGTTTCCAACTCGATTTGGCATGACGCATCAACAACAATGTCTTCATGGCTTGCCTTTCCTGCCGGTAGGTTCGCTTGCCAGAAGCAGGCAACCTCCATTCCGGGCTGAAAAGAAATCGGGTACAGTATATCATGATTCGATTAATGAAATCCGGATTTGTCAAGCGTTTGAAGTCTTAAAAATAAACTTGAAGACGGACAGCTCCCATCTTCAAGTTTATCGATCTTATAAGGCGCCTTTTTTAGGCGCGATGAGACAACTTAGCAAATGTTACCGCAATTCACGAGCGGCAAGATGTGATGATTTACGCCCAACCCTGGTTCTTGACGAAATTGGTGATGACCGGGATGTTGACGTATTCACCCTTGTTGGCTTTGAGCGCCCAAATGATGGTAATAATCAAGTAGACGATCCAGATCACACAGCCAAGCCCGACAACCGGAGACAAGAATGCGCTGAGCAGGTAAGCAAACACGCCCCAGATCAACGCCTGGATGTTATGGGCGCGGATGAAGGGACGGTTTTTCTTGTCTTCCATCAGCAGGATGATGATCGGTACAAGGGGGGACAATAGATAGGCAAGCAAACTCCATAGCCTGTCGTCACTGGTGATTTCTTCGGGAGTGGGTGCTGGTTGACTTTCCATTTTGAATATTCCTCCTTTTTTTTATTATAGCATAAATTTAGTCCGATTTTTCTCGCCTCAAAGCAAACTGGGTGGATCGAATTCGACCCGCCAGCCTTCGAGAGACCGATTTCGCAGGATCGACAATGGATTGGGGCTGCGCAAGACGATCTGCCAGCGATAATCGCCTTTCACCCGGCTGAAAAAGCACGGCGCCGGTCCGATGGTCTCGCTGAGGGTATGACCGCCTTCGGTGATCCATTTATTAAGCTGCTGTGCCATGAGTTCGGCAGCCTGGGCGGCGCGGGCTGCCTGCGGATGGCGGTATTCGAGACGCGCCAGGCGTGAAAATGGCGGGTATTTCAATCGCTGCCGCTGTTCCAACTCCCAGCGGTAATAACCCGCAAAGTCGTGTTCGGCGGCAGCCTGAATGACCGCGTGTTCCGGTTGAAAGGTTTGCAGGATTACCCGCCCGCCCAGTGGGCTGCGCCCTGCCCGTCCGGCAACCTGGGTCAGCACATTGAAGGTGCGCTCGCCGGCGCGGTGGTCGGGAAAATTCAAGCCCACATCGGCGAGCACCACCCCCACCAGCGTAACCAGCGGCAGATCCAGCCCCTTTGACAGCATCTGAGTGCCGATCAATACATCGGCGCGGTGATGGATGAAATGCGAAAGCAAAATCTCGTGAGCGCCTTTGCGGCGGGTGGTTTCGGCGTCCCAGCGCAGGGTGCGCGCCTGCGGCAGCAGCGCCTGTACCTCGGCTTCGACGCGTTCGGTGCCGGCACCGTAATGCCGGATATGCTGCGACCCGCATTGCGGGCATTTCTTGGGTACTTGGCGGTGATAATTGCAGGTGTGGCAGATCAGTTGTTCGGAATCGGGGGCGCGGCTCTGACGGTGGAGGGTGAGCGGCAAGTCGCAGCGCGGGCAGCGCAGGCTTTCGCCGCAGGCGCGGCAAAAGACGTAGGTGGCGCTGCCGCGTCGATTCAGAAAGAGGATCGCCTGCTGGTTGGCGACGAGGGTGGTTTTTAGGGCTGCTTGCAGGGCGCGGCTGAAGATCGAGCGATTGCCCTGTTTGAGTTCCTGGCGCATATCGAGCACCTCGACTGGCGGCAGCGGCAGAGCGGCGGAAGCGCCTTCGCCGTGTAATGGCACGTCTTTGATGCCGAGCCGCTGCAGGTGGTTCTGGATCAATTGTTTGTGCGCCAGGATGCGATCCGGCAGGTTGAGACGCGTCCAGTTCTTGTTCTGAGCGGTGTGAACCAGCTCGACGCCGGGTGTGGCGGACCCGAGCATGACCAGGCTGCGGCTGAGCCGGGCGTATTCGATGGCGGTGGCGACGCTGTGATAAAAGGGCGGCGTTTCACTTTGATAATACGATTCATCGTGGCACTCGTCCACCACGATCAACCCCGGTTGAGGGAGGGGAGTGAAGAGCGCCGAACGCGGTCCAACGATCACCGGCAGCAGACCGGCGCGCGCCCGCCGCCAGGTGTCGTAGCGCTCACCCGCCGAAAGCCGCGAGTGGATCACCCCCACCTGAGCGGGGAAGCGGGCGGCAAAGCGCCTGAGGGTTTGCGGGGTCAGGGCGATCTCGGGCACCAGCACGATCGCCTGGCGCCCCAGGCGCAGCGTTTCGGCGACGGCTTGCAGGTAAATCTCGGTCTTACCGGACCCGGTCACGCCGTGCAACAGGACCGGTTTGGACTCTTCGCCTTGGGCGCATTGACGCAATTGGTTGCGGATGCACTCCCACGCGGCTGACTGCTCGACGGTCAATTGCGGTTCGGGGAACGGCTCTATCGCAACGTTCTCGACCGGATCGCGCCAGATTTCGCTTTCACCCAGCGTGATCAGGTCTGCCTCCGCCAAGCGGCGCAAATCGTTCAGGGTGCTGCCGGGACAGGCGGCGAACACCCAGGCGAGCGGTACCGGCAACGTTTCATTTTTCAGGAAGTCCAGAATTTCCTGGCGGCGCTGCCCGGCAGCGCCTTTGCCCAGGTCGAGTTCGCCCGGATTGACTTCGGCCGGGGTGCGGGCAAGGCGAGCGGTGCGCACCATTTTTGGCTGGGTGGCGGGCGGCGGCAACACCGCCTGGCTGGTCAGGAATCCTCGCCGCAGCAGGGATTGCAGCGAGGCTTTCCAGTCTTGATGGCGGAAGGTGGCCTCGAACTGGCGACCGCGCAGGTCGCCGCGGCGCTGCAACAGGGCGAGCAGGCGTTGCTGCAAAGGGGTGAGATCAGAAGGTTTTGTTTCGGGTGGGTGCGGGTTGAGGCGGTAGAGCGTATCGGCATGCTGGCTGATGCCGGGCGGAATCATCAAATGCAGACAGGTAGCCAGGGGGGTGAGGGTTTGATCTGCCAGCCATTGTGCCAGTTGCATCTGCAGCGGTGTGAGCACCGCGGTGGAATCGAGCAGGGCACTCACCGGGCGCGTTTCGATAACCTGGGGCTGCTCCACCATTTTTAAGACGACGCCCTGAGCGATTTGTTTTCCGAAAGGGACAACCACCAGACATCCGGGTGTCACCCGTCCTTCCAGCTCTGACGGAAGATGGTAATCAAAAACGCTGCTTACCTGCGGCACGTTGACCGCCACCTGGACATACATGGTCACCTGCCTGGCAGCGGGCAGGCGAGGCAGCCGTTGCTCATTCGGGGCGTTTGAGGATGACCGCCGCGCCGTAGCCGACGACCGATTCGTAATCTCCCGTCTCTGCGGCAGAGGTGCTGTAATCCAGCACTTCGACTGCATTGGCGCCCATTTGGCGAGCGGCAACCAGCACAGCCGCCACCGAAACTGCGCCGCAGGCAAGCCCGCTGCCACTGCAATCGGCTTCGAGCACGCCTTCGGGCGAGAAGGAGGCGATCTGGTGCAACATTTCGGTGTCGAGCTTGTCAGCTACCGGCTCGGGATAGAAATGCGACAGGTCGGTGCTGGAAATCAGCAGACTGGAACGCGAACGCAGCACGTCGGCGAGGGCACTTCCCAATGATTTGGCGATCTCCAGCGACTGTCCGCGTGCCATCACCGGCAGCAGTCGAAAGTCGCCCACCAGTGAGCGCTGCAGGAAGGGCAACTGGATCTCTACGGCGTGTTCCTCGTCGTAGACGATGGCGGTCAATTTCAGTCCGGAGCGGCTTTGCAGGCGCTGATTGAGTTCCGCCACGGCTTCCCGGTCAATCCACAGCGGTCCCAAGGGGGTGGCGTATGCCTGATGCGCCGAGGTCAGCAGCAGGGATGGGTGATAGGCGTGAAAAGGCGCCACGACCGCTACCAGATCGCGTTTCAAGCCTTTGACGGCGCGATAGGCGTGACCAGCGGTGCGACCCGAATAGCGGTGTCCGGCGTGCGGCGCAATTAACGCCACCACTTCGCCGTTCAAGGGCGCAATCCTGGCGTCGTTGATGTACTGGTCAACCTTCTGGCGCAGGCGGTCGGCATCATCACTGTACCATCGTCCCGCGATGGGCGATGGTCGTAATTCGGATATTGGTGTCATTGGATTTTTTCCCGTGCAGGTTATTTACGCCGAAACCGATGTGTGTTTATTGTAGCATACCCAACAAGGAGGTGGGCTTGTTTCTGTTTTGTGAATCCCGTTTAATTTTGGAGGATTGAATATCTCAATTGTCGTTGTATAATGACTTCAAGGTGAGTGTTGCATGTGCATTTATTGGGTGGGGATGTTCGTTCTTGACAGCGGCTACATATTGGCAAGAGCTTACCCACCGCCAATTATACATATCGTGATCTGGAGGAGAAGATGGTTGAAATGCGATCTTCGAAACAAGGGTTGATGATCGGATTGGCATTGCTGGTGATGCTTTCGTGCAGCCTGCCGGCGCCGAGCGACATCACCGGCGTTGCCGAGACCGAGATGGCGCTGGGTGTGCAACAAACCATGTTGGCGGTGCAGCAGACCGAGGTAGCTCTGGATGCAGAAACAACCGCGGTGCAGCAGACCGAGGTAGCTCTGGATGCAGAAACAACCGCGGAGCAGTCGCCCGATGTGGTAGTGGAGCAACCGACTTACACCCCCTATCCCACCTACACGGTGGGAGTTGAAGCGACCGAAACGGCGCAGCCTACCCCTGAGGCAACGCTTGATATCGAAGCGCGTATCGAGTCTGCCAATATCCTGGTGTACGAAGATATTCGTTCTTATTACGAGCTGACGCCGTGGGTCAACCGCGCCCTGAGCGGGATGAGTTTTAAGGGCGGCAAGGTTGTCGAAGTCGGCGATGCCTTGGGCAACTTCATGACGCACCTGAACTCGCCCACCCCGTGGGATTTGATCATCGTCGCTGCCGAATCCAAAAAAGCCGTCAAAGGTGAGTTCTGGGATGTTATTTTGGATCTGGTCAATGACGATGTTGCGCTGGTTGCGGAGATATGGTACCTGGATAAAATCGCCAGCGGCAGAATTTCTCCGTTGCTATCGAAATGTGGCATTGCTTTTCAGCGGGATTGGCAGCGCGCCGATGGTGACAGTCCGCTCAATTATTCGCTGTACTGGTTGAACCCCGAACACGAGTTGTTCAGCCATCCCAACGTGGTGGCGCCGCTGATTACGGCGGTGCCGTGGTGGGTGGGCGATATTGGCGACCAGATACGCCTGGGCAGCGGCGGTGATGCCGAGTTGCTGGCAGGGTTGCATCCTCGTGAAAAATCACAATACGGGACGCTGGCGACTTGTATGGAGGGTCGGGTGATCTTTCAGACCTTCTCGACCCACGATTATCGCCAGTCGCATATGATCCCGCTCTGGCAAAATTACATTACCTACACGTTGACCAACCGCTTTAAAAAAGTTCAATAAATCACTCTGGCTTTTGCGCCGGTTGTGCCAGCCGCCGGGGCTGTTTTGGCGCGCCGTTTTCTTTTCCCGGTGCCATGAGGGGCTGTAATATCTGGGGACAAAAGGCGCGCTTTCCTGGATGCGGCTTCGCGGTTAAAATGAGGTATCCGGATAAACCCTGGCAAGGATTGATGTTATGGAACGAATCTGGTCACCGTGGAGAATGGAATACATCATGGAACATAATCGTTCGGCTGAATGCATTTTTTGCGCCGCGCTGAAGCACACCGATGACCCAGCCAGCTTATTGCTTTATCGAGGTGAGCGGGTCTTTGTGATCTTGAACCGCTTCCCCTACACCAGTGGTCACTTGATGGTAGTGCCCAATGCGCACCTGCCACTGCTGGCTGACCTGGACTCGAACACACGACTTGACCTGATCGACACCATCAGCCATGCCGAGCAGGTGTTGCGGCGGGTATATCGACCGGAAGGTTTCAACATTGGTGCCAATATCGGCGAAGCTGCTGGGGCGGGGATTGTCGGGCACCTGCATTTTCACGTTGTGCCGCGCTGGGCGGGCGATACCAATTTCATGTCGACCGTTTCAGCGGTGCGGGTGCTGCCGGAAGAGCTGGGGGAAACCTACCAGCGGCTCATACAAGCCTGGGATTCCTGAGCGGGTTCAACCGCGCCATATCATCACCAACAGTTCCTCGAAATTCGGAAAGCATTTCCTGATCAGCCCGGCAAGCTTGCGCACCAGCCGGAAATAAACTGGCATGGTGTTGGCGGAGGTGGGTTCGAAACCGAAGCGGGCGTAATAAGCGCCCAGCGATGCCCTGCAGGTGAGGTAGATGGGCGGGCGGGCACGGCTCAATAAACGGCTCACGATGGCACTCCCCACCCCCCGGCGCTGGTATTCGGGCGTTACGGCAATCGACGCCAGTTCGCGTGAGCCACCCCGATGCGTTTTGATCTGCCCGCAGCCGAGCATTCTGCCCTGCGCATCTACGCAGACGATAAAACGCTGCCAGTTCAACCCGAGCGGATTGATGCGCAGGCGGCGGATCAAAGCCCGGATGGCGGACGCATCGGCAGCGACGGCGGGACGCAGGTTGACTTCGAAAAGGGGTGCGTTACTCAGTGAGCAATTCTTCCAGAATGCGGCGCGCCAGTCCAGGATCGGCTTTGCCGCGCATTTGTTTCATCACCTGACCGACAAACCAGCCGATCAAGGTGTTTTTGCCGCTGCGGTACGACTCGACTTCTTTCGGATTGGCGGAAACGATTTCTTGACATACGGCGCGAATGGCGCCGTCATCACTGACCTGTGCCAAGTTTTCCGCTTCCACAATCTCCGTCGGTGCTTTATCGCTTTCTTCCACTTTGGTCAGCAATGCCTTGCCGGTGGAAATGTTGATGCCGCCGCCGTCAACCATGCGCAGGATCTCAGCCAGATACGCCGGCGTCAACCGCAGCCGATCGGCGGTGAGTTTGTTTTCATTCAATATCCGCAACACATCGTTCATCAGCCAGTTGGATGCTTTTTTGGGATCATCGCCGTACAGGTGGACGGTCTGTTCGTAATAGTGTGCGAGGTTGCGCTCGCCGCTGAGGATGTCGGCGTCGTATTCCGGCAACCCGTACTGTTCGATGAAGCGCGCCCGACATTCGAGTGGCAGTTCGGGCATTTTCGACAGTACGGTTTGCTTCCATTCCTCATCGATGCGAAGCGGCAGCAAGTCGGGTTCGTGAATATAGCGGTAATCGGCTTCGGTCTCTTTTGAGCGCATTTTGCGCAGCACGCCAGCGTCCTCATCCCATTCAAGCGTCCAGGCTTGGATTGTCTCGCCCGCTTCGACCGAACGGATCTGGCGTTCGATCTCCTTGGCAATGGCATCGCGCACAGCGTCGATCGAGTTGACGTTCTTGATCTCGGTCTTGGGGTTGAGGTGTTGAGTGCCTTTGAGGCGGATCGACACATTGGCGTCGCAGCGCAGGTGGGCTTTTTCCATATCGGCTTCCGAAATGTCGAGCCAGCGCAGCAACTGCCGAAGTCGGATCAGGTATTGGGCGGCTTCGTCCGCCGAACGCAGGTCGGGAGCGGTGACCATCTCGACCAGCGGAACGCCGCAACGGTTGAAATCGATCAGGCGACGCTTGCGTTCGTTGCGGGTCTTTCCGGCGTCTTCTTCGAGGTGCAGTTTGGTAATGCTCACTTTGCGCAGGTATCCCTGCGGCATGGGCAGATCCAACCAGCCGCCGCTCGCCAGGGGTTGGTCGTACTGTGAGATCTGGTAGCCCTTGGGCAGGTCAGGATAGAAGTAATTTTTGCGGTCGAAGTACGAAACCGGTTGAATCTCGGCGTGCATGGCTGCAGCGAGCAGCATTCCTTTTTCGACCGCAGCCCGGTTCAATACCGGCAGCACTCCCGGTAATCCGGTACAAACCGGACAGATATTGGTGTTGGGCGGATCGAGCCAAAAATCGGCTTTGCAGCCGCAGAAGATCTTGCTGGCGGTGTTGAGCTGGATGTGAGTCTCCAGCCCGATGACGGCTTCATACTGGGTCATAGTGGACTCGCTGTGAGGTGATCTCTATTCATCTGCGCTGACCAAGATTATTTTTATCGGAACGGCTGGAAAATGACGTTTGAGTCTTTCAATATCATACACCAATTGCTCACCATAAGAGACGCCACTCGACATATGGCGGTGTAATTGATGACAAGGAACAATTTCAACCCCCACATCTGCCTTGTTCTCATTGAAGAAGTATTGAAATTTCGCCATGTCGTAGAACCTGAACGCATATTTGCCAAACTGGACTTCAACCAGCACTTTTTCTTTACAGAAGTCGATTTGTTTGTAAGCACCGGGAATTTCATGCGCGCAATTGGGAACAGTTATGGTGTAGGTATCCCTGATCTCGGTGTAGTCGCGCGAATTAAATTGTTCTTTGAACTGGGCATTCATGTCGGTGGGAGAAAAGAGCATACTTCCCTTTTTTGTTTTTTCCCGACTTTCTTTCAACCGGCGGGCTTCAACCGATTGGATCACTTCGTAGATATCGCGTTCGATTTGTGGATAACGCACCATGAGAATCTCGGATCCTCCCAGATGGGAGTATTCATAGACTATTTTCATGATCCCGTTCCTGGTTGTACTTCTCCGGTTCTTCGAACAACATCTGCTGCCCGCTTGTCCCCAACTTAATCGTTGCAGGTGGGACGTTGGGGGTATCGCCGTTCGGGTCGTACACCGGACGCTGCATGGGTCGAATACGGAGGGCGCCTTGTTCTCCCATGCGAATACGTTCGAGGGCGATCTTTATATAATCTTCCACGATCTCGGCGCCGAGAGCTTTTCGTTGATGTATCAGCGCTGCAACAGCAGTTGTGCCAACGCCGATGAAAGGATCGAAAACCCAATCCCCTGCGTTCGTCATCGATAGGACGAGCCTCTCGATCAACTCGACCGGAAATTGACAGGGATGCATTGTTTTTTCAACGTGATTTGCCTTTACGTTGGGGATTGTCCAAATATCTGTCGGGTTCTTTCCCAAAGGGTTTCCTGAATACATCCCTTTCTTGGGTCCCTTGAAATGTTTCTTGTTGGGGTATTTTTGCGGAACGCGAACCGCATCCAGATTGAATGTGTAATCCTCGCTTTTCGTAAACCACAAGATGACTTCGTATCTGCCTGAGAAGCGCTTGCTGGCGTGAAGCCCATGTTCAAAGTGCCACACGATTCGATTGCGAAGTTTCAATCCCAGATTTGAAAAAATCGGGTACAAGACCAGATCCAAAGGAATGATTTCCCCGTTCTTCACATAGTTGCCGACTTGCCAGCAGATGCTTCCATCGTTTCGCAGCACACGGTAACACTCGCGAATTACGGATTCTTGCTGATCTAAATAGGTTTGAAGATCTATTCGCGTTTCATACGGTTTGCCAAGATTGTATGGCGGTGATGTTACAACCAGTTTGACCAGCTCATCCGGTAATGTATTCAGAAGGTCGAGTGTATCGCCGTGATACAAAACCAGATCGGATTTGGCGTCGAATTGGTTTGTAATGCGAAGGTTTTCCATGGCGTTGCTTCAATCCGGTGAACAGGTGGTGCGAAAGGGTGCACCCTAATTTTAGCAGGAAATTGGATTGCCAAAGGGAACAACCGACTTGGGGGAGCAGCGGCTGAACGGGCTTAATCGGGACACCCAAATACGGCGGTGGTATAGCCGCCAAAGCGGCTGTTGGAATTGAACAGGTATGCCGCACCGATGTGACAGAAATCGGGATGCATCAGGACGGCGCGGTGACTGCTGCTGCGCATCCAGGCTAGCAAGGCTGCCGCCGGGTCGTTGTGGTGCTCCTTGCCGCCGTAGATGTTCTCGCCGGCAATGGAGAAGGTGTAATCCTCGGCGGGGATACGGGCGAAGGGTGAAGTCCCGTCCGAACCGGTATGACTGAAGAAACGGTTGCATGCCATGTCGGTGGTATGGCGGCGAGCCACCGAGACCAGGCGCGGCTCAACTTCGAGCGGCGTCAAATCGCGGTCCGTGCGTTCGGCGTTGATCAGGGCAACCAGTTCGATCTCGAACTCTGCCTGGGGTACGGCAGTGCAGTCTTCCGGGATGCGCCACTCCTGCACCGTGAAGACCCTGGCAGTGGGGGTGGCAAGAACCGGCGCAGGTGTCGTCGTGTTTCCATTGATTGTGGGAGATAGCATAGGCATTTGGGTACTCAGGAGCGCTTCCTGGTCGCCTATGGAAAAATCTGATTCATACGCGGGTATGGTTACCTGGTTGGTTGGTGAGTTGGCTTCGGTAATGAATCCGCCATCGACGGACACAGGCGTGCAGCCGGAAAAGATGATCAGGCAAAGCGAGGCAACGATGATGATACGTGATGCGTGAATCGACATGATTTACAAGCAGAGAATGAGATGGAGAGACTTACAGGTTTTCCAAAACCCGCGGGCGACCGAGCCGCCACTCGTCCTGTTGGGTGGCAACTTCGTAGGCGCGGGCGATGCGAAGCAGCCGGGCTTCGCTGTAATCTGCGCCCAGCAATTGGATACCGATCGGCAAGCCGCCGCTATCCAAACCGGCGGGCAATGAAATACCCGGAATACCGGCGTGGTTGGCCGGGACGGTCAACTGGTCAGCGTACTGCATCAGCACCGAGTCGCCGTAAACCGCCCCAAGCGGGAAAGCGGTGGTGGGGGTGGTGGGGGTGAGCAGGGCGTCCAGGCGGTAGCTGCCCTGAGGGTCAAAGACGCGCTCGAAATCGCCACGGATCAGGGTGCGCGCCCGTAAGGCGCGCTGGTAGTAACGAGCGCTGTACTGACTGGCGCTGACGTACATCCCCATCAGGATGCGCAGCTTGGGTTGCAAGCCGAAGCCCTCGGCGCGCGTCTTGCGGTACATCTGGCGCAAATCGGAGACGACCTGCGAAGTACGGTAACCGTATTTGACTCCGTCGTAGCGGTGCAGATTTGAGGCGGATTCAACGCGGCTGATGACGAAATAGACCGGGATGCCGTAACGGGTGTTGGGCATGGGGACGTCTTCCACGATCTCAGCCCCCATCTCCGCCAGTCTTTGGGCGGCATGCCGCACGCTAGTTTCGATTTCCGCCGGCAGCGGTTGCTGAACATATTCACCGCTTTGTGGGTCGGGGTAGGTGATGCGAAAATAATCGGGTGACAAGCCGATGCGCATGCCGCGCGCGCCATGTTCCAGTTCGGTGAGGAAATCGGGCGCCGGCAGGTTGGCGGTAGTGCTGTCACGCCGATCGACGCCGGCGATGGTTTGTAGCATGAGGGCGGCGTCGCGCACACTACGGGCGATTGGTCCGGGGCAATCGAGTGAAGAGCCGAAGGCGATCAGCCCGTAGCGCGAGACCCGTCCATAGGTGGGTTTAAGCCCGACTACGCCACAAAAAGCAGCCGGTTGGCGCACCGAGCCGGCGGTGTCGGTGCCCAGGGAGAGCGGGGCTTCGCCAGCCGCCACCGAGGCGGCGCTGCCGCCGGAGGAGCCGCCGGGAACGCGCTGGGGATGCCATGGATTGCGCGGGCAGGGCTGGAAGGCGGTGGATTCGTTGGAAGATCCGTAGGTGAATTCATCTAGGTTGACTTTACCCAGTATGACGGCGCCGGCAGCTTCCAGGCGCGCTACCGGGGTGGCGGTGTAGGGAGCGATGAAGTTCGCCAACATGCGTGAGGCAGCGGTGGAGGGCGTCCCCTGCACGCAGTAGATGTCCTTGATGGTGACCGGAACCCCTGCCAGCGGCGCCGGGTCTTCACCGGCAGCTAGACGACGATCGACCGCCTCAGCCTGGGCACGGGCGCGCTCGGGGGTGAGGGTGATGAAGGCGTGCACCTTGACATCGTCATCGGGGGCGGTTTGGCTGCCACCGTTCAGCGTGCCGGGACGTCCGTCGATGGCAGCGATGCGTGCCAGGCAAGATTCGAGAATCTCGACCGCGGATACCTGACGGCGACGCAACCGATCGACCAATTCGTGGGCGTTGTAATCGCAAAGCTGCATGGGCTATTCGAGATCGGCGTGAGGGATATCCGGCACGACGATGTAGCTGTTCTCAACCTGCGGCGCCTGCGCCATGATCTCCTGTGGGTTATCGCCAGGCTGCAACTGGTCGGGGCGCGGCGGCTGGCTGGTCTGCTCGGTGTAGGGCACGCCGTGGGTGGTGAGCGGGATTTCATCATCGAGCGGAATGGCTTCCAACTCGCGGATGGCATCCAACTGAAGGTTGAGCTGGTTGTGCAGGTAGTCCGCTTCTTTGGCGTCCATTTCGAGCGCTGCCAGCAAAACCAGGTGGTTGAAGGTTTGGGGGCTGATCGTATCTGCCATATTAGGGGCTGCCTGCTTCTGCGGTTTGCGTCAATGCAATACTCTCAGTTTCGGTAAGATCCGGGGTAGGTGGAACTGGCGTTCTTGTCCGGGTCGGTTTAGGCGTATTGGTTATGGTCGCTGTGTTGGTAATGGTGGGCGTGTTGGTTGGGGTTGAAGTCGGGGTGGGGGTATGGGTGAAGGTCGGGAGGCGAAAACCGGTCGCGGTGGGCAGCAGGGTCGAGGTCGGACGCAGGGTGGCAAACAACCCCGGTTGTTGGGGCGTGTGCGTCCAGGTCGGGGGTAAGCTGCGCAAAGTTGGGGTGGCGCTGGGGATCATCAGGGTCGGCGGCAGGGTTGACGGGGGGAAAGGGTTGATGGTGGAAAATGGATCAACGAAAATTTGCAGGAAGATGATGCCCATGAAGAGCAACGCCAACAGGGTCATAATGGCAAGAATATCCCAAAGTGTAAGTTTCATCGGGCTTCCCTCCTGGCTGCGTCGCAACAACTATCGGGTAAACCTGAATTAATGGCAGCTTATCTCTGTCAGTATAGCTGACTTTTACCAACTGTCAAGCACAACCCCTACTTTACAAAGACCTTGCAATAACCGGTAGCCGTAGAAATTTTGTTAAAGTCTATTAGAATCACCATAAGCAGCGAAACCTGATTGCACGCTGATACCTCAATTTCATCGACGCTCACCGATCTCTGCCAGTTCTAATCCGATCATCGCCGGCACTGCTGTTAACTCAATGCCTGCCCAAAAATTAAAACGATGTTCTTGATCGAAGAATTAAGATTTGTGTCTGTGAGGCAGCGGTTGGAACCTGTTAACACCATCTTGCAACAATTGTGTACTGACTTGAACGCCAGAGCAGCCTTGCTCAGCGATATCTACGGTCGGGTTTACGCTAAATGCGGAGAGCTGGGCGACATGCCGGAGGAGACGCTCTCGGCATTGATGAGCGGCGGTTTTGCGACGCTGATGGAAGCTGGTCGCACGATTGATGACGATGCGGGGGCGGTTTACCTGGCGTATCGCGAGGGGAAGCACCGCAACCTTTATTCAATCAACGTGGGTGCCCAATACCTGGTGATGGTGATCATCGAGCGGGGGGCGTATACCGATCGGCTGGGGGCAGTCTGGTTCTATGCCCGCCAAGCCGCACTGGATCTAAGCCGGGTGGTGGATGCTCAATTACCGGCTGAGGCAAAAGCTCTACCGGGCAAGAGCACTGCGGATGATTTTAACAACGCCTATGATAGTCTGTTCTACTCGGATGATGACAAACAGGAAAATGAGCCATGAACCCATGCTGTTTTGCTAAATCTTCTTGGTCAAGGAGTGTATCATGAGTAGTTCTATCTCCCCTCAGGGGCAGATCAATCTGCGATCGGGTGTGATTATGTATCCCTCCCATCAGAAAGCAATCGATCAACAACTGGACGAGTTGTTAGAGCGCACGCCGGCATATTTTTTAATGCTCAGCGACAGTGCCGGTCAGGTGGTGTCGGCGCGAGGAGAGCGCGCCAACATAAATCTGGCTGCGCTGGGATCACTGGTTGCCGGCGATATGGCGGCAAGCCAGGAGATCGCCCGCCTTTCGGGCGCATATGAAGATTGTCAGTTGATCCTGCGCGAAGGGAAAAAACTGACAACTTTCATCTGCGAAGCGGGTGATTCGTTGGTGCTGCTGGTGCAGGTCACTCCCGATGTTCCGCTGGGATGGGCGCGCATGGTGATTCGCGACGCCGCGGCGTCGATCGGCACCATCATCGCCACCCCTCCGGAAGAGGGTGAAATTACACCCCGTTTGGAAATTGAAAATATCAACCTGGGTGATTTTATCGAGGGTGCACTGAACGAGTTGCGAAAGGGCTAGGCGATTATGTATATAAACTGGCAGCTTAAACAATTAAACCTGAAAATTGTCTACACCGGTCCGGCTTTGAGCGGAAAAACAACCAATCTGGAGCAGATCCATGCTCAAATTGACCCCCAGCGGCGGGGCGATTTGATCTCGCTCAAGACCAACGAAGACCGCACGCTCTTCTTTGACTTTCTGCAACTGGAACTGGGCAAGATCTGCGGGCTGACTCCCAGCATTCAGCTCTATACCGTGCCGGGGCAGACCTATTACGAAGCTACTCGCAAGCTGGTGCTGCGCGGTGCTGATGGCGTGGTGTTCGTTGCCGATTCTTCCCCCGATCGCATCGACGAAAACATCGAAGCATGGAAGAACCAGTTCAGGCATATGGAATCGCTCGGAGTGGACCCTCAACGGATACCCCTCATTGTTCAATTGAACAAACAGGATTTGCCGAACGCGGTCACGACAGATACCATGCGCCGCTCGCTCGATTTGAACGGCTCGCCCGTGATTGAAGCGGTTGCCATTAAAAGCCGCGGCGTGTTTGAGTCGCTCAAAACCATTATCCATGCTGTGATCTTGAACGTGCAGCAGGAAATCACTTGATGCCAGGGCTTGAAAGGCGAGGAGGTGATCATGACGAACTCCGCTGAAATATCGCGTTTGTTGCGGGAAATGAATCAAAAAGGTTCCTTTCAGGTTTCTGTGCTCACCGACCGAGAGGGTTTCCCGCTAGCGTGGGCGAGTGGAAACGGTGAGAACCCCGAAACCCAGGCGGCGGTGGTGGCGTTGGCGCAAAAGACGGCGGGGCAGGTAAGTTCACATCTGGGGATGGCGGTAATGGACGAAATTTCGATGCGGGATGAGAGCGGGTCGCACCTGGTTTGTCGACCTTTCACCATCAACGGTCGCGAGCTTATTCTGGCGGTGCTGATGGTGGACAAGCGCCGCCCTTATCGAAAACTCACCAACCAGGCAGTTCGGGCGATCCAACAGGCGTGGTAAATCTCTTTAAGAAAAGAAGGCGGTTCAAGTATGAAAGGCAATCTTGCGGATATGTCAGTGGCTGATCTGATCCAGCATTATTGCAGAGACCAGAAAAGCGCGTGTTTGATTGTGGAGAAAAGCCCCGGGTCGAAAGCTGAACTGTGGTTCGATTCCGGTGGCGTGGTACACGCCCGTTGGGGCAACCTGGCGGGCGAGGAGGCTGTTTATCAGGTGCTGGGATGGGAGAAGGGCGTTTTCTCACTGGATGCCGAGGCGGTTGCTCCCGAGCGGACGATCACCCGCAATCATTTGAGCTTGTTGTTGGAGGGGGCGCGTCGCCTGGATGAGAGCCGACAGGTAGAAATCCCGGAATTGAGCGATGAGCCAGTCGCCGCGGCGCCAGAGCAGACTGCCGAAGCTGATGCTGTCAAGCCGGCAAAGCTGCGAGGAATCGATCCAAGCCTGCTGGGTGTGCTCGCCGAGGCGGTCATCAGTTATGAAGCGCACAGCGCTTTGATGTTCATGATTCCGGGATGGACAGTCATGAACGTGGCGGAAAGATTGCAGAACATCTTCATTTCATTGGCTGTGTTGGGGTACGGACGGGTGAAAGCCGAGCGAATGGATGGTGCATCGACCCAGGTGACGCTGCAAACCAAATTCATCGCCGGCAGCCAGAGTAATTCCGAAGCGGATGATACGCCTTATTGCCAGGGTCTCAGCGATTATCTTCAATCTGCCTTTGCGATTGCCGCCGACAAGGAGCGCCGGAAGGTGCACGTGGTGGAAACCCAGTGCCGCGCCGTCGGTTTTGAGCGCTGCGTTTTCGACGTGCAGATTGGCTGAATCGTTCTTTGCCCGCTGAGCGGGCAGCAGAGCGGCATCAGGGCGGTTGCCAGACCGAATCCTTCACCAAGGCACAACCAAATCCATCTTGATACACCAGCCGGTAGCCTTCGACCCGGTCTGCGGGCACATCCGCGTACAGGCGCTGCAGGGCAGCCATCAGAGCGGGGTTCGCCGCTATTTCTACCGACGCCGGGTTTCCGAAGAGCGCCACATTGGCTTGCTCGATCAGAATCAAATCTGGATCGAGTGCCGCCAGCACTTCATAGCTTAAGAAATCCCAATGCATTTCGACCCGCCAGCCGGGTTTGGGTGGAAAGTACACCCTCCAGTCGCGATAGACCACCGCTGCCTGATCGGAAAGCTGCGGCAGCACTTCTTTTTCGATCTGATGATAAAAGACGATGCTGGGGGAGGATTGCTCGCGGGCAAGGTATTGCCGGTAGATCTCCGCATTGGCTGCGGTGAAGAGCGCTACCTGTAGAGCAACAGCGGCGCCCAACGCCCATACTGCGGCT
>JBBIKU010000018.1:0-21858 GCA_037445245.1 Anaerolineaceae bacterium
TCAACAACCGCCTTGGCATTCCGGACCCGCTGCCCTACGTTGCGATTGGTAGAACCTATTCTCAGATGGGGGAATTCTTTGCCGCCTCGCTCAATGTGCTGCGCGCCCTTCAGCTCGACCCAACCAACCAGGATACCTACGGCGTGCTGGGCGTGGTGTATTTCCGCTCTCGCAATTATGAAGGGGCGATCCCGGCTTTCAAGTGCGCCGTGCGGGGATGTACGGCAGAGGAGAGCTGCGAGGTACGCCAGTGCAACCCCGCCACCGACCCAATGATCGAGATCGAAGCCCTGCCGCTATCTCCTTCTACCGTGCTGTATTACTATACCTATGGCTCGGTTTTGGCAGGTATGCACCGACCAAACGATGATTATTGCATCAGGGCGATGGAGGTGCTGCGGGAGGTGCGCGCCGAATTTGCCGATAATGAGACCATCATCTCGATCGTACAGGCAAGTGAACGCATCTGCACCGCGGCTTCGGCTTCACAGTTTCCCTGATGCCATTATGCGGGGTATATTCTGCTGCACGCCTGAATTTCCGCGCTGTATATAAATTTTATTAATATTTCTCATCTCCCCTTGACTTACGGCGGAAAGGTGGGTATGATTTGGGCGATTTAGCACTCGAACGCAGTGAGTGCTAAATCGTTGACATCTTACCCGCATCATACGTATCAAGAGGAGGTCTGTAATGACGATCAAATTGAAACCTTTGGGAAGCCGGGTCGTGGTTGAACCGTTGGAGGAAGAAGAAGTAACTGCCGGCGGTATCGTGTTACCCGAAACAGCCAAAGAAAAACCCCAGAAGGGTGTGGTTTTGTCGGTCGGTCCTGGTGACCGCGATGAAGATGGAAAATACATCCCGATGGACGTCAAAGTGGGCGACACCGTGCTGTTCGCCAAATATGGGGGTACCGAGGTTAAGGTAGACGGCAAAAAGCTCTTGATCCTGCGTGAGAGCGACCTGCTCGCAATCGTTGAAAAATAGCACGAATTCATCATTCTAAAGGAACTTTCAAGGAGTAAATCAATGGCTGCTAAACAATTGGTTTTTTCAGAAGAAGCTCGCCGTCGCTTAAAGAACGGCATCGATACTGTTGCTACTGCAGTAGCCGCCACTCTCGGGCCCAAGGGGCGCAATGTGGCTGTGGATCGCAAATTCGGTTCACCGACCATCACCCACGACGGCGTGACGGTGGCAAAAGAGATTGAGCTGCAAGATCCTTTCGAGAACATGGGCGCTCAGCTCCTGAAAGAAGCCGCCACCAAAACCAACGACATCGCTGGTGATGGCACCACCACTTCAACCGTGCTGGCACACTCGATTGTGACCGAAGGGTTGAAAACCCTGGCGGCTGGCGCCAACCCAATGTTACTCAAGCGCGGCATCGAAGCCGCCTCGAAAGCCGTGGCGGATGCGATCAAAAATCAAGCTATTGAAATCACCACCAAGGACGAAATCGCAAATGTCGCCACCATTTCAGCCCAGGACCGCGCTATTGGCGAGCTGATCGCTGAAGTGATGGATAAAGTTGGCAAAGACGGCGTGATTACGGTTGAAGAATCCAAAGGTCTCGAGTTTGAACAGGAATACGTCGAGGGTATGCAGTTCGATCGCGGTTACATCTCGCCTTATTTCATCACCGATCCCGAGCACATGGAAGCCGCCATCGCGGAGCCCCATATCCTGATCCACGATAAAAAGATCTCAGCCGCTGCCGACATCGTCCCGATCCTGGAGAAGTTGGTGCAGATCGGCAAACGCGATCTGGTCATTATTGCTGAAGATGTAGACGGCGAGGCGCTGGCGACCTTGGTGCTGAACAAACTGCGCGGCATGCTCAATGTGCTGGCAGTCAAAGCACCGGGATTTGGCGACCGCCGCAAAGCCATGCTACAAGACATTGCCGTGCTCACCGGGGCGACTGTGATCTCCGAAGAGACCGGGCGCAAGCTGGAAACCGTCACCGTGGCAGACTTGGGACGCGCTGAAAAAGTGGTCTCGGACAAGGATAACACCACCCTCATCGGCGGCAAGGGTGAAGAAGTCCAGATCAAAGGTCGCATCGAGCAGATTCGCATCGAGATCGAAAAAACTACCAGCGATTATGACCGGGAGAAGCTGCAGGAACGATTGGCAAAACTTTCTGGCGGTGTTGCGATCATTCGGGTGGGTGCTGCCACCGAGACTGAATTGAAAGAAAAGAAACATCGCGTAGAAGATGCCCTTTCGGCGACTCGCGCTGCGGTCGAAGAAGGAATCGTCCCCGGCGGTGGTGTGGCGCTGATCAACGCCCTGGCGGCGCTGGACAAGGTCAAGATGGACATGGAGGACGAGCAGATTGGTGTCAACATTGTGCGTAAAGCGCTTGACGTTCCCATGCGCAAGATTGCCGAGAACGCCGGAAAAGACGGCTCGGTGATCGTGGAGAACATCCGCCAATCCCAGGCGAAGGGCAAGAACAAGAACGTTGGTTATGACGTCTTGAAAGATGACTACATCGACATGGTCAAGGGTGGCGTGATTGACCCTGCCAAGGTTACCCGCGGCGCTCTAGAAAATGCAGCCTCGATTGCTGCCATGATCCTGACCACTGAGGCGTTGATCTCAGATGTGCCGGAGACTGTGAAAACACCGGCGACTCCGCCAATGCCGGAGTACTAAACAAGATTTTTCTCAAATTGCAGAAGCGATTTGAGGGTAATACGAGAAGGGATGGGGCTGTTGTGAGCGACAGCCCCATTTTTATTGGGTTTACAAAATCTCGAGCTCTGCGCGCCCTTGTACCCGAGGGTCGCCGACCCCGGCTTGCCGACCGGCATCGACGATGCCAGCTACAGTCCGCCCTTGTACCCGAGGGTTGCTGACCCCGCCTTACTGACGGGGATCGACGCTCCCGGCTACAGTGCGCTATTTTGAAAGGATCTTAAAGGCGGCATTCGCCCCCATGCATGGGGGCGAATGCCGGGGGAAAGTGATTTAGCCTGGTGCCAGGAGGATGGGTGACGCTGCTGCCGGGTGAAGACTGCCGGGAATTGCCGAGGAAGGAGAATGTTTGGACAATCGCCGGGTTAGCCGATACCGGTCTTGCCTGGATAAAGATGAAACACAAAACCTAAGCCTGGCTGGCAGCGCGCCAGCAGACGGTCTTGGATTAACTTCCAGCCTGGGTTGGGAGAACCAAGGCTGCTGCCATCCCATCCGCGCACGCATGGGCAATTTAACGGTTGCCACGGTTGCGCAGAAAAGCCGGAATGTCGAGGTCGTCGGTGTTGAGCACCCGCGCCTGGAATTCGGCGGGAATCGGTTGGCTGTTAACCGGCTGTTCCACACTCTCCAGCGGGCGAAGGCGTTGAATTGCCGGCGGTTCTTCCAACCGAACCGGACGTTCGCTGACTTTACGGACACTGGTACTGGTGCGGTCGAAGCCGGTGGCAATGACTGTGACGCGAATCTCATCGCCCAGGCTGGGATCGATCACCGCGCCGAAGATCAGGTTCACGTCCGGGTGCGCCGTCTCGCGAATAATGGCGGCTGCCTGGTTGACTTCGAACAACGTCAGCCCTGGTCCGCCGGTGACATTGAAGAGGATGCCGCGGGCACCGTCGATGGTGATATCCAGCAACTGGCTGGAAATTGCGAGTTCAGCCGCCGTACGGGCACGGTCTTCGCCGGAGGCTTTTCCGACCGCCATCAGGGCGGCGCCGCCTTCGGACATGATGGTGCGTACATCGGCAAAGTCCAGGTTGATCAAGCCAGGGACGGTAATCAGTTCCGAGATGCCCTGAATGCCCTGACGCAGCACATCGTCTGCGACCTGAAAGGCTTCCTGAAGGCTGGATCGCTTGTCCACGATCTGCAACAAGCGATCGTTGGGGATCACGATCAGGGTATCTGCCTGCTCTTTCAGCTTGCTGATGCCGATCTCAGAGGACTGCATGCGCCGTAATCCCTCGAAGGTGAAGGGGCGCGTTACCACGCCGATGGTCAGGGCGCCGATCTCTCTTGCGATTTGGGCGACGATCGGGGCGGCGCCGGTGCCCGTGCCACCGCCCATACCGGCGGTCACGAAGACCATATCGCTACCCTTGAGTACCTCGTAGAGATCGTCGGCTGATTCTTCGGCGGCTTTGCGCCCGACTTCGGGGTTGCCGCCGGCGCCCAAACCGCGTGTGCTTTTATCGCCAATGCGTACCCGCGTCGGCGCTTTGGTTTGCAGTAGCGCCTGCCCATCCGTGTTGATGGCGACAAATTCGATCCCCTGGACGCCTTCGTTGATCATGCGGTTGACGGCGTTGCATCCACCACCGCCCACCCCGATGACCTTGATGCGGGCGAAGGTTTCAGCCTGTTGAGGTTGTTTAATGTGCTCCATTCTGTTCTCCTTCCTCAATAAAAGTGCTCCGTAATTCCCGGCAGGAATGCGGTTTATGTTTTGATCACGGTAGCAGGTTCTTCAGCATCTTTTTCATCCACTCCCAATTGAAATCCACTCCTTTCCTGTGCGGGCGCTGTTGCGGTAGGATCGTTTCGCTCATCATCAGCGCCCAGTGCAGCAGCCCGATGCTGGTTGAATATGCCGGTGAATGCAACTGGTCGACCAACCCGATCAGATTTTCTGGCTTGGCAATACGCACAGGCAACCCCAGCGTTTGGCTGGCAAGATTGCGAATGCCCGGCAGGTTGCTGACGCCGCCGGTAAGGATCATGCCGGCGGGAAGCAACCCGTCGTAACCGGAACGTTTGATCTCTTGCAGCACCAGCAGGAAGATCTCTTCGACGCGGGCTTCGATGATATGGGCGAGATCGCGCCGGCTGACCTGCTGGGCAGCGTCTTCGCCGAAAGCATGGGTGGTGAAAAGATCGTCTTCTGCCACACCACTTTCGATGGCGTAGCCGTGTTTTATTTTGACTTCTTCTGCCTGGGTGATGGGCAGGCGCAAACCGTGGGCAATATCGGAGGTGATGTAATTGCCCCCGACGGACAGCACCATCGTATGCCACACATCTCCATCGATGTAGATCGCCAAATCGGTGGTGCCCCCACCGATATCGCACACCACCGCCCCCATTTGTCGCTCAGTATCGGTCAGCACCACTTCACCGGAAGCCAGCGGGTTGAGCACAAATTGCGACACCTGAACACCAGCCGATTCAACACACTGACGCAAGTTCTCCACAGTGGCTTCGGCGGCGGTGATGATGTGGGCTTCCACTTCCAAGCGGTAGCCATGCATGCCGATCGGCATGCGGATGCCGTCTTGCCCGTCAACCACAAAGCCGCGCTGGATGATGTGGATGATCTCGCGGTTGTGCGGGATTGCCACCGCCTGCGCCGATTCGAGGGCGCGTTCGACATCGTAAGAGTCGATAATGCGCCCCGAAATGCCAACCACGCCACGGCTGTTGACCGCCGAGATGTGGGTGCCGGCGAGGCTGATCAGGGCGGAAGCGACTTCCAGACCGGAAGAACGCTGCGCCTTCTCGACCGATCGTGAGATGGATTGAGAGGCGGCAGCCAGGTCGACAATGGTACCCTTGCGGATACCCTGCGAGGGTTCGATGCCAACCCCAAGAATACGCAGGTTGTGCTCGCCCTCCACCCTTGCAACCAGTGTGCAGACCTTGGTGGTGCCGATATCAATTCCAACAACAATCGGTTCGTCCATGACTGCTTATTGCTCCAGACGGTAGAAGGGTGCGTGAATGTGTGCCACGCTGATCATGCCCGGCTGTATGCCCTGGGACTCGATTTTTTCGACGATGCGATTGTAGATCGCCATCTTGAGATCCAAATCGTCCAGCGACGAGCCAATGTATACATCCCAACCACGCGGATCACTCCAGCCCAACCCGTCACGACGACTGAAAACCAGGGCGGTTTCCGCCGGCATTTGGTTGCTCAGTGACAAGATTGCCTGCATTACCTGCGGCTCGACCTTGCGATGGGTTAGCAGCTTCTCCTTCTTTTGGTCTTCGTTTTCATTGCTATCGCCGGCGGCTGGCTGGGTATCTTCTGCTGTTGTTTCCAGGGCGACCGTGGGTGGCGCTTCGTCGGCATAGACCATCAGCAGGGGATATTCCACATCACCACGCATTGGAAAAACCATGCCTTCGGGGTCGATCCACAACGTTTTCTCGTCATACTGCCATGCCAGCACTGGGGCGCGTTCCTGGGCTGAAACGATGACGTGATGCGGCATTTTTACTTTGACCGCGATGCCGGTCAGTTCTGGAAAGGCGCCAACCAGCTTCTCGGTCATCTGGCGGGGATCGATCATGAAGATGGGCGTACCTTCCACGTTCATCACGGCTTGCAGATCGCCGCGATTCAGGCGTTGGATGCCCTGAATTTCAGGGGTGCCGACTTCGAAATCGGAAGAGGAGAGGGACATAATCAAGATGGCGCTGAGGAGCACCGTTATCAACCCTGAAAACAGGCGCCAGCCGGGGTGCAGTATGGGCAGGGAGGGTACCTGCATCTCGCTGCCGGGGCTACCCAGGGGGATGGCGATCTTGCGGCGCACGCGGCTTTGCGCGCGCTGCACCACCGGCGTTCCCAACCCGCCCCGCACGAAGACAGACGGTGCTTCGGCGGCGTAGCGCACGGCGTAGGTCACCTTCTTTGTTTTTCCCTGGCTTTGCCGGGCGCGGCGCTGGCGAATCTGCTCGGCGCGCGTCATCCCCGCCGGTTTACCCGCTTTCATCCTGCGCTCCTGTAGCTTCGTTCGATTCGATCCACTTCCGCCTTTCGTTCCAGCGTCAGTTCCACCAGCCGGTTGACCAGTTCGGGGTAGGCAATCCCGCTGGCTTCCCACAGTTTGGGATACATGCTGATCTTGGTGAAACCGGGGATGGTATTGATCTCACTCAAATAAATTTCCTCGGTTTCCTTGTCCATTAAAAAGTCCACTCGCGCCATTCCGGCGCAGTCAACTGCCAGATACGCCCGTACCGCCAGTTCCTGAAAGCGGGCGACCTGCTTGGGTTGCAACGGCGCCGGAATCAATAACTCGGTGCGTTCGTCGACGTATTTGGCGGTGTAGCTGTAAAACGCTTCCACCGGTCGGATCTCGCCAGGGATGGACGCCTGAGGGTCGTCATTGCCCAGCACGCTGAGTTCGATTTCGCGGGCGTTGACGCCGCGCTCGATCAGCACCCGGCGGTCATAACGGGCAGCGTCCACCAAGCCCGCTTTGAGATCGGCGCGGTTGAAGCACTTGTGCACCCCCACCGATGAGCCGAGATTGACCGGCTTCACGAACACCGGATAGGGTGCCATGGCTTCTGTCTGCCGGATGGCTGGCTCGATATCGGCGGTGATCTGTTTGCTCAGCACCGTAATGGATTCCACCACCGGCAGGTTATGGCTGCGCATCACGTCTTTGAAGAGCGCCTTGTCCATTCCCACCGCGGACCCCAGCACGCCGGCGCCGACATACGCCAGCCCGCATATTTCGAACAATCCCTGGATGGTGCCATCTTCGCCGAAGCTGCCATGCAGCACCGGAAAAATCACATCCAGCGCAGCGAAGGGTTGCAGGTTTTTGCTGCTGGTCTCCTGGTGGAGGGCGTAGAGGGTGTTATCGGCGGGATCGGGCAGCAGGGTAACCGGAAGAAGACCGGCAGTATTTCTGGCGGCGAAGGCTTCCAGCACATTTTCGCCGCTCAGCCAGCGCCCATCCTCGGTGATCCCAATCTGGGTTACCTCGTATTGGTCCGGCGACAGGACGCTCAAGATCGAACGCGCCGACATGAGCGATACGGCGTGCTCGCCGGAACGTCCTCCAAAGATGACAGCGATGCGGATCTTGTCTTTCATGATTTTTGCCTGCTCCTCGTCCTTTCAGCCGGGCGATTTAATCCTCGGGTTGCCATTCTCCCAAAGTCTCGACTTCCAATTCAAGCGGAACACCGAATTTTTGCTGTACCTTATCCTGCGTCAGTCGAATCAACTTCCAAATATCTGCGGCAGTGGCGCCACCGATGTTGATGAAAAAGTTTGCATGTTTGGCGCTGATCTCCACCCCGCCGATGCGGGTGCCTTTCAGCTCGGCGGCTTCGATCAATCGTCCCGCGTAATCGCCGGGGGGGTTTTTGAACATCGATCCCAGGCTGGCGCCCGCCGGTTGTGTTTCCCGCCGGCGGGTGTTGAAGGCGCTCATGCGCGCCTTTACTGCTTCAGGGGTGCTGAGGCTCAATCTCATCTGTGCCGTCAGTACCACCACCTTTCCCGGTTTGCCTTTAAGAATGCTGCTACGATAACCGTAACCGAACTGTTCGCTTGACCAGCGGGTTTTGCCTGATTCCCGGTGCAAGATTTCTGCCACAATCAGGCTGCCCTGCATATTGCCGTCGTGGGCGCCGGCGTTATTGACCACTGCCCCGCCCACCGTGCCAGGGATGGTAGCTGCCCATTCCATGCCGCTCAATCCCCGCAGCGCCACCTGACGGGCAACCCCGCTCAGATTGGCGCCCGATTCTGCCCACACGCTGGGCGGATCGGTGTGGGTGTTGACTCGAACCGCATGAGCGCGGTTGATGATCACCACGCCGCGGATACCGGCGTCGCTGATCAAAACATTAGAACCGCTGCCCAGCACCGTCATCGGGATTTCCATCTCCCACAAGCGGCAGCATGCGCTTTCAAGTTCCCGGCTGTCGTTGACGATCAGCAGGGCATCGGCGATGCCACCGACACGAGCGGTAGTGTAATTAGCCATGCACACGTTTTCCTGCAAATGGCTGCCGAAATACTGGCGCAATGCTTCCAGCGGAAGGGGGATCCTGTTTGCAGTGTTCATGGGCGTCTTTTCTCCCCGTCGGTTTGCTTTTCGAGTCCTTGCAGCACTTCGCCGCCGATGCGGTCGGCATCGCCGGCAGAAAGCACCAGCACCATGTCGCCGGGTTGCACGTGCTGCAAGAGATACTGGCTGGTTTCTGCCAGGGTGGGGGTGAAACGGACGGCGGGGTGAGTCATCCGTTCAACCACCTGGCTGGCTGAAAATGCGCCGGGTTTTTCTCGAGCGGCGTAGACTTCGGTGACCAACACGCGGTCGGCGTCGTCAAAGGCAGCGCAGAAAGCCTCGATCAGGGCTTGGGTGCGCGAGAAGGTGTGCGGCTGCCAGACGGCCCAGATGCGCCGCCCGGCGTAGCGGGAACGGGCAGCGGACAGGGTGGCTTTGATCTCGGTGGGGTGGTGAGCGTAGTCATCGATGATCGTCACCCCATTCGCTTCGCCGCGCAGTTCAAAGCGCCTGCCCGTGCCGCTGAAAGACGCCAGAGCTTCAGCGACTTTGTCTAGAGGCATACGCAACTGGTGCGTTAGCGCGATCACTGCCAGGGCATTGCTCAGGTTGTGGCGGCCGGGCAACTGGAGGCGGATCGTGGTCAGAAAGGCCGGTTTGCTTTTGGGGTGATGGTGAATGATTTTGCACTGAGTCGCGCTGGCGAAATTTTGACCGCCAGTGACAATTGGGCGGTAATCTGCCTGGCTTTCCAAGCCATAGGTGGTGGCTCGGCAACCCGCTGGCAGTGCTGCCAACATTGCAGCGGCGCCGGGATCGTCCAGGCACGCCAATAAAGTGCCACCCGGCTTCAACTGGCTGACAAAACGGGTGAACGCCTGGCGATACGCTTCGGCGGAGGGGTAACAATCGGGATGATCGTGTTCGACGTTGGTGACAATCATCCAATCTGGTTTCAGCCCGATGAACATGTGGTCGTACTCATCGGCTTCGATCACGAGCCAATCACCCTTACCGGCGTGGGCGTTGTTGCCTAAATTTTTTGAAATTCCACCAATGATATAGGAAGGGTCCATGCTCAGTTGGCTCAACACCCAGGCGATCATGGCGGTGGTGGTGGTTTTACCGTGGGTACCGGCAACAGCGATGACGGTTTTGTCGCGGGTCAAAGTATCCAGGAATTCGGCACGCTTGAGGACGGGCGTCCCAGCGGCACGCGCCGCCCGCACCTCGATGTTGTCGTCCGTGATGGCGGAGGAGCGGATCACCAGATCTACGCCTGCCACATTTTGCGCCATGTGTCCTTCGCTCACACGTAAGCCGGCGTTCGCCAGCTCAATTGCCGCCGGGCTGAGAATCTGGTCGGAGCCGCTGACGATGTAGCCGCTCTCCGCCAGGAGGCGGGCAATCGCAGACAGTCCACTGCCGCCGATGCCGATGAAATGTACCCGTTTCATATGAACACCACCAGCATGAAGACAAATGCAATTGCCACGGCGAAGTAGATAGTCGGCGAATTGAGCCAGGTGGGCGGCAGGGTAGCCAGTAACTGCTCGACGCTGGCGGCGATTTCGGATCCTGGTGGGGCAGGTAGGATAAAGGGGAAGGGGTGGTTGGCTTGGTCGAGGTAGTACCACAGCGTGCCAAACACCAAATAACCGTTGATCGCTCCCAGGAAGACGCCCAGAAGCGAATCCTGAAAGCGCTCGCGGACGAAGCGCTGAGTGGCAGCGATTTTGGGAATGTTCGGTCCCTGGTAACCGAAGAAAACCAAAGCGATGGTGATCGCCGCCCGCACCCAAAAATAGGTCGCTCCCTGCATCAGAACCGGGTTGTCCCGGATGAAGGGGACGAAGCGTTCAAGCACGGAAATAATGAATAAAGCCAGAATGACCGAGAAAGTGACCAGCAATTCTTTTGCCCAGCCGCGGGTCAAACCGATGACGGCGAACAAAATCACAAAGATCCAGAAGAGAACATTCAAACCGACCATGCCCGCCCTCCGCTCACTCTTGTATTCTTTTGTGTCAGTTGGCGTAAATGAGCGGCGATCGCCTCAGCGGCGTTCGGCTGTGCCAGGTTTTGCAAGGCGCGGCGCATGGCTTTCAGACGGGTTTCATCGTTGATCAATCCCTGGGCGAGGCTGAAAAGATGATCGGGGAGGCGGTTGTCATCCAGGATCACGGCTGCACCGTGGCGCACCAAGTATTCGGCGTTGACGCGCTGGTAGTGCCAGGCGTGCGGGTAGGGCACCAGAATGGCGGGCAACCCAAAAAATGGCAATTCACCCAGAACCGAGGCGCCCGCCCGCGAGACCGCCAGATCGGCGCTCGCTAGGGCAGCCCCCATGTCTTCGTGCAGGTAAGCATAGGGGTGATAGCGGCTGGCGAGATGCTGCGGTAGGGATGCCTGAGCCGCCTGGGCTTCGCTCCAAGAAAGCTGCCCGCTGATATGAACGACCTGGAAATTTTGCAGGAATTGGGACAGGTCGGCGAACAAAGCGCGGTTGATCGAGCGTGCCCCCTGGCTACCCCCGAACACCAGCAGCACCGGCAGTTGCGGATCGAGGCGGAGATGCGCACGCGCCTTGCGACGATCCCAGCCGCGCAGGTCGGGACGGATGGGATAGCCGGTCACGACCACCTCGGTACGACGGAAAAAGTAGGCGCGCGACTCCTCGGCTGTGACGGCAATGCGATCTGAAAAACGCGCCGCGAACCGGAGCGCCAGTCCCGGTTCAATATCGGGGACGTAGAGCAGGGTCGGCACATGTCGTCCGGCGAGCGCCACCGGGATTGCCACGTATCCGCCGGTGAAAAATAGAATGTCCGGTTGAAATTGTTTGAGGATTCTGGCAGCGCTGCGGGTGCCGTGCCCCAATCGCCACAGATTCTGGGGCAGGGCACGCAAACCCACCCCGTGCACGCCGGCGGCGGGGATGGGCGCAAAGGGGATGCCGGCGCGTTCTAAGAGACCAGCTTCCATACCACCCTCGTGTCCAACCCAAAGGAGGGAACGCGTTTCATCGCCGAGCGCCTGAACGACGGCTAGCGCCGGATACACTCCGCCGCCGGTCCCGCCGGCGCAGATCAATAACCGCACTGAACGTCCTCCCTTCTTGAGTTTGTGAAACTGCCGCTGAGGCGCGTGAAACACCCATGATGATGCCGATCGATGTCAGCGTAGCGACCATGCTGGAACCACCGGCGCTCATTAGCGGCAGGGCGTTACCAGCGAATGGGATCAGATTGACCATGACGCCGATATTGATCATCGCCTCCAGAGCGATCCAGATAATCAGACCGCCTGCCAGCAGTTTGCCTAAAAGGTCCGGGGCGCGGTGGGCGATTGCCAGTCCACGCCATAACAAGAGGAGATAAAGACCAATCAACACCAGCCCGCCCAGCATGCCGGTTTCCTCGACGACCACGGCGAAAATGCTGTCGGTCCAAGGCACCGGCAGACCGGTGAATTTGGTGACACCTTTGCCGATGCCAACCCCGAATATGCCGCCGCGCACGACTGCCTCCATCGAGCGCTTGACGTGATAAGAGGCATCCAGGGGTTCCGTTAGTCCTCTGGTGTATTCCCCTAAACGCGTGCGTCCGGTGTCACTGACCGTGACCAGTAGCCACCCGAACAGGCTGATGACGACCACAACCAGAATGATCTGGCGCAGTTCGCCGCCCGCCAGGAAGAAGAGGATACCTCCCAGGATTACGATGGTGGCGGCGGCGCTGAGATCCGGCTGGAGCAGGATCAAACCGCTGGTAATCCCCAGGATGACCAGCAATGGCACCAGCCCCAGGGAAATGTCGTTGATCTGTTCGCGCTTGGAATACAGCCAAACCGAGAGGTAGATGACGGTTGCCATCTTTGCCAGCTCGGAAGGCTGAACCGAACCGCCCAAGAAGGTCCGGCTGGGTGCGATGGGGTTGTCACTGACGACCAGCACGAGAATGAGTAAGAACAGCGTGACTGCCATGATCGGCAGAACCCAGCGTTTGAAACGGTGGTAGTTAATGAATGTGGCAGCCACCGCAAAGATCGCACCGAGGACAACCCACACTAGCTGACGACCGAGAATATAGCCGGCGCTTTCACCGCTGCGTAATACGTAGTTCCAGCTTGCCGAGTAGACCATCAGCAAACCGAAAATGACCAGACAGATCGTCGCCAGCAGCATCGGCACGTCGAACCAGAGCTGCAATGGACGCGGCTTCTTTGCCTCGCTGCTAACCGGGCGCGTGTTCACGAAAGTTCTTGCACCCATTGGCGAAACCACTCTCCTCGTTCTTCAAAATCGCGAAACTCATCGTAGCTGGTGCCGCCCGGGGAAAGCAGCACCACATCGCCCTCGGTGGCGATTTCTGCCGCGGCGTCCACCGCTTGCTTAAGCCCGCGACAACGCTGCAGGGTATAAGGGCGGCTGCCGTGGTTCGGGGCTGCAAGCGCGCGGGTAATTTTCTCGGCAGCCTCACCGAACACGACCACGTGATCGACGCGTTGATGAATCAATTCTGCCAGGCTTTCCCAGGGCAGATCTTTGTCGCGCCCACCCAGCAACAACACCAGCGGCTGCTCAAAGGAACGGATTGCCGCCAGGGTGCGTTCCGGGGCGGTGGCGATCGAGTCGTTGTACCAGTCGGCTCCCTTCCAGCGCCGCACGAATTCCAGGCGGTGGGGGACGCCGGTGAAGCCTTCAATTGCCGGGGCGATCGCTTCGAGCGGTATTCAGGCGGCGAAGGCAATGGTGCAAGCCGCCAGCACATTCAGGCGGTTGTGTTCGCCGCGCAAGCGGATCTTGGCATCAGCAGGCAGCAGGGGATGCTCAACACCGTCCGCTTGAAGGCAGATCATACCTTCGCGGAGATAGCTCCCTGTTTGTTGCTTCGGCGGCTGTTCAAGACCAAAGGTCATCAACCGACCGCGCACCCTGTCTGCCAGTTTTCGGGCGCATGGGTCATCATTGCCCAAGACGGCGATATCGTCTGCCGTTTGGTGTGCCAGAATGTTGGCTTTGGCAGCAAGATAGGCTTCGAAGCTGCCATGGCGGTCGAGATGGTTGGGGGTGACGTTCAGCACGGCGGCAATGGGGGGTGAATGGCGCATCAGCTCGAGTTGGAAACTGGAAAGTTCAAGGACGACCAGGTCGTCACGGCTGATGTCCTCCAACCGGTCGACCAGGGGGACGCCAATGTTTCCGCCCACCCACACCCGGCGCGGAGCGGGAATGCCGGTTTCTGCGATCCTGCCCACCAGGGCAGTGGTGGTGGTCTTGCCGGATGAGCCGGTGATGCCGATCACCGGGCAGGTGACCGCTTCCATGAAGATTTGCGAATCATTGGAAAGTGGCAATCCACGACGGCGAGCGCTTTCGATCAGCGGCAGGGTCAGCGGGGCGCCGCCCGACACGCAGACCAGATCGGTGTCATCGAGTAGTGAGAGCGGGTGTTCGCCGAGAACCCATCTCACTGGCATTCCAGCCAGGGCTTGTCGGGCAGGCTGCATCTGTTCTTCCGGTTTTTGATCGTTAAGAGTTACCTGCGCGCCCTGATGCACCAGATAACGCGCCAGAGCCAGCCCTTGCCGGGCTGCGCCCACGATCAGAACCCGATTTCCACTCCATGATTGTGTCATTTCACACCAAAGCCAGCGCAATTCCCAACATTGCAAACAATAGCCCGACCAGCCAGAAGCGCTGCACCACCTGCGTTTCGCTCCAGCCCATCAGTTCAAAGTGATGGTGGAGCGGCGCCATGCGGAACAGGCGTTTCCCGCCGGTTGCCTTGAAATAAGCCACCTGTATAATTACGCTCAACGCCTCGCTGACCGGGATAATGGCGATGATCGGTAGCAGCAGCCACTGCCCGGTCATCAGGGTGACGACTCCCAGGGTGGCGCCCAGCGAGAGGGAGCCGGTATCACCCATGAACAATTCGGCGGGGTGAACGTTGAACCACAAAAAGCCAAACAAAGCGCCCACCAGCGTAAAGCAAAATCGCCCCAGGTAGACCTGTCCGATGAGCAGCGCAATCGCGCCGTAGCCGGCAAAGGCGGTGGCGGCGATCAAACCAGCCAAGCCATCCAGACCGTCCGTCAGGTTAACGGCGTTGGAAGCGCCAACGATGATGAAAATCGCAATTGGGATATAAAAGACGCCTAGCGAGAAGGGTTCGGCGAAACCGGGCCAGTACATCTCCGGTGCGATGAACACGTAGCGCAGGGCGAAGGCGATCCCGCCTGCCAGTGCAACCTGGATGAAAAATTTTGTGCGCCCTGGCATACCCACACCGCGGCGGGGACCGCGGATGCCCTCCCAGTCATCGAGGGCGCCGAGGACACCGTAAATGAGCATGACAATCAGGGGGAGCATCACCGATTGTTCCAAGCCGGGCAAGCCAAGGAAAGAGGCGGCGTTCATCATGATGGTGAGCAATGCCACCGGCAGGATGAACATCACCCCGCCCATGGTGGGCGTTCCCATTTTTGTGACGTGGTGGTCAGGACCCTCAACACGGATCAGCTTGCCCACCTTTAAGTATTGCAATAATCGAACAAGTGGACCGCCCCAAATTACCGTCATCATAAAGCCGAGGGTGCTCAGCGCCAGCGTCAGAGAGGTTTCTTTCATGAGGTAGCCTCCAGCGCCGAGACGATGCGGTCCATCCGCAATCCATGTGAACCTTTAATCAGAACAACATCTCCTTCCTTGAGTTGTACCTTTAAATATTCGGTCACCTGTTCGACATCAGCAAACCAATGGATCGCCGATGGTGACAAACCAGCCTGCCGGGCAGACTCGACTATCATTTTACCGCGTTCGCCCATTCCCACCAGTTCGTTGCACACCCTGGCGGCGCGCACGCCGACCATCTCGTGTCCCTGGCGTTCGTAGCGCCCCAGCTCGAGCATGTCACCCAACACGGCGACTTTTCTGCCTTCCAGCTCGCTCAACAAATTCAACGCCGCCAGGGTAGATTCGGGTGAGGCATTGTAGGTGTCATCTAGCAGCAGGGCGCCGTTGTTGGTATGCACGGCGACCAGCCGCAACTGGGGGTGACAGCGTTGCATACCGGTAATGATCTCCTGCCAGGCAAGCCCTTCGACCAAGCCGACGGCGGCAGCGCACAGGGCAGTTTGCACCGAGTGCCGTCCGATCAGCGGGACGCGCAGGTGCAGCACCTCATTTTGGAAATGCAACCGGAAACGGATGCCATCCAACCCCAAGCCTTCGACATTGTCCGCCCAGACGTCCGCGGCGGGGTCAAGCCCGTAATACACCACCCTAGCTTTGGTTTTCTCAGCCATCGGGCGCACCCATGGGTCATCGTAATTGAGGATGGCGGCGCCATCGGGCGGCAATGACTGCACCAGTTCGGCTTTGCCGCGAGCGATGTTCTCCTGAGTTCCGGCACGTTCAGCGTGCACCGTACCAATATTGGTAATCACCCCCACCTGCGGCAACGCTAGCTCGCATAGAAAGGCAATCTCGCCCGAAACGTAGAAACCCATTTCGAGCACGGCAACCTGGTGGCCGCGCCCGATCCGTAGCAGGCTGAGCGGCAAACCGATCTCGTTGTTGAGGTTGCCGGGGGTCTTGAAGGTGTGATACCGCTCGCACAGCACCTGCGCCATCAATTCCTTGGTGGTGGATTTTCCGACACTGCCGGTGATGCCGATCACTCTCAGATCGAGTTTACGCCGCCAAAATCCGGCGATGGTTTGCAGTGCCCTGAGGCTGTTGGGAACCAGCAGGCAGAAGGGCGGTTGGGGTAACGGTTCGCCGACCGGAACGGTTCCGCTGCGCAGATCGAGGGTTGGGAATTCAGGCCTCAAATCACGTTCCACGATAGCCAGGTGAGCACCGCGTTTAAACGCTTCGCCGACATAATCGTGCCCATCTAGGTGTTCGCCACCCAGGGCGACGAACATTGCCGCCGGGATCACCTGCCGCGAATCGATGGCAGCCTCGCTGATATACAGGGGGGCGCCATCCGGACGGGCGCCACTGAGTGCTTCAAAAACGTCGGTAAGCGTCAGCATAACTAGTTACCTCCTTGTTGGTACAGGTAATGCCGGACCTCGTCCGGTGGAATGTTCATTAGCACCACCAGCTTGCTGACGACCTCATTGAAAATTGGCGCCACCACCACCGACGACCAGGGCGAGCTGGTGGGTTTTTCGATCCAGATGTAGATCAGAAACTGTGGGTCATCGCTGGGGCCCCAACCCACGAACGAAGCGTTGGTGAGGCTGGAGGTGTAGCCCTGGGGACCGGGAATCTCTGCTGTGCCGGTTTTCCCAGCTACGCGGTAACCTGGCACCAGGGCGGTCGAAGCTTCCTGTTCCAGGGAAACCGCCAGCATTTCGGTCAACGTTCGGGCAGTTTTGGCGCTGACCGGCGTGCCTACCAGGGTAGGTTTGAAGCTACGCTGGTGACCGTTCTCGATCACTGCCTTGAGCACGTGCGGCGCCATCATTTTGCCGTCGTTGGCGAGCGCCGATACTGCCATCGCAAACTGAATAGGGGTCATCGCCACGCCCTGCCCGTACGAGTTGGTCGCCAGGTTGACCTCATACCAGTCTCGGTCACCGGGGACGGAGAGCGGAAAGTTGACTTCACCGGCGAGGTCGATGTGGGTGCGTTTTCCGATGCCGAAGTTATCGAGATATCTATAAAAATCCGCCGCTCCAACTTCTTTGGCAACCCAGGCGAGGCAAACGTTGAGCGAATGTTGCATGCAGCCGATCATATCCTGGGGACCCCAGGCGTTGCGGTCCCAGTTGTAGATGTTGTAGCCGCCGATGTGGATGACACCGGTATCCAGGAAAGGCGTTTTGGGGGTGACCGTCTCGGTGTCGAGGGCGGCTGCCATGGTGATGACTTTGAAAACTGAGCCTGGTTCATAGGTCTCGCCGACAGCCCGATTGAAGGGGGTGTTGTCGGGAAAGACTTCTTTCAATTTCCAATACTCGTTGAGGTCGAGGCGAGGGGTGGTCGCCATGGCGAGCACTTCACCGGTTTTTGGGTCCAGGATAATGATAGTGCCCGAAGCGGCGTTGTGATCGCTTACAGCCTTGTCGACGATCCTCTCCATTTCAGCCTGAATGCTGCGATCGATGGTGAGAATGAGGCTGGCGCCGGGCGGCACTGGTGGAATCTCGCTCACCATGTTGGGGTCATAGTAACGCATGATCTCCATCGGTCTGCCGCTCAGCAAGTCGTTGTACTGCTCTTCCACCCCGAAGTACGCCAGACCCTTTTTTTGATCAAAAAAAGTGTAAAACCCGAGGACGTTGGACGCCAGGGTTTTTTCCGGGTAGCTGCGCTGAAGTTGCGGACGAAGTTCGAGCCCCCTCAGGCTGGGTGTCGCCATACCCTGCCGGGAGCGTTTGCCGTCGCTGGCAAGATCGGCATATTCTTTCATCTTTGCCTGGACCTCATCCACTTTTTGCGCCGAGACGCCCCGCGCCAGTGGGGTGTAAAGGCGCGCTTCTTGCGATGTGCTGGCTCTTGCCAGTGTTTCCGCGTAGTCCAGCCCCAGGATGGCATTTAGGTCGCGCGCAATGGTTTCAGGACTGCGCACGGTGTCGTGGTTGACTCCGATTTCGTACACCTCTTTGTTGCCAGCCAGTAAATTCCCGTAACGGTCATAGATATGTCCGCGCTCGGGATAGATGGTTTCCTTATTGTACTCATAGATTCTGTGCGAGGTTTCTTTGAGCGTCAGCCCGCTCTGGCTGGTCTGGATGCGCGCAATTTGAATCACGATCAGGACGCCGATCAAGGTCAGGCTGTAACCGATGAGATTGAAACGGGAAAAAAGCTGGGTTTTCACGGCATTCTTCCTGTTTAATCTTCCTGAGCGGGCAAAATACCCTGGAAGAGCCACTCCCACAAAGATTGGGTGTAGCTGGGCAAAATCAACGGTTGGGGAATCCCCCGTGCAGAAGGCGGCGGCGCCAGAATGGCGGTCTGCCGCCCGGGGTACTCGGGGATGACCAGATAGAGCGGCTCTTCGGCGCTATAAGGTCTGAACCCCATTTCCTGCGCCCGTTTTTCCATTTCGGTTGCCGAGGTCAGGAATGCCAGTTGCGATTGCACATTGGCAATGTTGCGCTGGGTTTGTTCGCGCTGGGCTTCCAACGCCTGCACCTGCACCCCGGCAGCAACCGCCTGAGCGGTGATGCTCAAGTATAGACCGGCAACCAGCGCGACCCCAACCAGGCACAGCAGGAAGAGCCCACTCCGCTGCATTTGGACCCTCCAGGGAGCTTGTTGGTATGCGTGAGTCATCGTTCGTGTCATGGTAACCTTTTTCGCTTCTTTTTATTCTCGACTCATGCAAAAGTCATGCCAGTTGACGCTTCTCCACTATTCTCAAGCGAGCGCTACGCGCCCGCGGATTCCTTTTGATCTCCTCCTCGTCCGCTACTATCGGGCGGTGGTTGACTTCCAGCAGCGATGCCCGATGGTTGCAGGTGCACAGCGGTTGGCGTGGCGGACAGAGGCAGTCGCGACTTTCGCGGCGGAAAAATTGCTTGACCAGGCGATCCTCCAATGAATGGAAGGAGATGACTGCCAGCCTGGCACCTGCCGTCAGGGCATCCACCGCTTGGGGCAGGAAGGTTTCCAGCGCCTGAAGCTCCTGGTTGACCGCCATGCGCAGCGCCTGGAAGGTGCGGGTGGCAGGGTGGATGGGGCGGGACGATTGCCTCCCGACCGCTTGTACCACCGCCTCCGCCAGTTGGCGGGTGGTCTGCAACGGTCTCGCCTGGCAGATGGCGCGGGCAATGCGGCGCGCCTGCGGCTCTTCCCCGTAGCGCCGGATCAGGTCTGCCAGTTCGCGTTCGGTGAGCCGGTTGACCAGCTCGGCGGCGGTGAGTGGCTGGCTAGGGCTGAAACGCATGTCCAGTGCTCCTTCACTGCGGAAAGAGAAGCCGCGTTTGGGCGTTTCCAGTTGCATCGACGAGACTCCCAGGTCGAGCACGATGCCATCCACCTCTTCCCACGCCAGGCGACGCAGTTGCTGTCGCAGCGTGGTGTAAGACGCCTCGACCAGATGGATGCGTCCCTCAAAACGGGAAAGGCGCTGGCGTGCGATAGCCAGCGCCTGGGGGTCAACGTCGAGACCTAGTAGCTGTCCTTGTGGGCTGCTAGACTCCAGTATCCCCCAGGTATGACCGCCAGCGCCGACAGTTGCATCCACGTAACGCCCCGGGCTTTTTGGGGAAAGGGCGAGTATGATCTCTTGGTAAAGTACAGGTCGGTGCGGTGGCTCGATGGGTGGATCGCCATTGTTCGCCATCACTGCACCGATAGATCCAAAGCGGCAAAGCGCTGGGCGTTGGTTTCGGAATCTTGCAGCAATTCACTTTGACCAGCCCAATTTTCCGGCGACCAGATCTCAAAGTATTCGCCTACGCCTACGATGGTGGCAGCGCCGTCCAAGCTGGCAGCCTGGCGCAAGAATTGTGGTATAAGTATTCTGCCGGCGCGGTCGATATCAACCCGGTCGGCGTTCGAAAAGATCAGCCGTCTGATCAGGCGGGTGGCAGGGTCGGTCATGCTCATTTTGTTCACCCGCTGGTAGATGTCTTCGAAAGTGGCAGCAGTGAGCACGATCAGGTTGTGGTCGAAGCCGTGGGTGATGTAGGCGCCATTTTCGAGCAGCTCGCGGTAGCGCGCCGGGATGGTCGTGCGTCCTTTCTCGTCGATGGCGTGCTCGTACTGCCCAAGGAACATGCGTTCTACCTTTCTTATACATGCGAAACGCCGGAAATATTCCGGCGCTCCACTTTCGCCCACTTTCTACCACTTCAGATCACAGTATATACGGAATCAAAATGAATTGCAAGTACTTTTGGGAGATTTCTTTTTTTTGTAAGGTTTGTAAGTTTTTTATTCTTTCCTGCTCACGGGTAATAAAACCCATTGGTAATGGTTATTAATGGGTGTATAGGTGGGGGTTGCTTATGTTGGCGCCCCCATATCTTCGGATTTCCTTCACTGCTCATCCCCCCTAACAGATGTTGTTCGCATCCTTGATTAATTTGGTAAACTGGAAACGAACAAGACGAACGATAAAGGCGGAACATTTTGCAGCGCCTGAGCGCTCGACATCATCAATCACCGTCAATTCCTATGGGAGGAAGAGATGCAATCCATCGATGGCGTGAAACGTATCAAAGACCGCTACCGCGAGTTTATCCTCTCCCGCCCCAACGTGGTGGGTGTTGGGGTAGGGAACAAGACGGTGAGCGGACAGGTCACCGAACGATTATCCGTGGTGACGCTCGTGCGGCGGAAGCTGCCCCGCATTGACCTGCCGCCGCAGGCGCTGGTGCCTTCGGAGCTGGAGGGTATTTTGACCGACGTGATCGAAGTTGGTGAATTACGGGCGCTCAACCAGCGTTCGGCGCGCATTCGCCCCATAGCGGGTGGTGTGAGCATCGGGCATTATCGTGTTTCGGCAGGCACCTTCGGCGGGGTGGTGCGCGATCGCCGCTACGGGACGCGCTTGATCCTTTCCAACAATCATGTGCTGGCGAACAGTAACGACGCCATCCCCGGCGATGAGATCTTGCAGCCAGCTGCGCTGGACGGCGGAACGGTTGACGCCGATACGGTTGCTTACCTGGCGCGTTTTGTGCCGATCCGTTTTTTGGGCGACAGCCTGCCGCAGCCACCGCCGACGTGGTGGACACGCTTTCGCCTGTGCCTGGCGCGATGGCTGAATTGGCAAGCCTGGCTGGCGGCGCTGACTCCGCCGCCGGCAACGCCTGTCAATGGCGTCGACGCGGCTGTGGCGCGCCCGCGCCAGGACGCCGATGTGCTGGATGAGGTCATCGACATCGGGGTGGTCAAGGGCATTGTTGAAGCCGAACTGGGGATGGCGGTGCGTAAATCGGGGCGCACCAGCGGCTTGACCCTCGGAACGGTGAACGTGTTGGACACGACCGTGACGGTGCGTTACCACGACGGGCGGGATGCACGCTTCGACCATCAAATTTTGACCACCCCGATGTCGAAGGCGGGCGACTCGGGTTCGCTGCTGGTCGAAGCCAATTCGCCCGCTGCGGTGGGTCTGGTCTTCTACTTTCG
>JBBIKU010000019.1:0-4957 GCA_037445245.1 Anaerolineaceae bacterium
GGTGGTCGATGCGTACCCGCAGCGCTATCTGGTGGGCGAGACCTTTCTTTCGACCCCCGAACGAGCCGCGCAGTATTGCGCTTCGAAACTGCTGCATGCTGCCTTCAACTTTGAGTTCACCCACAGCCGCTGGAACGCTGGCGCCTTTTATAAAGCCATCCAACGTTGGGAAGACCGGCTGAATGCCAATGCCTTTCCGACCTACGTCTTGAACAACCACGATGTGCGGCGCAGCGGCAGTCGCTATGGGCGAGGGGAGAACGATGACCGGTTAAAAGTTGCGGCTGCGCTGCTTTTAACCCTGCGTGGCACGCCGTTCCTTTATTACGGTGAAGAGATTGGCATGCGAGACATCAAACTCAGCCGCAGCCAGATCAAGGACCCGATCGGCAAACGCTATTATCCCTTCCACAAGGGGCGCGATGGCTGTCGTTCACCTATGCAGTGGGACGATACTGCCAACGCCGGCTTCTGCACAGTTGAACCTTGGCTGCCAGTGCACCCCAATTACACCCGGCGCAACCTTGAAGCGCAGCGCGCTGATGCAGATTCTTTGTTTCATTTTTATAAACGTTTGATTCAAGTGCGGCGTGGCGTCCCGGCGCTGCGACGGGGGATGTTCTTGCCGTTGACGCAAGACCCGCGCCTGATTCTGGCGTACCTGCGAAAAACCGACGAGCAGACCGTGCTGGTGGCGTTGAACTTCAGCCGCCGCTCGCTGCCTTTGATCCTGGGCGGCGGGCTGGGGCAAGCCTGCTGGGAATTGCTGCTCTCCAACAAACGAGACAGCCTGGAACAGATCTCAGGCGGAGCACTGCCATTGGCGCCCAACGAGGCGCTGGTTTTGCTCCAGCGCTGATGGCAACCTTCATGGGGGATCAACGGGTGAGTTTAAGGAAGTACTTGTAGCGGTCGCCGCGATAGAGGATTTTGACGAATTCGACTGCCCGCCGATATTGTGACCAGAGCGTTCGTTCGCTGAGCAATAAAGGGCTGCCCTCACTGACCTGCAACAGGGTGGCTTCGCGAGGTGTTGCCAGGGTCACCTCGAGCGTCTCGTCGGCTTCGGTGGGGATGATGTGGAATTTTTCCTGCAGGATGGCGTAGAGTGACCCCGAGCGCTCCAGTTCTTGGCGGGTGATGGTCTGGTTGTCGGATAAAGCCAGGTAGGAAGTCTGCAACCCCATGGGGATGCCATCGCCCAAGCGAATGCGTTCGATGCGCAGGACCTTTCGATTGGCTTCAGGCAATTCCAGGTGCTGAGCAACTTTTGGGGGCGCCTCAATGGGTTCGAAGTCCAGGATGATCTGACCCGGTTCCAGCCCTCGCATGCGCATGTCTTCGCTGAAATTGGTCAGTTCGAACAAGCCTTTTTGCAATTTCTGGGGCGAAACGAAGGTGCCGCGCCCGTGTTCGCGGTAGAGAAAGCCTTGGCGGGTGAGGATTTCGATCGCCTGCCGAATGGTGGTGCGGCTGATATTGTAAAGTTCCTCCAACTGGCGTTCGGAAGGGATCGGTTGGAGGGGGGTCAATTCGCCCTCTTCGATTTGTTGGCGCAGAATGTTCACCAACTGGTAATATTTGGGGAGGGCATCTCTGGGATCAATGATTCTTGACATATGGTCTGCTACGTGGTATGATGGTTTTGTCTAAGTTGTAATGTGGTCACTACCACTTGTATTATCCAACTTTTCATCCTTTTCGTCAAGCCGTTAAACCAGAGATTACTCAATGAACCCGATCCCGGAAGAGGAAATCCACAGCATCGTTCAGCGCGTTCTTCGACGTACACTGGGCAGTCTTCCGGGCGATTCCCCCCAAGGGCAATCTGCGCCTCCGCAAATCGAACCTGAGTCTCCTTCGCCGCCCGAAAAGCGACCGCCGGCGGGCAGGGAGATCGCCATTGGCGCGGATCACGGCGGTTTTGCGATGAAGGAAGACCTGAAGTCGATGCTGAAAGACAGCCATTTTGAGGTTATCGACTGCGGCACCAATAGCACCGAGGCGGTCGATTATCCCGATTATGCCCTGGCTGTGGCACAACTGGTGAGTCAGGGCAAAGCCTGGCGCGGCATCATGGTGGATGGGGCAGGGATCGGCAGTTGCATGGTCGCCAACAAGCTGCCCGGTGTGCGGGCGGCAATGTGTTACGATCACGCTACTGCCATCAACAGCCGTGAGCATAACGACGCCAACCTGCTGACGCTCGGTGCCGGTTTGATCGCCGTTAACCTGGCGCGCCAGATCGTCAAAGTGTGGCTGGAGACGGATTTGGGCGGTGATCGTCACGCTCGACGCGTTGCCAAGATCACCGCAATTGAGAAACAATACCTGAAAACGGGAAGCTAAAACATGCCAATCGACAGCCGGCAAGTGGAAACCCTGGTCGAGATCATCACTCGCGAAGTTTTGATCGCAATGGAGGAACATGCCCTGCGCCAGCCCAATGCGGAGGGCGCCTATTGTTTAGTCGAGTGCGCCAACGGGCTTTGCGTGACGACCTGCTTCGATAAGGTGGGGCAGGTGATCAGTGCCGGTGCCGAGCGTCTGACCAGCACTCTGGGCGTGATCCCCCCGCAGGCAGATCTGGCGGCGATGATTGATCATACCCTGTTGAAACCGGACGCTACGCACGATCAAATTGCGCAATTGTGTTATGAGGCGCGCCGCTACAACTTTGCGTCGGTGTGTGTCAATCCGGTGTATGTCCCATTGTGCGCCGATTTATTGAAAGGGTCGCCGGTCAAGGTTTGCACTGTGATCGGTTTCCCGCTGGGCGCCTCGGCGCCCGAAGTCAAAGTGTATGAGACGCAGGTGGCGTTGCAAAATGGCGCCAGCGAGATCGATATGGTGATCAATGTTGGGGCGTTGAAAGCGCGTGATCTTGAGATGGTCGCACGCGACATCCGCGGGGTGGTTCTGGCGGCGCATTCCAAAGATGCATTGGTCAAGGTGATCATCGAAACTGCCTTGTTGACCGAAGAAGAAAAAATCCTTGCATGCCTGATAGCTAAAGAGGCGGGCGCAGACTATGTCAAAACCTCCACCGGCTTTTCTGGCGGGGGCGCAACGGTCGAAGATGTTGCCTTGATGCGGCGGGTGGTCGGTCCGGGTATGGGTGTCAAAGCGTCGGGTGGCATCCGCACGCGAGAAGACGCTGAAAACATGGTTGAAGCCGGTGCCACCCGCATCGGCGCCAGCGCCGGGGTGAAGATTGTACAGGCTGCAAAACAAACCGAAGGCGAGAAAGCGCCGGCGGGCAAGGGTTATTGAAAGGAGCCGCTCATGCTGATCGCACGCGTGATTGGGACGACCGTATCCACCATCAAAGATGAAAAATTGACTGGCAGGAAACTGCTGATCGTGCGCCAGACCGACGAACACGGAGAAGCCTTTGGTAAGCCGTTCGTGGCGATTGACAGTGTGGACGCCGGCGTTGGCGATCTAGTGCTGACGGCAGCGGGATCGAGCGCCCGGCAGACCGAGCTGACTAAAGACACTCCGGTTGACGCCGTCATCATGGCGGTCATCGATTCGCTCGAAGTGGGCGGCAAAGTCGTTTTTCGAAAGTCCTGAACTCCATCAGGAAGGATGATCTTCTCTCATGGATGTGGATAAAGATCTGCTCTCCATTCAAGAAGCCCGCAACCTGGCTGCAGCCGCCCGTGAGGCGCAGCGGGTATGGGCAAAGGCAAGCCAGGAAGAGGTGGACCGGGTGTGCGCGGCGATGGCGGAGGTTGCTTTTCAAGCCTCCGAAAGGCTCGCCAGAATGGCGGTCGAGGAGACCGGTTACGGGGTGGTGGCGCACAAGAAGCTCAAGAACGAATTTGGGTCGAGGCGGGTGTGGCAGAGCATCAAAGATGTGCGCACAGTTGGGGTGGTTGGGCAGCACCCCGAAAAACGGGTGTACGATATTGCCTGGCCAGTCGGCGTGGTGGCGGGATTGACCCCGAGCACCAACCCAACCTCGACGGTCATGTTCAAAGCTTTGATTGCGGTCAAGGCGCGCAACAGCATTGTGCTGGCGCCACACCCCTCGGCGGTACGTTGCTGCAACGAGACGGCAAAATTGATGGCACAAGCGGCGGTGGATGCTGGCGCTCCGGTTGGACTGGTGAGCTGTTTGCAGCACGTCACCCTGCAAGGCACCCAGGAATTGATGGCGCACCCGGCAGTGAACCTGATCCTGGCGACCGGTGGTTCGGGTATGGTGCGAGCGGCGCATTCGGTCGGCAAGCCGGCGTTCGGGGTTGGGCCCGGCAACGTGCCGGTATACGTCGATCGTAGCGCCGATGTCGAGAAGGCTGCTCGCTATATCGTTGCTAGCAAGGCATTCGATCATTCCACCATCTGCTCCACCGAGCAGGCGGTGGTTGCTGACCGCCCCATTGCAGCAGAACTCGCCAGGTTGATGGAGAAAGAAGACGCTCACTTTGTCAGTGAGAGCCAGGCAGAGGCGCTTCGAAAGACACTGTTCTTCCCGGATGGCGGCATCAACGTTGCCACAGTGGGCAAGTCGGCGCAATATCTGGCGGCGCTGGCTGGCTTTGAGGTGCCGGCGAGTGCGCGGATTCTGGTGGCGCGGCTGTCGCGGGTCGGCAAGGATGAACCGCTGTCGCGCGAAAAACTGACCACCGTTCTGGGCTGGTATGAAGCTGACGGCTGGGAGGCGGGATGCGAACGTTGCATCGAGTTGATCCAGTTTGGCGGGCGAGGGCACTCGTTGATCATCCATGCCACCGATGACAATGTCATCATGGCGTTTGGACTGGAAAAACCGGTCTTTCGAATTGCTGTTAACACTATGGCAACTCTGGGGGCGATCGGGTTGACCACCGGGGTAATGCCTTCGATGACGCTGGGAGCTGGGGCGGTAGGTGGTTCGATTACCGGCGACAACATAACGGTGTATCACCTGTTCAATGTCAAACGACTGGCGTACGAGATTGCCCCGCCG
>JBBIKU010000019.1:4967-21592 GCA_037445245.1 Anaerolineaceae bacterium
GGTGTTTTCCTTCTGATTTATGAAGGTTTTTTCGCCGCCCCGCCGCCGGCGGAGGCGTTGAAATCCGCTCAGCAAGCGGTGAACGGTGCTCCGGCACTGCACGAAATCGAGACCGTAGTTGAGGAAGTAGTCAGGGAATTGTTGCAGATTCGCTGAGATAAAACACTTTACTTCGTTTGAGAAAGGACAAGAAGATGGCAGTAGATACCGCATTGATAGCTCTGGGGATGGTAGAAACGCGCGGGTTGGTTGGCGCCGTTGAGGCGGCTGATGCGATGGTCAAAGCCGCCAACGTGGTTCTGATCGGCTCGGAATATGTAGGTGGCGGGTATGTCACCGTGATGGTGCGCGGGGATGTGGGCGCAGTCAAAGCCGCCACGGATGCCGGCGCCGCTGCTGCCAAACGCGTGGGTGAACTGGTATCGGTGCACGTGATCCCGAGACCCCACAGCGATGTCGAGATGATCCTCCCCCAGAACAGCAAAGGCGGCTTCGGCGGTCGCACCGAAGCCAAGAAATAATTCGGCTTCAATCACGTGGGAGCGGAGTTTTCTGTGGAGCGCAACGCAGCCGGGGTTGACGCATACCTGAAACGCGCTGAGGAAGTCATTCTTCCGGCGAACGGGCGGCTTGCACCACCCGGCGATCTGGACGCCGATGACCGGTTGGCTGTCGGGGTTGATCTGGGCACGGCATACCTGGTGCTGGCAGTTCTGGACGAGCAACGCCAGCCGCTTGCCGGGGAATATTGCTTTGCCCAGGTGGTGCGCGACGGGCTGGTGGTGGATTACATTGGCGCGGTGGATTTGTTGCGGGCGATGAAAGCCAGCGTGGAACGCCGCCTGGGGGTTGAATTGACGAAGGCGGCTACCGGCTTTCCGCCGGGCGTTCCACCGGCGGAGGGGCGGGCGATTGCGAATGTGGTCGAGGCAGCCGGCATGGATTGCCACGGCGTGATCGACGAACCCAGCGCCGCCAATCTGGTGCTGAGGGTGCGCGACGGGGTAATCGTTGATGTGGGTGGTGGCACCACCGGCATCGCCATCGTTGAAAACGGCTCGGTAGTGCATACTGCCGACGAAGCCACAGGCGGGACACATTTCTCGCTGGTAATCGCCGGTTCGTTGGGGATCAGCTTTGAAGAGGCGGAGGTGCTCAAGAAAGATGGCGCACAGCAGGAACGACTCTTTCCGCTTGTGCGCCCGGTGATGGAAAAGGTGGCGAGCATTATTAGGCGGCATGTACGCAGTCACAGCGTCAGTCAGATTACACTGGTGGGCGGCAGCGCCTGTTTCCCCGGGATGGTGAAAGTGATCGAAGAATTCACCGGCATCCCCACCAGGCAGCCCGCCAGACCGCTGCTGGTCACACCGCTGGGAATTGCGTTGCACGCCGCTGGCAACGGAGCCAAATAAGGCGTATTAATGGCAGAGGATTTTTCATTACGGTGTTACTGCTTTTTAGACCGGATGCAGGCACAATATGCCGCTTTCATCGGTACGATCACCCAGGGTGACCTACCGACCGAAGGGATGGCGTCACTGTATATCGAAATGGCACCGGGTAACGAGGTTTTCCGGATGGTGGATATCGCCGTCAAAGCCACCGAAGCCAAACCCGGGGCGCAGATCGTTGAACGCGAGTTCGGCATGTTTGAAGTACACTCGTTGAACCAGGCAGCGGTGCTGGAAGCCGGTCAGGTGGTGCTCGACCGATTGGGCTTGAAGGTGGAAGATCGCCTCAAGCCGCAGATTGCGTCCGTTCAGACTATTACTCGCGTCGACCCCTATCAGGCGCAGCTACTCAACCGCTTCCGGCGCGGCAGCATGCTGGTGCCGGGCGAGACGTTGCTGGTTTTGGAATGCGCCCCGGCAGCGTACATCAATTATGCTTGCAACGAAGCGGAGAAGAAAGCCAATATCAAACTCATTCACGTCACTTCGGTCGGGCGTTTTGGTCGAATGTGGCTCTCGGGCTCCGAAGCCGAGATTGTCACCGCTCGCAATGCTGCCATTCAATCGTTGGAAAGTCTGGAAGGAAAAGCCGGGTGATTGAAGTGCAGGGTGAAATTTGCCGGTACTTCGAGGCAATTCAATGAACGAACATGAATCAAACTTGAGGAACGATCTGTGCGAGGTCGCTCGCCGCCTTTATAACGCCGGCTTCATGCCCGGCAGTGACGGCAACCTTTCCACTATTTTGAGCGACGACGAGATTTTGATCACGCCTTCGCGCCTGTGCAAGGGGTTTCTCAAGCCATCCCAGATTGTCAAGATCGACCGGCAGGGGAATCGATTGGCGGGGGATTACCCACCCACCGTTGAAGTGGCGATGCATCTGGCTGCCTACGAGGAACGACCGGACGTGTGTTCGGTGGCGCACTGTCATCCGCCGGTGCTGGTGGCATTCACCGTGGCGGGGGTGGACTTGCCCAGCCGCATTTTGCCGGAGATCGAGTTGATGTTTGGCGGCGCGCTGCCGCTGGCGCCGTATGCCACCCCCGGCAGTCCTGGGCTGGCGGATTCGATCCGTAAAAATATTCGTAACCGCGAAAACAGCGCGGTGCTGCTGGATCACCACGGGATTCTGGCGGTTGGGCAGGATATCTACCAGGCAGCCATCAAGATCGAACACGCCGAAGCAGCCGCCAAGATCATCTATTATGCCCGTCAGCTCGGGCACGAAAAACCGCTCAACGAAGAAAGTCTGGCGAAGCTGCGCGAAACCCGCAAGCGAATCATCGAATTGGAATCGAGCGTTTATTCAGGCTACTGCCATGCGCCGGAATGTCAGAAGCCGCCGCCGAGTGCAACGCAAGAGCATGTACCCACTACTCCGGCACGTGGCGACCCGACAGCGCCGGCGCGCCGCCTGTCACAGGCGGAACTGGAAGACGTGGTCAGAGCAGTGATGAAGAAAGTCTTGCGAGAAAGCTGAACCTATCCGTTTTGGAGCGAGCCATGCCCAAACAATTTTTTACCGAACGAGACATTGAAGACCTTTACCAGCGCGGCACACGCAGTCTGACCATCAATGATGACGTGGTGTTGACCGAGCTGGCGTACGAAAAAGCCCAGCGGCTGGGGATGAAACTGGTGAGTGAACATGAGAAGCCAGCCAGCGCGCCGGTGCGCCCGTATATTTCTACAAGCGCCGCGGCTGACAGCGCTGGCAGTGTTCTAACTAGGGGAGGGATGGACATAGAGGCGTTGAAACAACGCGTGCGCGATGCGGTTAAATCCCGCCTGGGTAATCAGATCGACCCCCACCTTCTGGATGCGATCATTCGGCGGGTGCTCAACAATATCGGCACAAAGTGATCTGATGTTACTGGGCAAAGTGTGTGGCAGCGCGGTCTGCACTATGAAATATACCGGCTTGGAGGGGGTCAAGCTGCTGGTGGTTCAGCCGGTGAACCGCCGTTTGGAGCCGATTGGAGCGTTGCAGGTTGCGGCAGACGTGGTTGACGCCGGGCATGGCGACCTGTGCGTGATGGTGCGCGCCCGCGAAGCGGCGTTGGCGTTGCCGGATGTGAAATTTGTACCGGTCGACTTGACCCTGGTGGGTGTGGTTGACGAGTTTGAACTTTGCCCGGATGGCGACTTTGATTTCACGCTCAAAGCGGGCACAACCCGTTATTCATAATTGGGATGCGATGATCCTTGGAAAAGTTGTTGGTACGGTGGTCAGCACCATCAGCCACCCTCACTATAAAAACCGCCGCCAGCTGGTCGTGCAGCCGCTGGTGATGCCCGGTCAGCCGGCGGAGGATGACTTTATTGCCCTCGATAACACCCACGCCGGTATCGGCGATACGGTGCTGGTCAACCGCGAGGGTAACGGCGCCCGGCAGGTGCTGCAAAATCCGGATGCCTGCGTGATCTCGGTAATTATTGGCATTGTCGACTCCACCGATGTGGTCAATCGTTGAATAAATGGTATAATGCGGTAAGCTGTGAAGCAAGGGATGAGACAATATTGAAAACCGCAACCATATCCTCCCAACAAAGCACTTTGTCGCAAGTCACCTGCAATGAATGCCAAGCCGGTCAGATGAGAAGCCGGTTGGTGACGTATTTTACTTGGCTGGGCGATGAACTGATCACCGTCCCGGATTTTCCAGCCTGGGTGTGTGATGTTTGCCACCGCTGCGAATATGATCTGCAAGCGCTGAATGAGTTGAGTTTACTGCTCAGTCCGGTTACCGGAAAGGGAATGCCCCGCCGGCGATCGATCCATCCTCAACCGATCCGAAAAAATTCCAGACTTAGCCAGCCTGAATAACGCCAGAACTCTCAGGGCTGCCAGTGGGGGTGCATATCTCGAGCCGCGCTTTGTGTCAGGTTGGTCTGAAGCTGCCCTGCCGCAGTCATCACATAAATATCCATTGCGCCGTCTCGCTGCGAGGCGAAGACGATGTACTGGGAATCAGGCGACCAGGCTGGCTGACTTTCGCGATTGTGATTGGGGGTCAGCACGTTGATGCGCGCCCCTCGCGAACGGTAATCGACGCTACAGATTTGGCTTTCTTCGCCCTCCACGCGGGTGTAGGCGATCGTGCTGCCATCAGGTGAAATGGCAGGGTCTGCCACCTGACCGAGCCTGCCGAACAAGGAGGTGGGATCATAGGGCTGGGGGGTGGCGTAATCGTGAGCTTTTTGACGCTGGTAGAGATAGCGGTTGTCGCGGGCGAAAATAACGTGCAGCAGGGTCTGATTGTCCGGTGTCCAGAAGGGGGAATACTCGATGAAATCGGTGCTGATGCGCCTTAAATTGCTTCCAACGGGATTCATGAAATAGACCGCGCTCACCCCCGCCACGAACCTGCCGCTGTTGGTGAAGGCGATCAACATCCCGTCCGGCGACCAGGTGGGGTCGGTGTCATCGCCCTTCAACTGGGTCAGGTTGACCGGCTGGCTGCCCGGGGTGCTGACATCCAGCAACCAGATGTCCAACCCGGCATCGGCGGTATCGCCGGGCGCTGAATACAACAAACGGCTTCCGTCCGGCGACCAGACTGGCTGTTGTTTATTCCCCTCGTTGAAGGTGAGCTGGTCGAAATCGTCGGCAAATATTTTTCCGCCGTGGTCGAGGTATATTTTCATGTTCCAGATTTGCAGCGTTTCGCCGTCGGCGCGGTCGCTGACGAAGGCGACCGGTTTGCCGCCGCCGAGCGCACGCGGGGTGGGAGTTGGGCTGGCGTCAGCGGTTGGTGACGGCGTGATGGTTGCGGCTTCGATTCCGATCGTCGCTTTGCTCTCGGCGGCAGCGGTCGCCAGGACATCGGGGGTGAGACTGGGAGCTTGGCGGGCGATTTGCGGCGGTGTGAGGGTGGGGGAGGCAAACAGGACGCCTTGCCGCCACAAGACGAAGCTGCCAATGCCGAGGACGGCTATGACCATCACCAGCGCTGCCAGACCCGCCAGCGAGAGGATGCAGGCGGTGGAGCGTTTCTTCGCCTTAGGCGAAACGCCGGGCGTGGCGGCAGCAGGACGGATGAGTGTCGGCTGGTAGGACGGATCGGTCAGGGCGCGCACAAAATCGTGGACACTGGGGTAACGATCTTCAGGGCGCACCGCCATGGCGGTTTCGATTGCCTGTTGCACGTGGGCGGGGGTGGCGGGGTTGAGCAGGTTCATCGGCGTCAGCACTGCTTTCCCGAGCACGCGCTGGACGCTGTCGGACGGGCGCTGGTTGGTGAGTAAATTGTAGAGCGTGGCGGCAAAGGCGTACTGATCGGAGTGGGGAGTGGTGCGGGCGCCGCCGTATTGTTCGGGCGGGGCAAAACCGGGGGTGTATCCCAGGGCGCCGGTGGCAGTCGCCTGGCTGCCGTCACTGGCTTTGGCGATGCCGAAGTCGACCAGCATCAAATCCCCATCGGGGGTGAGTTTGAGGTTGGCAGGCTTGACGTCGCGATGAATGACCGGCGGTTGCTGCGAGTGCAGGTAATTCAAAGCCGAGCCGATTTGCTCCGCCCACTTCAACACTTTTTCCAACGGCTGGGCGCCCTCGGTTTTGAGCAGCTTCTCGAGATCGTCGCCGGCGATGTAATCCATCACCAGGAACTGGCTTTGGTCGCTGATGAAATAATCGATCACGCGCGGCAGGTGGGGATGCCGCAGCGATGCCAGCAGGCGCGCTTCACGCAGGAACTGGTTGGTGCTTTCGGGGGCGGGATTCTGATTGCATTTCAGCGCCACCTCGCTTTCTAACGAGATATCGTACGCCAGATGGATGGAGCCCATGCCGCCTTCACCCAGCAGGCGGATCAAGCGGTAACGGTTGTTCAATACGGTGCCGGGTTTCAATTCCATGACCACCTCATCTCAGAACCGGAATGTGAAGTATCTTCCTCTATACTGAAACTCTTGATCTTCAGCCTATTTCCTGCGCTGGTGTTGCTCAGGATGGACGATTACTCATAGTTGCCTAATAAATAATACGCTATTTTCGCATATTCGGTGAAAGTCACTTCGCGCCCCTGTTGGGTCATCCACCAAACAGAGGATTGGTACCAGTGATTGCGCACCGGGCGCACCCTGACGCGAATACCGCTCCCTTCAAATACATCTCGGAAAATCAAACGGGTACGAAAGGTGTGGTAGGGATCGCTCACCACGATGCAGGATTTGAGGTTGGTGCGCTCCAGAAGCTGGCGAACCGCTCTGGCTTCTTCTAAAGTACTGTCGGCGTGTTCTTCAGTGATCAGAAAGGCGCCAAGCGGGACTCCGAGGCTTGCCGCTTCATTTTTTATATAATCCGCATAGTCACTGCCGATGCCGGGTACAGTGGAGCCGGTCTCGGTGATGACGTAATAATTGGCATACTTCTCGCGATACAGCCGGGCGCCTTCCTCGATTCGTTCCTCTTTGCCGCCGCTGAGAACGACCACCGCGTCCACTTCTTTGAGAGGGTCGGCGATGATCAAAACGCCGCCCATCGCCCATAGAATGACGTAGATGAGGATCACGCTGGTCATTAACAGAAACAGGATCAGACCGCTTCCGCCGAGGGTGGTCAAGCAAGATTTGAAGCAGCCGTTTTGCTGCCGGGCAGGTTTGGGTTGCATTTGGTTGCCTGTATCTTTTCGCCGGAAAGGTTTTTTAATCCATCCCGGCTCGGTGGTGGTTATGATTGTACCGCTTGCCAGGCGGTTTGCAAACGTTGCACGCCGTCTTCCAAGAGCGGGCGCGGGCAGCCGAAATTGAGGCGCACGAAGCCCTCGCCGCCGGGACCAAAGGTTGCACCGTCGTTCAACCCCAGGCGGGCTTGTTTGAGGAAGAATTTAGCCGGGTTGCCGGGGATGCCCGAGCGGCGGCAGTCCAGCCAAGCCAGGTAGGTGCCTTCGGTTTTGACCATCCGAGTAGCGGGCAGGTGCTCTCGAACGGCGGCGCTCAAAAAATCGCGATTGGCTTCGAGATATTTCAGCAATGCACTCAGCCATTCGCCGCCGTGGCGGTACGCCGCCAGCGCCGCGCTTCTGCCCATCAGGTTGACTCCGGGCACCACGCCCTGGCAAGCGCGCTCATAGCGCTGGCGCAGATTGCCATCCTGAATCACGGCGAAGGCGCATTCCAGACCGGCGATGTTGAAGGTCTTGCTGGGCGCCATCAGGGTGACGGTGCGGCGGGCGATCTCCGGCGAGAGGGAGGCGATGGGCAGATGGCGGTGACCGGAAAAGACCAGATCGCTATGAATTTCATCCGAGCAGATCACCAGGTTGTGCCGCAAACAAAGCTCCGCCATGTGTTCCAGCTCGTCGCGGCGGAATACGCGTCCGACCGGGTTTTGGGGATTGCACAGGATGAACAGGCGGCTGCTGTCGTTGGCAACCGCTTCGAAGGCGTCAAAATCCACCTCGTAGCCGTCCCCGCCTTCGACCAGTTGCATTGCCTGGCGAGTGCGATGGGTCACCTCGGGGGCGTGCCAGATCGGTGGGTAGACCGGCGTTTGGAGCAATATGCCTTCGCCGCGGTCGGCGAAAGCGTGACAGGCGAGATTGAAACCGGTGATCACGCCGGGTAATAGCACAATCTCCGGCGGTGAAACCTGCCAGTGGAAGCGTTTGTAGACCCAGTTGCAGATTTCATCCACCAGCGCTTCGCTCTTCAGCGCGTAGCCGAATACGCCGTGTTCGACCCTGGCGCGCAGAGCGTCCAACACGGGTGGAGGAGCGGCAAACTCCATATCGGCGACCCACATGGGCAGCACCTCTGGATCATAGTGGTTCCATTTGATGCTGTCGCTGTTTCGGCGGTCGATAATGCGGTCGAAATCGTGGTCTGGCATGTTTCCAATACTCCTTGACGTCTTGCTCTACTGTTGAAGCGCAGGTCATTATACTGCAATCAATTTGGGAAAACTGGTATACTACCACGAAATCGTGATCCACTGAGAGGGAGTGTTCGGGCAACCTTTATCTTCGAAGCAATTTTTTCTCTCCTGGTGGCAAAGGCAAGATTGGACAAACTGGTTCGTGATCTATTTGAGACGGAGCGCGGCGAAAGCGCGGCAGCCTTGCACCAAACGATCCCTCGCCTGGCGTTGTTGACCGCGCCGGATTGGCGGGAATATGAACTCATCGATAGCGGGGGAGGGCGGAAACTGGAGCGCTACGGGCGGTTTCGGCTGGTGCGACCGGAGGCGGAGGCGGTCTGGCACCCGCGGCTGCCACGATCCGAATGGGATGCCGCCGATGCTGCCTTTCAGCCCGCCCCGGTGGAGAACGGCGGGCACTGGGTCTACCGTCGCAGCCTTCCCGAACCGTGGGAAATGCGCTACAGGCGCTACCGCTTTGAAGTGATGACCTCGGCTTCGCGCCACCTGGGGGTGTTTCCGGAGCAGGCGAGCCAGTGGGATTGGATCGCCGAACGGGTGAGCTTAGCTGCTCGCCCCTTGCGGGTGTTGAACCTTTTTGGCTACACCGGGCTTGCCTCGCTTGCCGCAGCCGGGGCGGGCGCTCAGGTAACCCATGTCGATGCTTCGCGTAAGGTGATTGCCTGGGCACGGCGTAACCAGGAACTTTCGGGTATGGCGGATCTGCCCATTCGCTGGATGGTCGACGACGCGCTCAAATTTGTCCAGCGCGAGGGCAGGCGCCAGGTGGGGTACGACGGGATAATCCTTGACCCTCCCAAATTTGGACGGGGACCGAAAGGCGAAGTGTGGGAATTTTACCGCTTGCTGCCTTCCTTGTTGAACGTCTGCCGGCAGGTTTTAAGCCCGCAGCCGAGCTTCATTGTGTTGACGGCTTATGCCGTGAAAGCCTCGGCAGTGACGCTTTTCAACGCCGTGGCGGAGCTGATGAATGGGTTTTCGGGTGAGGTGAGTGCCGGCGAAGCGGCACTGGTGGAGCGCAGCGGAGGCAGGCTGCTCTCGATGGCGGTCTTTGCGCGCTGGTGTGCATCTTAATTGTTGGAGGAAAGAAGACATGGTGAAAAACTCCCCAACCATTGCTGTTGTAGGTCCAGGCGTTATGGGGGAAGCAATCATCGCCGGGTTGCTGCACGATCATATTACCGAGGCGGCGGAGATCCTGATCGCTGGTCCAGAAATTGACCGTAACGAGGAACTGGTGCAGTGTTATGGGGTCAAATCTTACGCTGAGAACCCGCCGGCGGTGCGTCAGGCTGATCTGGTTATCTTGTCGGTCAAGCCGCAGGTTATCCCGCCGGTGCTGGCGGGATTGAAGGATCAGGTGCCCCCAGCGGCGTTGGTGCTGTCGATTGTCGCCGGCACTTCGATCCAAACCATCAGCGAAGGGCTGAACCATGCCAGTGTGATACGCGCCATGCCCAACACGCCGGCACAGGTTGGCGAGGGGATCACGGTGTGGACCAATTCGCCGGCGGTGACTCCCGAGCAGATGGAACTGGCGCGCCGGATCCTGGGCGCTTTGGGGCAGGAAGTTTATGTGGATGATGAGAGTTATCTGGACATGGCGACCGCTTTATCCGGCACCGGACCGGCTTACGCTTTCCTTTTTATGGAAGCCATGATCGACGCCGGTGTTCACCTGGGTTTCCCGCGACGCATTGCCGAGCAATTGGTGGTTCAAACGTTGCGCGGTTCGGTCAATTATTACAACCAGAAGAGAGCACACCCGGCGCACCTGCGCAACGAAGTCACCTCACCGGGCGGCACCTCGGCGGCGGCGCTTTACTATCTGGAAAAAGCTGGTTTTCGCACCGCCATCTCGCGTGCGATTTGGGCAGCTTACGAGCGTTCCATGGACCTTGGCAAGGGTAAGACCAGCCGCCCCCCTGAGCCAACCGGCAACAATCATGACTGAGATGCCTTAGCCTTGCGGCGCGGCAATCCTCTGGTGTTCGTTTTCTATGCCTTTGAAGCGACCTCTGGCTTTGCCCCCCTTATTCCTGTTGTTGTTATTGCCACTTTTGTTGAGCGCGGTTCTGAGTATTTCTCCGCAGCCATTGCTGGTCAGTAAGGCGCTGGCGGCGGCAAAAAGGGCAGAAAATAATGCCCAGCCAGCAGAGGCAGCCCAAGCTTTGCGACAGGTGGCGGCGTTGCAACCCTGGCGCACCGATTTACTGGAACGCATCGGGCATCTTGAAATGGAAGCGGGGAATTTCGAGGCAGCCATCGCTGCTTTCGAAACGGCGGGCGAGCGCAGCTCGCTGGCGGTTGAAGCGCGGCTGGAGTTAGGCGAGAGCTACCGCCTGGCAGGCGATCAGAACTCGGCGCTGCAGATCTGGATGAGGTTGGCAGGGGAAGAAAACCCGCCGGCGGAAGCCTTTCAGCGCCTTGCCGATTTGCAACGGGCGCGGGGAGAGTTGGAGGCGGCAACCATCACCTGCCGCGCCTGGCAAGCGGCTTACCCCGATGACCCCCTGGCGGTATATTTGTTGGGGCTGATGCTAACGGTGCAGTCGCCCGCCGAGGCGCTGATGATCTTGCGGGACGCTGCAGCAAAGGATGAATCCGTTCAGGTTGAGGCGAATGTCTTAATGACGGTGTTGCTGCCGCTTGCGGAGAATCCAGAGAATGCCGAAGCGTGGTTGGAATTGGGGCGCAGCCTGGCAAAGCTCAGGGACTGGGATCTGGCGTCGCTGGCGTTCCAGCAAGCCGTGCAACGCGATCCGCATTACGCTGAAGCCTGGGCTTTCTGGGGTGAAGCTCGCAGCCAGTTGGGGCGTGACGGGTTGGAGCAATTTCAACGAGCGTATGCCTTGAATCCTGATTCTGCGCTGACGCGCGCCTTTATGGCGCTGTATTGGCGCCGTCGTGGCGATATGGATCGGGCGCTGCTACACATCCGGGCGGCTACCCAAATTGAACCGGAGCAAGCTGCCTGGCAACTGGAAATGGGCGATATTCTCGTCCACAGCGGGGATATTCAGAGTGCCCTGGCGCATTATTTGAAGGCGGCTGAATTAGAGCCCGATGATCCGTTCTACTGGCGCATGCTCGCCCGTTTCTGTGTTGTGCAGGATATTCAGATCCGCAGCGTGGGGCTACCGGCGGCACGCAGGGTACTGGCTGCAAGCCCGCAGGATGCTGCTGCCCTGGGCTTGATGGGTTGGGTGTTGCTGAATCTGGAAGACTACGCATCCGCTGAACGCTTCCTACAGCAGGCACTGCGCCAGGATGCCGAACACGCTCCCACTCACCTGCACCTGGGGCAGTTGTATTTGCAGTTGTCGGCAGCGGATGATGCCTACCACCACCTCAAACGCGCTGCCGAACTTGCCGGTCAGGATGTGGCAACAGGGATGATGGCAGAAAGGCTGCTGGAGCGCTATTTTGGCGTGGAAAACCGGTAGCCCCACCTACGTCCATTGCTGCCAAAGCCTCGAAGTGGTTTGCCTGTGTTAAAATGGAGACGCCACGATCCGGTTGTGGCAATTGGCTAATCCCCAGGCATTCTGGGGGAGGCGGATTGTGTTGAAGAAATTTCGATGGATCGCCGGGTTTACAGGCGTGCTCGCGATCACGAGCCTGGCATGCTCCGGGTTGCCCTCGCTGCCGGTGGCATCGCCGCCGGCGCAATCCGGCGATGTCCTGTTCTGGGATGATTTCAGCAACCCCGACAGCGGTTGGGACACCTGGAGCGATGACGGGTCGCTGGTGGCTTATCAGGATGGTGGATTGCGCATTTTTATTGCCCAGCCCCATTATGACTACTGGTCGCGCCCCGGCAGACGTTTCGAGGAGGTGCGCCTGGCGGTCGAAGCAGTCAAGCTGGACGGAGCGGATGATAATCACTTTGGTCTTCTGTGCGGCTACCAGGATGCTAGAAATTATTACAGTTTTTTGATCAGTTCGGATGGCTACGCCGGCATTGTCAAAGTGAAGGATGGCGCGGCGCAGATCATCAGTGATGCGGTGATGACTTACAGCGAGGTGATCCGTCAGGGCGATGCCACCAATTTTATCGGCGCCGATTGCGATGGGGGGGTGTTGGTAATGCACGTCAACGGATTTCGATTGTTCGAAACCAGCGATTCCGATTACCGCGGCGGTGAGATCGGGGTGATTGCCGGAAGTTACCGCTTTCCCGGCGTGGATATTTTGTTCAAGAATTTCGTGGCTTCAAAGCCATGAGCGATTAATGGTGGTAAAAGAACGATGAACGTGTTTCTTGAGACGGTTGGCTGCCGTCTCAATCAAAGTGAAATTGAACGTATGGCGAACCAGCTTCGCGTTGCCGGGCATGTGATTGTGGCGGATGCGCAGGAAGCCGATGTGGTGGTGATCAACACCTGCGCGGTGACCGCGGAAGCCGTCGCTGATTCACGCCAGAAGGTCCGCCAGGCGTATCGCAAGGGGGTCGAAGAGATTTACGTCACCGGCTGCTGGGCGACCCTGGATGCGACAGCGGCAAAATTGCTGCCAGGGGTGAGGCGGGTGATTCCCAACCAGCAGAAGGAAAACCTGACCCTGACATTGCTCAACCCGATTCAAGCAGCTTCGTCTGCGATGAGCGTGCGACACCCGTTGCCCGGCGCGCGGGCACGCACGCGCGCCTTCATCAAGGTGCAGGATGGCTGTGACAACCATTGCACTTTTTGTGTCACGCGGCTGGCGCGGGGAAGCAGCCACAGCCGTTCGGTTCATGAAGTGCTGTCAGATATCCGTTCGGCGCTGGCGGGCGGTGTGAAGGAAGTGGTTTTAACCGGCGTCAACCTGGGATCGTGGGGGAGAGATCTCACACCCAGGGCATCGTTGCGATCATTGATCGAGACAATACTGGTTGAGACAGAAACGCCGCGGCTGCGACTCTCGTCGCTCGAGCCGTGGGATGTGGATGAATCCTTTTTCAATCTTTGGCGAGATGCGCGTCTTTGCCGTCAGTTGCATCTTCCCTTGCAATCGGGGTGCGCTGAAACGCTGCGACGCATGGCGCGTAAAACCACCCCCGACGCCTTCGCCCGCCTGGTGGATCGAACCAGAGCCTCCTTGCCGCAGATTGCGATTACCACCGATATTCTGGTGGGTTTTCCCGGTGAAACTGAACTTGAATTCGCTCGCAGTTTGTCGTTCGTGGAAGAAGTCTCGTTTGCTGATGGTCACGTCTTCAGCTTCTCGCCACGACCCGGGACGCCGGCTGCCCGATACCCCGATCAGATTCCGCGCCAGGAACGCAAGTCGCGCAACGCCAGGATGCGGGCGGCGCTGCATGAATCAGCCCTGCGATACCGACGTGGTTTTATCGGGCAGGAACTCGAAGTGCTCTGGGAAACCGCCGGCAGGATAGATGATGCGACCTGGCGGATGGAGGGGTTGAGTGACAATTATCTACGCGTGGCTGCGACGGCAAAGCGCAATCTCTGGAACCAGATCAGCCGGGTGAAGATTGTGAACTTAACCGAATCAGGCGTGGAAGGCGACATTGTATCAAAATAGTATCCTTAGCGGAAAAACTGTTCGAAAAAAGAAGGTGAAAGGGAACGTGGTTGGGGCGGTTTACGCCGCGCTACGATTTGGTGTTTATTAATGACGGCAGCGTAATCGGCGATCAATTTATCCAGAACCTTGCTCCAACTGCGTTCCTCCGCCATTTTGCGCCCCTGCTTGCCCATTTCCCGAGCCAGTACCGGCTTTTTTACCAGTCTGCGAACTGCGCTCTTGAATGCTGCTTTGTCTTCAGGTGGAAACAGGATTCCATTGACGCCATCTTCAACATGATCGACGACTCCGCCTGAAGCGGGCGCGATTACCGGAATGCCGGAAGCCATGGCTTCGAGAACGACATTCCCGAAAGTTTCGTTCGCAGCGGGGAAGACGAAGATATCTGCTGCCGCATATGCATGGGCGAGATCATCGCCGCGTAAATAACCTGTAAATACAGTCGCGGTCCCAGTGAATTCCTGCTCAAGTTGAGGGCGTAACGCTAAATGATCAAGCAGGTGGCAAATTGTATTGGTTACGCCGTCGATTTTTGATAAAAATGTTTCAGTAATGATCAATATTCGCATGGCGATCTCAAGTCAACGTTAACAGAAAGACAGCAAATGTGACTGCTCCGAGCGCCGATCCCGCAACAGTCTGGAGAAGTGTGTGACGGCGTAGGCGGACGCGCGACCATGCCATTAGCGGTATCCCCAAGAAGAGGGGGATCGCAACAGGTCCGAGCAGGTACCATAGCAGGGTGGTGAAACTCGCCATACCGGCAGCGTGACCGCTGATCTTCCAGCGTAAATTCACCAGGAACATGATCGTCGCTTGCGTCAGCCCAGCAGTAGATAGGGCAATCACCAGCTTTGGGGCAGCGATCATCCACATAATTGTCAGGCTGATGGCTGAACAGGTGATGATTACCAGATAGGGTTTGATGCGCTGGCTGCGTATATAAATATCGAAGTCGGTGATTTTTTTGCGGGCGAGCAACCAGGTGATGAAAGCAACTGGAATAAGAACGGATATCAAAAGTTGCAACCCGGATAAAAACCAGATCCGAGGTTCGATAACAGCCAGATTGTATGCAACGAGTGCCATCGAGGTGATCGCCAATAAAATGGGATTAAAGATTCGTGAGACCCAGCGTGCCACCTGACGATCGAGTGTAGCCGGCAGGCAGGGTAAAACGGGTGTGATTGTGTTGTTGAGCGCGAATTCATTCAGTTTCATGATGGTTTCCTCAATTGCATATTAACCGGCGATGTTTAATCGCCGGTTTGCGGTATGTTAAGATTTGATGAAGAAACCGTAAATAGGGATCGGTTTGTTATGGATTACCGGGTGCTCTCGTCGATCCAATCGAGATATTCCGGCGACCCGGCGACGATGGGCAGGGCGACGATTTCAGGCAATTCGTAAGGGTGCACTGATTTGACGGCGGGCACCAGGCGCGTTTCAAACAATTCGACGCGACTCTTGCAGATCAGCAACAGCTCTTGGTCATCGCTGACTTTGCCCTGCCAGGTGTATAACGAGCGCACGCCGGGAACAATGTTGACGCAGGCTGCCGCTTTTTCCTCCAGCAGGATGGTGGCGATTTTGATCGCAACTTCTTCGCGGGGAACAGTTATCAGTACGACGATGGGGGATTTTTCCATATATGCCTCCCGCAAGCACAGTTAGATGGTGAGCTGGTCGATGCTGGATCTAAGCACCGCCGCTGATTTTTGCAGCCCTGCCACCTCTTCCGGGCTTAATTGCAACCGCACAGCGTGGTCGATGCCGGAGCGGTCGATGACGCAAGGCAGGCTGAGATAAACGTCGTTGATGTCGTAATAATCATGGATCAGGCTGGAGACGGATAGCACCGTGCCCTGGTCGCGCAGGATGGCTTCGGCAATACGCAGCAAACCGGTGGCGATGGCGTAGTAGGTTGAATCTTTGAGTTTAATGATGTGATAGGCAGCGTCGCGGGTCTGTTCAAAAATGGTGTCCAGGGCTTTGGGGTCGCAGTTGCGGTGGTTTGCCTCGCAATAGACGTGCAAGCGCATCCCGGCGATGTTTGCCAGCGACCACACTGGCACCTCGCTGTCGCCGTGTTCGCCGATGATGTAGGCGTGCACGCTGCGTGGATCTACGTCGTATTCCTGACTGAGCAGATAGCGGAAACGGGCGGTATCCAAGATGGTGCCGGAACCGATGACGCGTTGCGCCGGTAGACCGGATATTTTCCAGGCAACGTAGGACAAGACGTCAACCGGATTGGTGGCGATCAGCAATATGCCGTTGGGGTTGTGTTTTACCACTTCGGGTACGATCTTGCGAAAGATCTCGGTGTTGCGCTGCAGCAGATCGAGCCGGGTTTCACCCGGTTTTTGAGCGCTGCCGGCGGTGATCACCGTGATCACCGCCCCGGCGCAGTCTTTATACCCGCCGGCGATGACGCGGGTGGGGTGCGCCAGGGGCACGGCGTGATTGAGATCCATGGCTTCGCCACGGGCTTTTTCTTGGTTGGCGTCGATCAGGACGATCTCGGTTGCCAGACCGCTCAACAGCAGCGCAAAGGCAAAACTGGCGCCGACATTGCCGACGCCGACAATGGCTACTCTAACCGGGGTGTGGACTTGATGGGACATCGCTTCTGCCTCCTCGCGGCAATTATTAAATTGGATAACTATTATTACAGCGCAAGGTTGGTTGAAAGGATGGCGAGTCTGGCCAGCTTAGACTTGCAATGAGACAGATAAGCCTGATGGTTGCGCTTC
>JBBIKU010000020.1:0-21175 GCA_037445245.1 Anaerolineaceae bacterium
CAGGGATACCCCGACGGGCTCGCTGGCGATTCGATCCCGCTCGGGGCGCGCATCCGGGCGGTGGCAGATGCTTTCAGTGTGATGGTGAACGGGCGGGTTTATCGTGCACCGCTGAGCCAGTCAGAGGCGCAGGCAGAGGTGGTACGCTGCTCGGGGACGCATTTCGATCCCATGGTGGTCAACGTGTTGTTGCAATTGGTTGATGAAGGGGGATTGGATATTCATCCAAAAAGACCATTGAAACAATCGTCATCCTCCTGATCGATGTTACCTTTTGAATCAAGGTGGGGCGCGGAGCTTGCCCGCTCCATCGCCTTTTGGGACTCTGCTCGCTCATTAATGAGAACAGGGTTGCTTGTTAATTGAGCTGTACATCGATGAGCGGATACGGGCTTCAATATACCCAGAATTTATATATAATTCTTCATGCAATGCGCCCAGGATATTTTCTGCAAATATCCTGGTGTGAAATCGTGCGAGTGCATTCTGACGATTGGCATGGAGTTTTTTTTAGATAGGGCAGAAAGGATTTATCCGATGAAGGCAAGAAGATTATACTGGTTGGCGCTTTATTTTCTCTCGCCTTTGATTCCCATTCTGTTGATCCTCAGCTCGCCGACCAATGTTGCGGCTGATTGGATTTACGTGGTTTCGGCTGTCAGCGGAGCGTGCGCTTATGTCTGGCTGGTCAATCAATTCATCATCAGCGCCCGACCGAAATTCATCGAGCAATTCTTTGGCATGGACAAGATGTACCGTTTTCATGCCCTAATGGCGGTGATCAGTGCCGCGCTGGCGTTCATTCACAGCCGGATCAAGATCTTTTTGACCGGTGTTTCACCGTTGATTTCTCAAATTGCGTTGGTGCTGTTCTTTTTTACGGTGGTGTTTGGGCTGATCTTCCTGGTGGATTCGGGGTTTCGCAAAGCTCCGGGGGTTGGCTGGCTGCATCGTTTTTCGGTCAACAAACTGGGGCTTACATTCAATCAGGCTGTGCTGTTGCACAATATCACCCTGGTGGCGACAACGCTGATGCTGCTGCATGTACTCGACAGCAGTGCGGCGATTGTCTTCTTGCCGGTGCGATTTTTTTACATCATTTACTTTGCGTTCGGAATCAGTTTTTACATCTATCACAAGTTTGTGCGCCCAATTCGTTTAGGCAGAAAGGCATACCGGCTTGAATCGGTGAGGCCCGAATCGCCCAACGTGAATACGCTCATTCTCACGCCACCGCCGGGGGAGGAAGTGTTGCGCTATAAACCGGGACAGTTCGCCTTTATTACCATCCTGGCTGAAGCGCTGCCCGGCGAGGAACATCCTTTTACCATCTCTTCCAGTCCGTTCAACAATGGATATTTGAGTTTCACAATCAAAGCTTTGGGTGACTTCACCAGCGCCATCCATAAGGTGAAACCCGGCGCTCGCGTGCGGGTCGATGCACCCTACGGTTATTTTTCGTACCGAAATTACCCACCTGACCGGGAACTGGTTTTTATCACGGGAGGGATCGGCATCACCCCCATTTTGAGCATGCTGCGCAGTCTGCGGGTGAGCGACAGGCAACGGCGGGTAACCCTGCTGTGGGGGGTCAATCAACTTGCTGACCTGATCTGCAAAGATGAGTTTGCCGTCTTTGAGAAAGAGATGCCCAATTTTCGTTGGTATCCTATTGTGGCGTTCGATGAAACTTGGCAGGGAGAAAGGGGTTTTATTGATCAGGAGAAAATCCAAAGACTGGTGCTGGAAGACGGCGGTGATGACCGACTTAAGGATTTCTACATTTGCGGTCCTCCGGCATTGATGGCTCTGACGTTTGCCAATCTCAAGGCGCTGCGGGTGCCTTCCAGCCACATACGCGTGGAGAAATTTGCCCTGTAATGCTGTCCTTGCTTTTTAGATTGGATGAAGGAGTGTCATCGAAACAGCTCAGAAAGGAGTTCGCGATGAAAATATCCAAAAGTGTACCTGTCGTTTTGCTGGCGGTGTGGTTGATTTTGATCGGCGTGATGCAACTGGCGAACATCACATTGCCGTTGGGCGAGGTTATCCAGGGGGCGCTGGCGATCATAACCGGCGTGCTGATTCTGCTGCGACCGATCAGCCTCTCGCGCAGCATCGGCGTCATTTTGCTGGCAGTCTGGCTGCTGCTGACTGGATTGTTGGCGGTGACCAACCTGACCTTCCCTGCCAGAGAGTTGATCATGGCGTTGCTGGCGATGTCGGCAGGAGTTACCTTGTTGATCGCACGCTGATTTCGCCTGCTTTCGGATCCCCGTCCGCCCCGGGTGGGGTCAAAATAAGTGACCGCAGTGGAGAACTTTATATCCGCTGCGGTTTCGTTTTTTGGTCAATCGACGTGGTAGTTCTGCCAGATCAACCCAAACAACCCCATTGCTGCCCACAAAAAGAAAAGCAAAATCTCGTCGGTCAAAATGGGATATGTAGCGCCCCCCAGTGCGGATAAGCTCAAGACAGCCAGAAAAGCGCCCAGAAACGCGGTTGAAGCCATGATCATGAAATCGTCAAAGCGCAGCGCCAGAAAACCAAAGAAAACGCCAAACACGATCATCAGCAGCCCCTGGAGCGGTGAAACGCTGCCCATTTCGAACAACCCGGTGACGAGCAGAGACGTCATTCCTTCCCATGCGATGATGAAGCCCGCCAATGCGCCGATCAATAATCCCAGAGCGCTGCTGCTAACGATGGCGATGACGATTTGTAACGGAATGGCGATCACGGCTCCAATAATGCCGCCAGCAACGAAGGAGAGCGCCGGCATCCACTCTGCCCATTGAGGCGGGGATTGGATGAAAAAGATCGCCAGATTGACAGCCAGCAACCCGCCGATGATAAAGCCGCCCACCGCCGGTGTTGAGCGAAAGATGTTGTAGCCGCTGATTACCAGCGCCATACCCAGAAAAAACTGTACGAGTGTGGTTATTTCAGAAACGCTCATCTTGAGTCCTTTTTTCCGGCTTTGCAGTACGCTTGCCAAATTGATTCAGGTTGATCTTTTTTGGGAACGTCCGTCGCTTGCGCTTCATGGCGGCGCTGCTGGAGCATAATCTTTGGGTTGTTTTCAAACAGCCCAAAGCAGGTTGGAAATGAGTATAGTATTACCCTGACCGGTTTGTCAACCCTCTAGGTCAGAGGGGGGTAATATCCTGCCATTTTTCCTCCCCGGGTGGCTGTGGTGTGAAATAAACAACCGACGCAGGTTGGATTGATCTGCGCCGGTTGTTGTTATGGCTCGCCCGCTGAATTATGGGGCGTCTACCCCCATGTAATCCACTTCCACCACAACGCGGCGTGAAGCTCCTTCCGAGATGATCGCAAATCCTGTGTGCCCCTCGCTGTATTCATTATCCAGGATTGGGCGCTTGTTGGGTTGGATGATCTCTTCGCCATTGATGAAGAGGCGGATTTCATTCCCAACGCATTTCATGCCGATGTTGTTCAGTTTGTTGGCACCGGCATTGATAGCTAAGCTGGAGTATGGACCGGCTAAGAGTGTGTACGGATTGCGGTTGCGGTCTTTCTGGCTTTGATCGAAGCGGTATGCGCTCCACCTGCCGTTGCTGCCGACGCGAAACTCATACCAGCCCTTGGGGTTTCGGCGGCAGACCAGGGTGACGCCGTTATTGTTGTCTCCCAGATTCTCGTAGCGGGCTTGTACGTAAATATCGCCATAGGTGTAAGATTCGTTGAAGAAGTAAACGTAGGCGCCAGGGTCTGGCAAGGATATGACCATACGCCCGCCTTCCTGGTAGCGAACGATGTTCTTTTCGTTGCCGGAAAGAATGAGGTAGATCCAGTCATCGACATTTTCGTCAAATTCCTCAACGTAGTAGGTACCGCCGCGGGTGGGTTCGGGGGATTGCATCGGCGGAGGCGGTGAGGTCGGTAGAGGGCTGGGCAACATCAAGGTTGGGGTAGGCTCCATTGGCAAAACACCGGTAGGTAAAGGCACGGGGGTTGCTTCGCCTTTCAGCATCCTACCAACGTTGCCAAAGGAGGCACAAGATAGTGTAGCCAAAGCAATAACCACCACAGGCAAGATTATCGCTCGTTTCATGGTGTTGATTCTCCTGCTGATCTTATTTCAAGTATTTGGATTTTTCGGTAATGGGGCGGCAACGGATAAAGGATATGGGCGAACCATCACCACCATCATAGAGACCCTGCCCGATATTGTCAACCCCATTTAAGATATTTTAAGATACCAACTTTTAGGTTAGTATCTCTTTACCGCGACGACCCTGTGATGGGAAAGCCCTCATGATTTGCTCCCTCCGCTGTACCTGAAAGGGCTTATTAAGAAACGCAACCCACTTTGAAAATTGGGTTGCGCTAGGGATACTGCCGCTCGGCGGAAAACCGCCTGTGATATAATCTGTGTGCCGAAGGTGGGAATCGAACCCACACTCCCGAAGGAACACGATTTTGAGTCGTGCGCGTCTGCCTGTTCCGCCACTTCGGCGTTTCTGATACGAGTATATCCAATCTTTTTTGAAGGGTCAAGGTGTCAACAGCAAATGCGTCTTGGGATCATTGGCTTGCCCCAGTCCGGTAAGACTACGCTCTTTAATGCGCTGACACGAGGCTCTCAGCCCACCGGTATGCTCACCGCTAAGATCGGGGTTCATAACGCGGTGGTGGACGTACCCGACCCACGCTTGAATCGCCTCAGCCAGATGTTCAAACCCAAAAAGACTACCTATGCCAAGGTGAACTACGCCGATATTGCCGGCTTGGATGGCAGTACCGGAAGGCAGGGCATTTCGGGTGTTTTACTCAACCAGTTAACCCAGATGGACGGGTTTATTCACATTGTGCGCTGCTTCGAAGATGATAATGTTCCTCACCCCGCCGGCAGTGTCGACCCGCGGCGGGACATCCACAGCATGGACAGCGAATTCATCTTGAATGATCTGGTAGCGGTTGAACGCAAGCTGGATCGGCTTGCCGATGAGCGGCGCAAAGGCGGCGGGAGAGAGCGGGCAGTCATCGACCGCGAGATCGAGCTGTTCGAACGCTTTCGGGCTGCACTCAACCAGGAAATCCCGTTGCGCGATGTGCACCTGAGCGCCGAAGAGGAAAAAGGCGTCAGCGGATATGGTTTTCTCAGCCGCAAACCGGTTTTGATTGTGCTCAATCTATCCGAAGGACAGCAACCGCCGGCGCTGGATTACCCCCATGCCATGAGCAAGGTGGTTGCCTTGCAGGGCAGGCTCGAAATGGAAATTGCCCAGCTCGCTCCGGAAGATGCCGCTTCGTTTCTGGCAGAATATGGGATCGAAGAGCCCAGCCTCAACCGTGTCATCCGTCTTTCGTATGAACTGCTCGGGCTGCAATCCTTTTTCACGGTAGGCGCAGACGAGGTGCGCGCCTGGACAGTCCGACGGGGGGCTACTGCCCCCGAAGCCGCCGGCGTGGTGCACACCGACTTGCAGAAAGGGTTCATCCGCGCCGAAGTGATTGCCTGCGAGGAATTGTTTGCATTAGGCTCGATGGCAGAAGCCAAAGCCAAAGGCAGGCTGCGCCTGGAAGGAAAGGAGTACGTTGCGCAGGATGGTGACGTGATCACCATCCGCTTCAACCTTTGATTGGGTCGATGGGGTTAAGTCCATCGAACCGAATTCATTTCTTGCGACTTAAGGGACTTAAATTCGATGACACAACAACCCTGGACAAATTCTTGCGCAATATGGTTGGGCGTGATATAATTTTGTCACCCAAGGAATTCATTACAGGTTATGTGATTGTAAAGATGCGCTGATTGCTCCAGATGCGCCTCAATATCCCGGATGCACCATCCAAATTCACGAAAACCAAGGCAACCTGTAAGACTGAATCAGGGCGGCGCGGTTTAACCCATATGAACCCATAAAAAAAGAATAGGATCAATGAAAATAATCGAACTCGAAACTGCTCCTTTGGCTACGCTGCGTGAGATTGCCAAAGAACACGGTATTCCGAACGCAGCGCGTTTGAAAAAAGAAAATCTACTCATCCGCATCCGCCAGGTAGAGGCGGAAAGGGAGGGGCTTGAGGTGCGGGGCGGAATCCTCGAGATCATGAACGAGGGGATCGGGTTTCTGCGCACCAATTATCAGCTCGGACCGGATGATGTTTACGTTTCTCAGGCGCAATTGCGGCGCTACGATCTGCGCAGCGGCGATCTGGTCATCGGGCACGTCCGCCCGCCGCGGCGGCTGTTCGCCATCGCCGGTTCGGTCGCGCTGGCGGTGGCGCTGATGGTGGCGGTCGCGGCCTACCCGCCCGCCGCGCGATTCCGAACGCCACTACGGCTTGCTGAAGGTGGAGAGCATCAACGGGCTGTCTCCGGAGGAGGCGCGCAATCGACCCACTTTCGAGAGCCTGACGCCGATCTTTCCGGATAAACGTTACGATCTCGAAACGGATCAGAACATTCTTGCCACCCGTTTGATCAACATCATTGCACCCATTGGGCGCGGACAGCGCGGCATGATCGTCTCGCCGCCCAAAGCCGGTAAAACTAATATCCTCAAACAGATCGCTAACGCCATTTCGGTGCGCAACCCTGAGGTCAACATGATCATCGCCCTCATCGGCGAACGTCCAGAAGAGGTGACCGACATGGACCGCTCGGTGGATGCTGAGGTGGTAGCATCCACTTTCGATGAGCCGGTCAGCTCGCATGTGCGGACCGCCGAGATCACCCTCGAGCGCGCCAAACGCCTGGTTGAAATCGGGCACGACGTGGTGATCCTGATGGACTCTTTGACGCGCCTGGCGCGCGCCTACAACCTGGTGGTCAACCCGTCTGGTAGAACCCTCTCCGGCGGCATGGACCCCTCGGCGCTTTATCCACCCAAACGCTTTTTCGGCGCTGCCCGCAACCTTGAAGAGGGCGGCTCGTTGACGATCATTGCCACCGCACTGGTGGACACCGGGTCACGTCTGGATGACGTGGTTTACGAGGAATTTAAGGGTACCGGCAACATGGAATTGCACCTGTCGCGCCGGCTGCAGGAGCGGCGTATCTTCCCCGCTATTGACATTGAACGTTCCTCTACCCGCCGGGAAGAGCTTTTACTCGGGCCCGACATGCTACAACGTTCCTGGTTAATGCGCCGGATGTACCTGCAAATGATTGCCCCTCAACCGCAGGGCGCAGGCATGGATCCAGCGGTGGCAACTGAGGCAATTTTGCAACGTCTGAGCCGGTCGAAAAATAATTTAGAGTTTATGGAGACCCTGACGGAGGATATGTGAGTACCAATGTCTCGCCACAAGGGGGACAATCGAGCACCCATTTTTTGTTGGAAAATTTGTTGCCCAAGTTGTTGTGGGGGCTGGCGGCGCTGATGGTGGCAATGATGCTTTTCCTGGTGGCGCGACGGGTGCCCACGGTTTTCCCTGCAGCCGCTGTTCCTGCTGCGGAAGAAGCCGACCTGGACGCATTTTATCCCCTGGAAGAGTATGACGTCAGCACCGATCTACCCGCTTTCAGTCCTCTGACCGGGATTGAATCGATCGTCCGTTCAGCCAACTCACACACGGTCATCCCCACCCGTTCACGGAGCGCAGCTATCGATTACACCGTCCAGCGCGGCGATTCGATCTTCAGCATCGCCGGTAAGTATGACCTCAAACCGGAGACGATCCTGTGGGCGAATTACGATCAACTCAAAGACGATCCCCATATGATCTCGATCGGCTTGAATCTAAAGATCCCGCCAACGGATGGCGTTTATTACCAGTGGGAAGAGGGCGACACCGTCGAAGACGTGGCAAATCGCTTCAAGACTAAGCCTGAAAACATCCTCAACTGGCCCGGCAACCGCTTGGATATCACCAACCCCGAAGTGGAGCCGGGCACTTATGTGATGCTGCCGGGTGGCTCGCGCGAGTTCCGTCAATGGGTGGTGCCCACCATCTGGCGCGCCAACGCCGGCGCCAGCCGGGATATCCCGGGCGGGTGCACTATCGAGGGCGGCGCCTTCGGCAGCGGCACCTTCGCCTGGCCCACCACCAACCGCTTCCTCTCCGGCAACGATTACTGGTCGGGGCATCTCGGGATCGATATTGCCGCCGCAACTGGTGCGCCGGTTTTCGCAGCCGATAGTGGCGTAGTGGTGTATGCCGGTCCGATCGGTGGCGGTTATGGCAACATGATCATGATCGATCACGGCAACGGTTACCATACCCTGTATGCCCACCTGGACTCGATTGCGGTCTATTGTGGTCAAAGCGTTTATCAGGGCAACCGCATCGGCGCCGCCGGCTCTACCGGCAGGTCGACCGGACCGCACCTGCACTTCGAGGTGCGCTACCTGGGCGGTTTCATCAACCCCTGGTACGTGCTGCCGTAAAAGAAGCGCTTTAACAGCTAATACCATTCAAAACGCCAGGCGTCGAAAGTGGATGCCTGGCGTTGTTTGTTGAACCCGGCACAAGATGAAAGTCCAATGGAGCAGTTTTTGCCAGAAGGCTGGCTTGGCTGCCTGAGCAGCGCGGTTGCGTCATGATATACTGGCGCCAGCAGATATTTCGATTCTGGAGAGGTGCGTATGTCGATTCCGATCTATCAGGTGGACGCTTTCACCAGTCAGCCCTTCAAGGGCAACCCCGCCGCGGTTTGCTTGCTGCAAACGTCGCAATCCGATAGGTGGATGCAGGCGGTGGCGTTAGAGATGAACCTCTCCGAAACCGCCTTTTTACTGCCGGAAAATGATGGCTACCGGCTGCGTTGGTTCACCCCCACCGTTGAAGTCGAGCTGTGCGGGCACGCTACGCTTGCCAGTTCTCACATCCTGTGGGAGACCGGTCAATTACAGCCCAGGCAGACCGCCCGATTTTTTACCCTCAGCGGTTTGTTGACCGCCAACCGGCGCGACGCCTGGATCGAGATGGATTTTCCTGCCACACCTCCGCAGCCCTGCGAGGCGCCGTCCGGACTGCTGGAATCACTGAGCGTCATTCCCCGCTACGTGGGCAGGAACAATTTCGATTACCTGGTTGAAGTGGCGGATGAAGCTTCGGTTCAAGCCGTGACGCCCGATTTTGGCAGGCTGGCGACCATCCCGGCGCGCGGGGTGATCGTCACCAGCCGCTGCGCCGATCCTGATTACGATTTCGTCTCCCGCTTTTTTGCCCCGGCTGCGGGGGTGAATGAAGACCCGGTCACCGGATCAGCGCATTGCAGCCTGGCGCCTTACTGGGGCGGCATTCTCGGCAAAAGTGGGATGATCGCCCGTCAGATCTCTGCCCGCGCCGGTGTGATCAGGGTGAAACTGGCGGGTGATCGGGTTCAGCTCGGCGGTCAGGCAGTCACTGTGATGCGGGCGGAACTGCTGGCGTAATCTGCCGCAAACCAATCGAGCGGATATTTCGGGTTGTGCTATAATCGGATTAACACCTGTTTTAGCGATGTGATGAAAGCATGGAATTCTTGATAACCGGAGGCGCCGGATTTCTGGGTTCGGCGCTCGCCAATCACTTGGTGACGGCGGGACACGCGGTGCGTGCGCTCGACGATCTTTCCACCGGCGACCCGGGGGCGTTGCTGCCCGAAGTCCACTTCACCCGTGGCGACATCAATGACCGTCCGCGCCTGTGGACGCAGCTTCAAAGGATGGACTGCGTTTACCACATGGCGGCGCGCGTGCTGGTGCCCGAATCGGTGCTGTATCCGCGTGAATACAATCTGGTCAACGTCGGCGGCACGGTGACGTTGATGGAAGCTATGCGCGACGTCGGTGTGCGGCGGGTGGTGTTCATCTCATCGGGCGCCATCTATGGCAACCAGTTACGTCAGCCGGTGCGTGAAGACGCCCCACCCTCGCCGCGTTCGCCCTACGCCGTGTCCAAGCTGGCGGGCGAATACTACGTGCGCACCATCGGCGCCTTGTGGGGGATCGAAACGGTATGCCTACGGGTGTTCAATGCCTACGGTCCGGGTCAGCATCTGCCACCGGTGTACGCGCCGGTGACCGCCAATTTTTTGCGCCAGGCGGCTGCCAGCGGCACGCTGGTGGTCAATGGTGACGGTAATCAGACACGGGATTACGTCTATGTGGACGATGTGGTTAACGCCATGACATCAGCCGCTACCGCCTCGGATGTCAACCAGCGCATCATCAATGTCGGCAGCGGACAGGAAACCAGCGTGCGCGAGTTGACGCGCCTGGTCATCGAAGTCACCGGGGGTAAGCCGGAGGTGGTGTACAACCCGCGCAACGATGGCGGCGCGCTGCGGATGTGCGCTGACCTCACCCTGGCACGCAAGAAACTGGGCTACCGCCCGCAAACCTCGCTCGAAGTCGGTTTGCGGCGCACCTACGAGCATTTCGTCCGAAACAGGCAATCACACCGCGCCGGTTAATTCAATTTATTGTTTTGGGAAATATCAAGGCAGCGGAGCGGCGAAGAGCTGGTTGCCGTACGCCACCAGCACCATTGGTCCGGGGGTGATGGCAAAGGCGGTGGGCGGCTTGTCCGGCAGGCTGAAGTTGCTGTCCGCTTCGATGCGCAATTGCCGCTGCAGGTTCAGGCGCAGACTGAAGTGATAAACCGACGCGCCGGCTGTGTCTAAAATGTAGAGCGAGGGGTCGGGCGGCTGGGTTGCGATCATCTTAATGAAGCGCCCTTCGGGGAAACGCTGCACCTCCACCTCCTTGCCGGGGCGGGTATCCCCGTAGCGGGCAGGGTCGCTGCAACGGGTCTGACCGGCGGCGAAGGATCGGAAGGTGCAGGTGGTCATCGTACCGTCATCGTGCAACAGGTACATTTCTTGGCGATTGACCGCCATATCGATCACGTTATCGAGTTTGGGCACGTCGATGTCGAAATAAAGGTGCGGCTGCGCTTTGAATTTACCTTCTTTTTGTGCATACATCCAGACGCGGTTATTCTCGCGGTCGAAGATGTACAGAATGTCCTGGTCCAGCGCTACCGAAACGATCTCACCCCAGCCGACATCCGGAACGGGCAGCGATTGGGTGGCGGGGTATTCGTTGAGGGCGCAATAGGCAATGTTGCCGCTCCGATCCACCGCCAGCACGCTGGCGGTGGGCTGCATGCCGGCGGGCAGTCGGACGATGCCCACAAAGGGGGTGATCTGAATGTTGCCCGAGGGACCCGGACCGCACTGGAAATTTGGATCAACCTCGTATCCCTGAGCGGTGAGGAACAATCTCAGCACTTTGCCTTCGCTGCTATCGAGCAGAAAAATATCGGTGGTGGTGACGATGATCTGGGATACCTGGACGTTGGCGCCCAGCCCGCCCGAAAGGGCTGGCTGCATCCTCAGCCGGGCGATGCCGTCTAGTGTGTCTACGGTTTCTTGAACGCGCCGGCGTAAGAGGCGCGATTCATTGGAGATGCCGAATTCGTCCGCCTGGTCGAGCCAGTATAAGGTTTGCGCCCAAATGTTGCGTTGCAACGCCGGATCGTCTTGGGCGGCGGCTTGGGCGGCGAATGAAAGCGCCCGCTCGAGATAGATGCGGTGCTGCTCGTTGCGCCCGCCGGGGGCGTAGAAATAGACCGTCACTGCCACCGCCACCACCACCAGCGGCACGGCGACGGCGATGAAGAGCAGCACCGAGGGTGTCATCTCGCCGGGCTTGACCGCGCCGGTGGGCAGCAAACGGGCAAAGAAGGTCTGCGAAGCCTGCGCTATCCGCCGGCGGGCGGGCCGGCTGGCTTGCAGCCATTCGCTGATGCGTCTTTGCCAGTGGGGCTGCGGACGCGAACGGCGGAAGGCGGAGGGAGGCACATAGCCCGGTCGGCGCGGGGGCGCGACGGGCGCAGATGGCGTTGAAAGGGGCGGCAATGGGCGGCTAGCCGTTGCAACGGGCGGGGCGACCGGCGGCTGCGCTTCAGATGGCGTGCACTCGGGTTGCTGTCCTGCTGGCGCATCTTGGGGGGGCTGTTCCTCGCTGCTTTGGAGGGTGATGGCGGCTGTGAAAGGCGTCGTTGCGGGGACCGGTGTTGGTGTGGAGGTAGGCGGTGGGGTGCCGCCGGCTTTGCCGGGCGCGCTTTCCGGTGAAAACGTTGCCGGTGTTGCTGCCGATGGACGCGGCTTGAGGCGGCGGATCGATCCGCTGCCGGGCAGCAACTGGAGCACGGCAGCCTCCAGGTTGGCGCCCGCTTCAATCAACAGGCGGCGGCGCAGGTGATCGAGCGAGAGACGGGCGCTGCCCGCCATTACCTCGGCAGTCCAGCTCTGGGGTGGGTCGGCGCACAGCACCACGATGTCGCCTGCCTGAGCCTGCGCCTGGAAGAAGCGCACTGCCACGCTGCGCCCGACGCCGACCGCGCCGCGGGCGGCTTCGGGATCGTGATAGACCTGTTGATTATCTTTCGATAACAGGTAGACATAGCCGCTGCCGGCTTGGGCGATGAAGAGCTGATCGCGCCGCAGCACCGCCAGAGTCAGCACTGCCTGCGCTTGCCAGCCCTCACGGCTGTGGCGCAGGTTGCGGTTGAAGAGAAGCTCGTTGATGCGCTCAGCGGCTGCCTTAAGGGCGGTAGTGGTCGAGCCGCGATGACTGTAATAGGTATCGGCAGCGTGCTGCAGGAGATCTTCAGTGGCAGCCGCCGAGAGGGGAGCATTGCCGGTCATTTTGAGCAACGCCACGAACAGATCCGCCGAACGGTTGTGCGGGACGCGGCGAGGGGGCGCCAAGCAGAGGAAGCCCGGCAGCGTGGGCTGCTCCTGCCCCTCGTACTGGTTGAGCGGCAGTAAAAAGAGATCGAAAAGCGGGGTGGGTTTGTCCATGGTGGTGGGTTGACGGCTCGATTCCATTTTACCATCAACCGCGTCACCGCGAATCACTTCGCCAGGCGGGTTAGCCTGGCGAAGTGATTCGGAGGAAGAAACGTGACCAGCCTGCTGCGACGGAGGGTGTCGCTTCAACTTTCTAACAGTGCAGGCTAGTTAATGTAGATATTTATATTATATACAAATTTATTAAGTTGTCAAACCCCCTTGAAACAAAAAAGGGAGAACCACTCACAAGAGAAGTTCTACCTTTTGAATATTCTGGCTCCTCGACCAGGACTCGAACCTGGAACCTAGCGGTTAACAGCCGCCCGCTCTGCCGAATTGAGCTATCGAGGAAAGCGCCTGTATTATATAAGCTGGCTGCGAGGGTGTCAAGTCAAAGGACTGAAAGCCAAGGTGCGCCAGTCTCGGTTTTGCGGTACGTGCGGTTTTTTTTAATTTTTCCCGCTTGAATCCGATACTGCTTTTGTGCTATAGTAAACTTGCACGGGTAGCCGGACATCTTAATAAACTGGTATGCCGGTGAGCGGCACGTTTTGTGGATGACGGTTTGCATACACCCAGATGCAAAACCGGTTGGAGGCAGCACCCCTGTCTCTCGCGGTTGACGATCCAAAGCTTGGATGGCTCCTGCTTTCCCCGGCAGGAAAGGACGTCAGTAAACGCTCAACCCTGAGGCTGCCCGTGCAAGTGTTTCTTGATTGTGTGCGGTTGAGGTGCTATAATCGCACTGACGCCCCAGTAGCTCAATCGGACAGAGCAAGGCACTCGTTCGATTCCCTCCTGGGGCACACAACCTAAAGACACCTTACCGAACAGACAGGCGTAACTCCCTGTCGTGTCTTTATTAATGGCTTCTGAATCGGTATTATGCAGATGATTAATATCTAAATATATATGCGTTTGGTGATACTTTGGGATCGACCTTGCATCCAGAAGTAGGGACAGGACGTCAGGTCGTAGACAGGAGAGAAAAAATGACCCACAAACATCCTTTGTTCACCCTGATGGCAGTTCTGATGCTGGCGGCGCTCGCCTGTAACCTGCCCTCCGCCGCTGGCGGCACGCCCACCCCCAGCGGTCCTGAAGCCACCTTCACTGCTCTGGCAGAGACGCTGGCAGCCGTGATGACGCAGACGGCTGCCGCCGGTGCTCCCACCGGCGACGCCACGCCTACTGCCACGGTTGCAGCCGCCACCCCCACCAACACGCTGCAGCCGAGTCCCACTCCGGTTCCGCCCACGCCCATCCCGTGCGACCAGGCGGCTTTCGTCACTGATGTGAGCGTGCCGGACGGGACGAAATTCGACCCGGGGCAGTCGTTCACCAAGACCTGGCGGCTGCGCAACAGCGGCTCGTGCACCTGGACGACCGCCTATGCGGTGGTGTTCGACAGCGGCAACGCCATGGACGCCCCGGCGGCGGTCAACTTGAGCTCGAGTGTGGCGCCGGGGCAGACGGTCGACATCTCGGTGGCGATGAAGGCGCCGGGGTCGGCGGGGAAGTACAGGGGCAACTGGAAGCTGCGCAACGCAGCGGGGGCGCGTTTTGGGCTGGGGGCTTCGAATGCAGCCTTCTTTGTCGATATCGAGGTGGTCGAGTTGCCGACCCGGACGCCGACAGCCACCCAAACTTCTCCGCCGCCGGCGGCGGGAGATCTGATATTGCTGGAATTTTTCCAATCCACCGGCGGCGAAATCATCATGCGGGTAGCAAACCAGCCAGCCGCTTCTCTGAGTGGGAGTTTTCAGTATGCGGTTTTTGCTGATGGCGTTCAGGTTCGCACCGGCACGTGTTCTATCCCCACCGGCAGCGCTGCCTGTTGGACGGGCTATGTTGTCAGCGGCACGCAGAGCATACGGTCGGTGATCGACCCCAATAACCTTATTCCCGAAACGAACGAGGGCAACAATCAGATAACGCTGACTTGCAATGGGGTAACGAAAGCCTGTTATTAGCAGTGTTCGATGGGCGGGGCTGTCTCACCAGACAGCCCCAATTTTTTATGTTATCCTGCGCAATAGAAATCGTCCATTGACAGTTGTCAGACAATTACATATAATCCAACTTTGCTAAAGATGCTTATCTGGCAAATATGCTGACTGTTGCTGCAGCACGAAATCCATTCGGCGTGTTGCACTGCCAACTGACTGGCGGGAATTTGGGATGACGATCCTGGCTTTATCCCCCGCACTCTGGCAGAAAAAAATCCTTTTGAAAGGAACGACTAATCCATGAACGTAAAAAGCAGTGAAACCCAGACTGCGGTTAAGAACCTGGGGTGGTTGGTCACGTTTGCCGGCACGGGCTCGTTGCTGGCGGTCGGTGTTCTGTACGCGTGGAGTGTGGTCAGCAAGAACATTCCGGTGGAATGGGGCTGGAGCGAACTGGACAAATCGATGCCCTATTCGGTAGCCGTGCTGGTTTTTTCATTAATGATGGTGGTGGGTGGACGATTGCAGGACCGTTTTGGACCGCGGCTGGTGGTAACGGCGGGCGGCATTTCAGCGGGTATTGGCATGATCATCGCCAGTCAGTCCACTTCACCGCTGGGTTATATTATCGGTTATGGGCTGCTGTTGGGCACTGGAATTGGGTTTGTTTATTCTTCTGCTACCCCGGCGGCGGTGAAATGGTTTCCAGCTCACAAAACGGGATTAATTGCCGGTATCGTCGTGGCGGGTTTCGGGTCAGCCAGCGCCTACGTTTCGCCGCTGGCAAATTCGTTGATCCTTTCGATGGGTGTGTCGCGCACCATCCTGGCGCTGGGTATTTCCATGCTGGTGGTGGTGCTGCTGCTGGCGCAGTTGATCAAGTCGCCGCCGGCGGGTTACACACCCCCGGGTAGCCAGCCGGTGGCTGGTGGTGCGGCGGACAAGCGCGTCGATTTCACCCCCAAAGAAGTCGTCAAAACCTGGCAGTTCTATGATCTGTGGTTGATGTATGCTTTCGGCGCCGGCGCGGGCTTGATGATTATCTCGAAACTGGCAATGCTGGTCGAGCTGCAAACGGGGTTGACGCTGGGCTTCTTGCTGGTGTCGATCCTGGCGCTGGGCAACGGCGCCGGCAGGGTTATTGCTGGTTCGCTTTCCGATAAGTATGGTCGCAAGATCACCCTGTTGGGCACCCTGCTGTTTCAGGCGGTGCTGATTATCTTGCTATCCTTAGCCTCTAGCGATAATGTGCTGGGATCAACAGTGGTGCTGGTGACGCTCTCGGCGCTGATCGGCGCCAATTATGGTGCGCTGCTGGCGGTCTTCCCGGCGATTTCGAAAGATTATTACGGCTTGAAGAATTTTGGCGCCAATTACGGTCTGGTTTACACTTCGTGGGGTCTGGGCGGCTTCATGCTCTCTTTGATGGCAGGCAGGGTCTATGATGCAACCGGCTCGTTCAGCTTCGCTTACAATTTAGCGGCGATCTTGCTGGTTATGGCGGCGGGTTTGACCTTGATGCTCAAGGCGCCGCAGCCCAAAGAGATCGAGGTTGTTCCTGGCTTAGAAGACGCGGTCAGTCCTGTGGCGGTGGTACAGGAAGGGATGCACCCCGCCAGGCGGGCGGCTTCTGAGCCAGTCGTTAATCCATGATCGCTACCACATCTGTAGCCGGCATTGACGATGCCGGCTACAGATTTTTTATTCAGGAAGGGGAGTCAGCGAAATGTCTGATTACGGGTTTGTGGGTTGGGTCTTGTAATTTTCGTTATTTCTGTTGTTCCGCTCTACATCGTCAACGGGCTGCTGCTCGGTGAAGGCGATGCGTGCCAGCGAGGCGACCGTGTCATCCGGCATTAAGTCCATCAGACGAAAGCCGCGGGTGGCACGCCCGCTGAGGGTGACATCACTCACCCTCAGCCGCAGTACCATACCGCCGGATGAGATGAGGGTGATCTCGTCATTTTCCTGCACGACGCGGGCGGCGGCGATCTTCCCGATGCGCGCCAGGGCGCTGGAGTTGGTGGTTGCTACGCCGCCAGTGGCGCGCCCCTTGACCAGATATTCATTCAGCGGGGTGCGTTTTCCGTAGCCAAGCGTCGAGGCGGTCAGCAGGTAGCCGCCGGGTTCTACGACTTCCATCGAGGTCAGGCGGTCGCCCTGGCGCAGCCGGATACCAGCAACGCCGGCAGCCTGCCTGCCCATCCGACGGATGGCGCTTTCGGCGAAGCGCAGCGCCTGACCCTGTTCGGTGACCAGGATGATTTCATCCCTGCCGCTGGTAATGCGCACCCAGCCCAATTCGTCGTTCTTATCGAGGCTGATGGCGATCAGACCCGAATTGCGCACGCTGCTGAACTCGGAGAGCGGAACGCGCTTGACCCGCCCGCTGCTGGTTGCCATGGTACAGTAGCCGGTGGCGTCGAAATCGGAGACGGCGACGGCGGCGGTGATGCGCTCGTTGGCGTCCAACGCCAGCAGGTTCACGATGGGGATACCCCGGTCAGTGCGATTGGCATCGGGAATTTGATAGGCTTTTTCGGAATATACCTTGCCGCGGTCGGAGAAAAACAGGATCGTATTCAGCGTGCGGGCGTTGAGCAACATGGTGATTTCGTCTTCATCGCGCACCGTTTGCCCGCTAACGCCGCGCCGTCCGCGCCCGCGGATGCGGTAAACGCTCGGCGATACCCGCTTGATGTAACCGCGCAGGGTCACGCTGATCAAAATCGACTCGTCGGCAACCAGGTCTTCTTCGCTCAGTTCTTCGCTGGCTTCGGCGGCGATACGGGTGCGGCGCTCGTCGCCGTATTTTTCACTCAACGCTTCGAGTTCCTCTTTGATGACGGCGAGGATCTTTTTAGGGCTTTCGAGCAGGTCTTCAAGGTAGGCGATGCGCGCCAGCGTTTCGTGCTGCTCGTCCTCGATCTTCTGGCGTTCAAGCGCCGCCAGGCGGCGCAGTTGCAGGTCGAGAATCGCCTGCGCCTGAACCTCATCCAGGCGAAAACGGGTCATCAAACGTGTTTTGGCTTCTTCGGCGTCCGGTGAGCGGCGGATGGTTTCGATCACCGCATCCAGATTGGCAAGGGCGATCAACAGCCCTTCCAGGATGTGCGCCCGGCGGCGGGCTTTTTCGAGTTCGAACTGCGAGCGGCGCGTGGTGACCTGCTGGCGATGCTCGATGAAAACCTGCAAGGCGCGCTTGAGCGTCAGCAGGCGCGGCTCACCGTTCACCAATGCCAGCAAATGGACCCCGAATGTGGATTGGAGGGGGGTGAACTTGTAAAGCTGGTTGAGCACCTTGCGTGGCTGGGCGCCGCGCTTCAGCTCGATGACGATGCTCATACCGCGTCGATCGGACTCATCGCGCAGATCAGCGATGGCATCGATCTTACCGCTGCGCGCCAGCTCGGCAATGCGTTCGATCAGGGTAGTCTTGTTGAGCTGATAGGGGATCTCGGTGATGATGATGGCGTAGCGCCCGCCGCGCAACTCTTCGATGTGCGCCACCCCACGCAGGGTGATTCGTCCTCTGCCGGTGCTGTAAGCCTGCAGGATGCCCTCGCGCCCGATGATCATCCCGCCAGTGGGGAAATCTGGACCGGGCAGATAGCGCATCAGGTCTTCGACGTTGATCTCCTCGAAGTCGTCGTACTGGTCGATCACGAAGCTGAGGGCGGCGTGCAATTCACGCAGGTTGTGGGGCGGGATGTTGGTTGCCATGCCGACGGCGATGCCCGCCGAACCGTTGAGCAGCAGGTTGGGCAATCGCGAGGGAAGGACGGTGGGTTCGGCGAGCGACCCGTCGAAATTCTCGACGAAATCGACGGTTTCTTTGTCGATATCGATGAGCATCTCTTCTGCCATGGCGCCCAGGCGGGCTTCGGTGTAGCGCATGGCGGCGGGTGCATCGCCGTCGATCGAGCCGAAGTTGCCCTGTCCATCTACCAGCACATAGCGCATCGAAAAGTCCTGCGCCAGCCGCGCCATGGCGTCGTAGACAGCCATGTCGCCGTGGGGGTGGTATTTGCCGAGCACTTCGCCGACGATGCGGGCAGATTTTTTGTAGGGGGTATTGGAGCGGATGCCCATGTCGTGCATGGCGTACAAAATGCGGCGGTGAACCGGCTTTAAGCCATCGCGGGCATCCGGAAGAGCGCGCGAGACGATCACGCTCATGGCGTAATCGAGGTACGCCGCGCGCATTTGTTGATCGATGTCGACCGATTTGACGTTTCCGATATCCATGTTAACGGTGTTCCTCAAGGTTATTGCCGCGGCGGCTTGAGAGCCGCCGCTCTGCGGGTTGCGTATAGGGATAAAGACCAAACTTTTTAATTATACCGCATGCTATGTCCCGCGGCGGTTTTTGGGGGTGCAAATGGCACCCCATCAAGCTACTCTTCGTTCTCGGTGTCGGGTGGCGGCATGCCCTCGGTGCCGGGACCGTACTCGTAGATTGCCTGCCAGGGCTGGTAGTGGGTGAAGATGGTGTCGCGGAAATACACCTCGCCGTTGCGGATGACAGTGCGGTAGATGGTGACATCGGCGCCATCGGCTGCCCAATCCACTTGTTTGACTTCCCCCTGCGCCAGCTCGGGATTCTCGCGGTAGATCGGTTTGGGAGCTTCGACGATGTGGGTCGGTCCGGTGGTTTCCCATTGCACCTGGCGCCCGGCGCTGGTGGAGTAGAACTTCCAGGTGAGGGTGCGCGCTGGGGCGTTGATGTAGGTTTCCATCAACAACCAGTACGGCGTATCGTTTTTGAATTTGAGATCGACAATGGGCACGAACACCGCCGCATCCAACCCGACCAGACGGTCGACCTGATTGTTGGCAGCGTCGACCTCATAATACCGCACGCGGTAGGCGTGGGGGTGACGTTCGACGATCGGGAATCCGGCGAAGAAGGCGGCGCGGAAGAGGGTGGTGCTCACCTGGCAGATGCCGCCGCCGACGCCCTGAATGGTGCGTCCGCCCAAAATGATCAAGGCTTCGGCGTAACCGCTTTCAAGGCTGATCTGTCCCAATGCCTGCGCCATCGAGAAGGTCTCTCCGGGCGCCACCAGCAACCCGTGGAAGCGCTCCGAAGAGACACGGATGTTGTGGATGCGCTCGGCGCTGGAGCCGTAATAATAGCTGATCTCGCGGTGCACCAGCTCGCGGATGCCGAGCTGTTCGGTGGTCATTTCGTCGGTAACCGGAGGGGGGGTGAAGATAAATTCCAGCTTCAGGTTATGTTCGCCCGCCAGCACTTTTTCCTCCAAGGCGTCGATGCTGGCATCGATATCCAGGATGCGCCCGATGATCGCCGGTTTAATGACCTCGAGCTGGCGGGTATCGTCGTTGAAGATGAAGCGGGTATTTTCGGGCTCGAGGTACAGCTCGGGCTGCAGATCGCTCAGCCAGCGGTATAGTTTTTCGTCGTCGAGTCCCAGTTCGTAACGTGGTGCGTCATCGTCGAGCACCTTTTCGAAAACCAGCAGATCACCCAGCTCGGCTGGTTCGAACACCCACGGTCCGAGGTTATCGGGTTGCCGGTCGGGCATGCCGATTGTGAGCGGCTGACTGAGAATGTTGCGCGCCAGTTCAGCCTGGGCGCTGACATCGACGATGAGTGGCTTGACTTCGCTGAAGACCAGTGGCACCACCCCGTCTCTCAGGCTCTGCATTTGGGCTGCCAGCAACGCCAGGGTAACTTCTTTATCCAGAAAACGCCCGCTCTTGCCTTCGTGGATGATCACCTCGCCGTTGACGACGCTCAGGCTGGGCTCAACCACCTGCCGGTCGCGCTCTTCGGCGATGCGGGTGAGTACCTCGAACGCCAGACGCTGATCAAAGATCATCACCGGCGGCACGTCGGCGCCGGTGTAGATAGCGCCCAATTGTTGAGAAAGGCTGCGTAATGGATTTGCGCCGCGCCCGATACGAAAGGCATTGTAAGCGGTGGTTTCTGGGTCGAGAAACAGCCCCATTTCGGCGGGCGTCACGCTCCAGGTGCGGTCTCCGTCGCGCAACAGGATGAGGCCCTGCTGATGATAGGGCAGTGCGAGGGTGATCTTGGCGGCAGCGGCGGCAGGTTTGAGACCGCCCACATCGATGCCGGCGATGGTTACGCCGGGATTGATCAGCCCCAGGTAGCGCACTTTGAATCCGATATAAAACAGTCCGAGCAGGGCGGAGAATACAATCATCCCCAGCACGAACGCCATCAACATCTGGTCGAGCAGGGCGCGCCTGCGATCGGCGGTAAACGGGAGTGATTTTTCAGCCATGATCTTGTGCGCCTATTATTATTATATCGAAAATCATTCAGAGAAAGAATGTCTGTAATATAGACTTAATAAAGTCTAATGCGAACTGCTCGGGGCAATTACGTAAGAGAAGCGTAAGAAGCGGGGGGATTGCTCCCAAACCCTTGACAGCGGTCTCAAAAGTCGTGTATACTCTATGCAACTAACAC
>JBBIKU010000020.1:21210-21456 GCA_037445245.1 Anaerolineaceae bacterium
AAAAGTCCCAAGAGCAGGAGGCTTGCAAAGGGAGACGGCAGCCGGTGTTGACCCGGAAGAGGGAAACATCGGTCGTTTCGTCTGCAATGCCCTTGACAAGGCAGAACAAAGCCGTTAGAATCTTTCCTCCGAAGCAAGGACAGGCACCTTAACAACTGAAGAGTGATAGGAAGTAAGCACCGTCTGTTCCAGATCAACCGTGAACTGTACACCTGAATAAGGTGACAAATTTTTTGCGGAGAGTTT
>JBBIKU010000021.1:0-7453 GCA_037445245.1 Anaerolineaceae bacterium
AGCATGTTCACACCCGAACAGCACTCTTCGTGGACGAGCGCCGGGATGCCCAGGCGCGTCTTTTCCTTCAGGAATTTTTGCAGGCTGTTGTAGGCTTTTGCCGCGCCGGGCGGGTCAAAGGTCGATACACCTGCCAGGCGGGTGATCTGCCCGATGCCGTGTTCAAGCTTGACGGCGATTTTTTCCCAATCTAATTCGCCTTTGGTTTGAAGATTATACAGCCAGTACGACCCGATCTGGGCAAGTTTCTCGTCCAGGGTCATTTGAGCGAGCAAATTTACTGCGCGTTTCTCGATGGATTCCATTGTGTTCGTCTTCCTTTACTTATTAATATGATTACCGTATCCCCAGCAATACCTCTATGGTTAACTGGTCAAGACGTTCATAGTTCAAGCCGCGACCAGCCAGTCCGGCGCGGTCGAATTGCTCCGCTTTCAATGCGGTTGCCTTTTGGGCTGAATACTTTCCGCTAAATTTGTCCATTGCGCCGTCGTCGGCGTTGATCGAAGCCACCAGCGCCTGGATCTCTTTATCTGCGTTCCATTGCGCTGCTTTTTCCTTGAGGATCAGGTAGGTGCGCATGCAGCCCCGCGCAAAGTCTTTCACGCCTTCGAAATCCTCCGTCCTATAGGCGTGCGCATCGAAGTGGCGGCAGCCGTCGTAGCCGTTGTCTTCCAGCAGCTTGACGAGGAAAAAGGCGCTCTTCAGGTTGACTGCCCCGAAGCGAAAATCCTGGTCGTAACGACCAAAAGCCTGATCGTTCAAGTCGATGTGAAACAACTTGCCGGCTTCGAGCGCCTGGGCGACCGCGTGGGTGAAGTTCAACCCCGCCATGTGTTCGTGAGCGACCTCCGGATTGACGCCAACTATTTCCGGGTGATCCAGCGTTTCGATGAACGCCAGCATGTGTCCGGTTGTTGAATTGTAAATATCGCCGCGCGGCTCGTTCGGCTTGGCTTCGAGTGCGAACCTCATGTCGTATTTCTTGTCCAGCACGTATTCGCACAGGAAGTTCATCGCTTCGCGCGAGCGCTTGATCGCCGTGATCGGGTCTTTGGCGGCGTCGGTTTCGACGCCTTCACGCCCGCCCCAGAACACGTAAACCTTTGCGCCGAATTCCGCGCCCAGGTCGATCGCGTTCATCGTTTTCTGCAAAGCGTAGGCGCGCACCTTGGGATTGTTGGACGTGAAAGCGCCGTCCTTGAATACAGGATCGTAGAACAGGTTGGTGGTCGCCATTGGAACGACGAGACCGGTTTGTTCGAGGGCGCGGCGGAAGTCCTGCTTGATGGCGTCGGCTTCAGCCGGGGTTGCATCGATGGGAATCAGGTCGTTGTCGTGAAAATTAACCCCGTAGGCGCCAACTTCGCCCAGCAAGTAAACCAGCTCGGCGGGCGATTTTTCTGCGCGAACGGCTGCGCCGAAAGGATCGCTGCCTTTCGAACCGACCGTCCACAAGCCAAAGGTGAATTTATGTTCGGGTTTAGGTTTCAGCTCTTTCATGATCGTTCTCCTCAATTGGGTTCGTATATTTTAAAGTTGCCGCTCACTTGCATGAATCCGATCAGATACAACAAGCCGTCGTAGTAGCGCCATTTGCCGGATGGGAGCTGTTTGTCCCACAGAGCCTGCACGAAAGGTTCGCCGGTGTCCCGGTCCGCTGCCAGGGCGGCGACCGCCGCCATCGCTACCAAGCCGGTCGAATGATCGTTCGAGAGCGGTTGCCCGTCCAGCGTGAACTGGTTGGGGTACGAATCGATGCCGTGCGAAGCCAGAAATTCCAGCACGCGATTGGATTGCTCCACCTGCCAGGGGTCGGCGCCAAACCAGGCGTGATCGATGGCAACATTGGACAGGGTGCGCCAGGCGTCGAAACGGAAATCCTGGTGCTCGCCCCCCCGCTCGTATGGAGTGCCATCGAAATTGGCATAATTGGGCATCAAGCCGGTTTGCGGGTGAGCCGCCTTTTTGAAATACTCGCGGCTCACACCGGCGGCATCGCTCCAGAATTCGTTGTCCTGCTCTGCCCAACGCGCCCATAACTCATAATATGCCGGCAGGTGATACGAAGGGTTGGTGAAACTCGAATCGCGCCCGACACGCGGCACGAACACGACCTGTTTGTGCTCGAGATTGAACATGTTGGTCGCCAGGTCGTTCTTTGTGTCTTCCTTGTGCAGCATCGTGTACAGAATTTCTTGCGCCTGGGCGTTGTAATCGTAAATGCCCTCGCCGTCGCCCCAGCGGGCAGAAGCGAACAGCAAAGCCATGACAAACCATTCCTCACCGTCCGATGCGGGGTTGGCGGCAAGCTGTTCTCCGTCGAAATTACAATGCCAGGCAAAATATCCCCGGTACGGACCGTCCGACTGGTACATATACGTTTTTGCCCAGTTCCACAGCCGGTCGAATTCCTCTTGTTTGTCAAGCTGCACCGCGATCATCATCCCGTAGGACATGCCTTCGCTTCTCACGTCCTGGTGACCGATGTCGGCGATGTACGCCATGTCTTCACCGACGGGGTAGTAAACCCGTTCGAATGTGTCATCACCGTAGAACAATTGATCCCAGGCAGAATCGAGTTTTTTCTGGATCTCCGCATCGGTTTTACCCAGATATTCCTGGAACAAGTTGCGATATTCTCCGCTTTCGAACGCGCCTGCCGGAGCAGGGGGTTCGGTTTCGGGTGGTGGAACAAACCGGCAGCCTGCCACCAGACCCGATAAGATGAAAAAAACCAGCAGACTGATAATGATATGTTTCATGGTAGATCACGCTCCTAAAATACATCCATATCGTCAGTTCACAAGCTTGTCATACTCGAACCAATCAAAGTCAGCCTGGTTAGCGCCGGGTGTTCCGTTGCTGCTCGCATACATTGCGATATACACGCCCAGGAATCCACCGGCGACGGGCGTGCTCAATATCCGTCCATCGATGTTCTCGGCAATTGCGCTCCACTCGTCCGGCGCTTCGGCGTAGTAGAAATGATATGCCTGCCCTTGGGCTTCGACCTTGAGATCGATCCTGCCGGCAGAAATTGAGCGCTCGGCGAGGACCTCTTCTTTTCCCTCGGCTCGTCTGATCAGGCGCAGGACGGGTTGGTCGTGCTTCGTGACCACGAACAAATAGTGGAAATCGGGATTCTGAACGAGCGCGAGCCCGGCGCACTCATTCTCGTTTTGCGGGACAAACGCCATCGCGGTCTGCGCCCGAAAAGAGATGTGCTGCTGCCTGCGACCAACGAAACTGGGATTGGTCTCTTCGGACAGGCGCTGTGGGCGCAACCGCAGGCGCAGGTAACCCGGTCTCTCGCTCAGGCTGATAAACTCGTCCGGCGGCGTGCGCAAAGAGTTCCACTGCATCCCCAGGGTGGGCGCGTCGAAGTCGTCACGAGATGGCGGCGGCGGAAATGGGTGAACAGGAAGGTCTGGCGCTGGATATTCGAACTCGACCCGTCCGACGCCGGGGCTGACGACTGGCCAGCCATCCTCCCAGCGCACCGGGGCGATGAAAGTCTCGCGGCCCAGGTTGTAGAAATAGCCTCCGTAGGGACGCATCGCCAGTAAAACCATCCACCATTCCCCGGACGGCGTATCGATCAGATCTGCGTGACCTGTTCCTACGATTGGATGATCCAGACCGAGATGACGATGGGTCAAGATCGGGTTGCGCAAATTAACTTCGTACGGCCCGGTTATGCTTTCGCTGCGGGCGATCGTCACGGCGTGTTCGTGCGCCGTCCCGCCCTCGGCGATCATCAAGTAATACCAGCCGTCGATCTTATAGATGTGCGGCGCTTCTGCCCACACCGCTCGTTTGAAAGCGCCGTCCCACAACACGTGCTTTTCGCCCGTCAGGCGCATTTTTTCGATGTCGAGCTCCTGCAGCCAGATCTCGGTATGCCCCTGGTACTGGCTCTGTGCCGCCATGCGGTTTGCGGTGAACCAGCCCCGTCCGTCGTCGTCAAAGAATATTGATGGATCGAATCCGGGAGCATCTTCCTGCCAGTAGGGTTCAGACCAGTCGCCGGCAGGGTCTTGCGCCGTGACGATGAAATTGCCGGATTTGATTTTTCCGTCAACGAGGGTGTTGACAACATAGAAAACGCCGTTCGAGTAGCGAATGGTCGGCGCGTACAACCCGCCGGACGACCGCACGCCCTGCAAAGGAAGCTGGGTTTCGCGATCCAGGACGTGCCCGATTTGTTGCCAGTGAGACAGATCGCGGCTGTGGAAGATCGGCAATCCGGGGAAATACTCGAACGTCGAGGTGACCAGGTAGAAATCATCACCAACCCGGCAAACGGATGGATCGGGATAGAAACCCGGCAGGATCGGATTACGGATCAGACCATTCAAGGTATCATCCTTTAATCGCGCCCGCCATCAACCCGGCGACGATCTGGCGTTCGGCGACCAGGTAGAAGATAATGGTGGGGATCGCCGAAAGAAACACGAACGCCGAGACCAGCGCCAAGTCTTGCCCGTACTGACCCTGGAATTGCATCGTACCCAGGGGCAGAGTCCATAACCTGTCGCTATCCAGGATGACCAGAGGAACGAGCAAGTCGTTCCAACTGACGATCATGGTCAACGCCGCAACTGCCGCCAGCGCAGGGCGAGCCAGGGGTAGAAGAATCCGCCAGAAGAAATCAAACACGGTGCAGCCGTCGATATACGCCGCATCTTGCAGCTCGGCGGGAATGGCTGTGAAGAATCCGCGCAGGATCAAGATATTCCCGGACAACTGAAAAGCAGTTTGCACCAGTATGACTCCCCAGAGCGAGTCGGTCAGCCCGATTTGGCGGATGACAAAATACACCGGAAGAATCGCCACGTTGATCGGGAACATCAAACCGAGCGTGAACAGGTTGAATGTCAGATTCTTGTTGCGGAAATTCAAACGTGCGAACACAAAAGCAGCCAGGCTGCAAATTACCACGACCAAAAAAGTGACCGCTACCATTACCAGCACGCTGTTCTTCAACATCACCCAGTAAGTAGGCTGACTCAGAATGCCGATAATGTTTTCCCATCGCGGTGGAATGGGTATGGTGTAAGAGCGCGTCATATACTCTCCGCGCGTCTTGAGCGCTCCGAACAGCAGTATGACGACCGGCATGAAAACCAGCGCCGAGACCACAGTAAGAATGGAATACTGAATTGTCCTTGTCAGAGCTTTTCTTGTCGATTGGCGACCAAATAATCCAGGCATCTCTTATCCTCGGTTGGTCTAATTACATTCCCGATAAAGGATCTGAATTTCGCGTCAATTGCAGATAGATCATTGAGAACATCAAACAGATCAGGAACATGTAGATTGCCACTGCCGACCCGTATCCGAGCTGAAACCTCACGAACCCGAAGCGATACATGTAGGTCGCAAGTGTTTCGCTGGCATTGACCGGGCCGCCTTTTGTCATGATCCAGACCAGAATGAATTGTTGAATTGCACCCAGCACAGATAAATATACCGACGTGCGGATGGTGCTACCCAGCAACGGGAGTGTGATGAAGAAGAAATTTTGGAATGAGTTCGCTCCGTCGATGCGGGCTGCTTCTTCAAGTTCGTTGGGAATATTTTGTAAGCCGGTAAGATACAGCAACATATGAAAGCCGAAAAACTTCCACGTCAGAGCCACGAAAATTGCCGGCATGACAAGATCGACGTTTGCGAGCCAGGCAAGCGCCGAATTTCCGGGAATGGCTGTCCATACTGCGTTGATAAAGCCTCGATTCGGGTCGGGGCTGTACAGGAACAGCCACATAAGGGCTGCGGTTACTTCGGAGAGAACGTAGGGAATAAAGAAAATGGAGCGGAAGAGGGTGCGCCCGGGCAGGTCTCTTCCCACCAACACTGCCAGGAAGAGTGACAGGGGCAGCTGCAAACCGAGCGAAAAGGTGATGATGAATAACCCGTTACGCAATGCGCCCAGGAACACCCTGTCGGAAAAGATATTGGCGTAATTTTGGAGACCTATGAAGTCGACCGCGGGGCCAAATCCCTTCCAGTTGAACAGGCTATAGTAAAAGGATTGCCCGATGGCATAAATTATAAAGAATAAAAACAGGAGGACTGCTGGCGCCAGGAAGAGGACAATGAGCGGTTTTTCACTTGCTTTGAGTTTAGAGGGAGCCCCCTGCTGTGATCTAAATAATCCTGGAATCGCTGGAAAAGAAAATTGCATCACGGTTCTCCGTCTTTAATTTCAAATCATTAAAATATGCGGGGAGTCAATACGGGACTCCCCGCATATGTGGTTCACTTGTTGGTTATTTCATCTCTTGCGCGGCAGAGTTCTCAACTTCCTGTGCTGCCTGTGCGGGCGTCAGTGTTCCGGCAAAGATGCCCTGAACGGCGTCGTTGATCACACTACCAACAGCCGGCGGTAACGCCTGGTCGTAGTAGAGCTGGAAGTATTCGGCGCCTGCGGCGTTCTCCTGGATCGTGAGCAAGAGCGGATCGGTTAATCCGACTTCTCCACCCTTCACAACCGGCAGACAAATGCCCAGGGCAGCCAGTTGAGCCTGGGATTCGGACGGCTCAAGAATTTGACGAAATCGACCGCTTCCGGCGGTGCGTTCTTGCCGATAGCAAATCCATTGCCACCGCCAAAAGCGTCACCCGGGTTTCCGGCGCCGCCTTCAACCATCGGGAAGGGGAACCAGCCCAGTTTGTCGTCAATGCCCAGTCCGTCAACGCTATTGTCCCTTTGAACACCCGGAGCCCATTGCCCCATCAGTTCCATGGCAGCGTTGCCGTTGCCGATTGCGGTTGCCTGGTCGCCGTAGGTCGCTCCGAGGAAGCCGTCCTGGAAGGGTTCGAGCGCGATGAGTTCTAGAAGTTTCTCACCAGCCTCAACAAAGGGAGCATCGGTGAATGCCCCGGTGCGCAGTGATGCTGCTTCGAAGCCAGCCTTGCCGCCTATGCGGGTGGCCAGGTATCCCCAGTAGAAGTGCCCGGGCCATTTATCGCCTTCACCCAGGGCAATCGGGGTAATGCCGGCGTCCTTGAGTTTTTTAACGTCCGCAAGGAAACCGCTCCAGGTGGTGGCAGGTGCGTCGATGCCGGCTTCGGCAAACAGCTCTTTGTTATACCAGAAACCGACCATACCCATGTCCCACGGGACGCCATAATTCTTGCCCTTGTAGCTGTACACGCCCAAAGCGCCGGGCGAGAAAGTGTCGCGCCAGGCGCCGCCGTCTGCATCCAGATATTCGGTGATGTCTTTGAGCATTCCGGCTTCGGCATATTCATTCATCACACCGCCACCCCAGCTCTGGAAAACGTCAGGGGGGCTGCCCGACTGCATGACGGTCGTCAGCTTGGCTTTGAAGGCTTCATTCTCCAATACGGTGATCTCGACAAAGACGTTTGGATTTTCAGCCATGTATTCATCTGCCAACTTTTGCCACAAGGATTTGTGATCATCGGCGGTTGAGATGTGCCA
>JBBIKU010000021.1:7522-21426 GCA_037445245.1 Anaerolineaceae bacterium
AGGGTCAGCCGGCTCTGCGGGAGCTGCCGGGGCTTCGGGGGCTGCCGGGGTGCCGCATGCGGAAAGCACCAATGACAGTGCCAGGAGGATGCTCAGAAGTGTAAAGAACTTACGGTACATTTTCTTCTCCTTATGTAGTTTGCAAATGGGTTATACTAGCACGGTGCGGAGAAAAACCCTCCACACGTGCGCAGGTCTTCTTTTTGCCTTTTTCGAGCCGAAGAGAAGGCCTGCAATTTATTCGGGTATGATCAATACTGCATCACCTCCATTCATCGAGCGATTCAGTTTTCAAGATACCTAACGAACAACCTGTTGATTCAATGCCCGGCAGGATTTGCGAATTACCAGCTGGGTTTTTACTTTGTGCGTTTGTGCTTCGAGGGGTTCATGGTTAATCAGTTTAATAAGCATCTGTGTGGCAATAAAGCCCATTTCGGAGATGAACTGATCCACTGTCGTCAGTCCTATGTATTTCGATTCAGAGATATTGTCAAAGCCGATCACCGATAGATCGTCAGGTATGCGTAAGCCCATCTCATCTGCAACTGTGAATACACCCATCGCCGTTTGGTCGTTCCCGGCAAAAATTGCGGTCGGCGGTTGATCCAGGGTTAATAACTCGCGCGCGCATTGGATGGCTGTTTCGGTGGTAAAGTCGCCCGTGGTGACCAGCGATTCGTCGATGATCAAACCCGCCCCCACCAGTGAATCGCAATATCCCTTGAATCGACGATTTGAGCTGGCAAGCTCCGGACGTCCGCCGATGTACCCGATCCGCTTGTGTCCCAGGCTTAACAGGTATTGCATTGCGTCCACAGAACCCTGATAGTTGGTTGCATGAACGCAGGGATAACCCGGATTGGTGATGTGAGGGTCGATCGAAACGATCGGCGCAGTGGTCGAGAAAGTGGCTGAAACGGGTACGACGGTTATCGCCCCGTCGGTGAGCGAGTTGTTCAGCAGCGAAACGTATTTTTGCTCATGGTAAGCCCGCCCGCTCTTGCGCACGTCCCCGGTGGTGTAGACCAACAAGTCGTATTCCGATTCGGCGATAGCCCGGTTGATCCCTTTCATGACTTCCAGGGCGAACGGATATGCGATATCGGGCATGATCAGACCGATCAGATTCATTTTTGTGCTGCGCATGCTTCTCGCAGCCAGGCTCGATGTGTAACCCAGGGAATCGATGACCGAACGGATACGCTCCTGCGTTTCGCTTGCCACATCCGCTTTGCCATTTAAAACCCTGGACACGGTGGAAACGGATACTCCTGCGGTTGAGGCGACATCCTGAATTGTCACGGTTGCTTTTTTCTTCGACATGGGAATTCCACAAAAAAAGTGGTAGAATAACGGTAACGATACCGGCATCGTTACCGCTATTATTGCATATTCGCGTAAAAAAGTCAACCACTTTGACGGATTATTCCTAACCCAATTTTCCCAGGAGGTGCCCAATGAACGGCGAGATCAAGAAGAACCGAATGACTGACGTTGCGGTTACCGTGTTTTCAGCCGCGAATACGCCCCTTGTCCATCAGGATGTCGTCGTTTCGCAGACCCGGCATGGCTTTCTGTTTGGCAACGCCGCTTTCGACCTGGTGCTGCTCGCTCCACAGCGGCTGGGGCGTCTCGAAGCTGTACTCGCTCACCCCCACGCTCGCCACCCTGCCTTGTTCATCGATCAGCAGCGCTTTGGTGGCGGTGGTTGACACGTCGATACCCAAAAGATAGTTCATCGAAACCCTCTCGCAGGCTTTCCGGCTCAAATGCGGTGGAATAGACTGTGGAGCACACCCATTTTGACCGCTTTAACGATTTTCTAACGATCCGCTTGCGCTATTTATACACTGCCTGCCTATAATCACAATCGAAAGTAGATTTTATTGAATCCATCAACCTGTAAGAGGAGGTTTATCATGTTATACCGAAGATTTCCGCGATACAACCTGTGGGAAGATATGGAGCGTCTGCAGCGCGAGATGAACCGCCTGCTCGAAGCAGCGCAACCTTCGCGCTACCAGGTGGCAGCGGGTTTCCCGGCGATGAACATCTGGTCGAATGAGGAAAACCTGATCGTGACTGCGGAACTGCCCGGCGTCGATATCAATGACATCGACGTGAATGTAATCGGCGACACGCTGACATTGAGCGGCGCGCGCACGCCCGAAAAGTTGGAGGAAGGGGCGCGCTACCACCGCCAGGAGCGCGGGCATGGCAAGTTTACCCGCAGCCTGCAATTGCCCTTCGTGGTGGATGCCGATAAGGTGGAAGCCACACTCGAAAACGGCGTGCTGCGAATTTTACTGCCGCGGGCTGAAGCCGACAAACCTCGCAAGATCAGCGTCAAAACAGCATAATGTGGCGACGAAAGCGGTTGGTAAGGAGGTGTCATGATGTCCAAAGAGAACAAAGCGATTGAAAGTCAAAAACAGGAGATCACCCCGTACGAAGATCGGGAGCGCACCCGCGACCGTCGGTTGTACATCCCGAGAACCGATATCTATGAGACCGATGAAAAAATCGTGGTGCTCGCCGACATCCCGGGCGCGGACGAGAAATCCATTGATATCACCCTGGAAAAGAATGTGCTGACCATCCGCGCTTACCCCGGACCGGAAGAGCCGGAGAACTATGATATCACCTATGCCGAATACGGTCTGGGCGATTTTGAACGCAGCTTCACCATTTCCAATGAAATCGACCGCGACAAGATCGAAGCCGCGATCAAGAATGGCGTGCTTACCCTGACGCTGCCGAAAGCCGACCAGGCTCGCACACAGCGGATCGCCATCAAGTCCGGGTGAGGTGTGCACAAGAAAGAATCGCGCAATTTAAGGAGGTAAACCATGGCAATTACTGATTTACTTCCCCGCCGGCGAAATCAGGAACAAACCGCCATTCAGCGGTGCAACCAGGATCCACTGGCGACGCTACAACAGGAGATGAACCGCCTTTTCGATGAGGTGTTCACGCGCCCGTTGGATATGCTAACTTTTGGCGGACAGGAAACCAGCTTTATCCCCAGCCTGGACGTCTTCGAGAGTGACAGCGAAGTGATCGTCACCGCTGAGGTGCCCGGCAGGGACGAAAAAGACATCCAGGTTTCGGTGACCCGCAATATGCTCACCATCAGCGGCGAAAAGGTCACTGAACGGGAGGAGAAAAAAGGACAATATCATCGCATGGAGCGTGCGCGTGGGTCCTTGCGACGTGAGGTTTTGCTACCCTGCGATGTGGCATCCGACAAAGCCGAGGCGGTCTTCTCGCAGGGCGTCCTGAAGGTTACTCTGCCCAAACCGCCGGATCTGGTGAGAAAGACCAAACGCATCGCCGTTAAAAAAGCCTGATTTCAATCGAGAGAAGACCAACGGCGCCCCGCTGCTGCCAGGGCGCCGTTGGCTTTCTCAGCGCCTGCACGGTAGAATCTTGAGTAGAATTATAATGGTCTTGTCACACTGGCTGACGCCAGCAATTGCCTCGAGAAAGGAGAAAGCATGAGCGTTGCCGGCAACCCCCTTGAGTTCCCCAAAATTCCGCCCCAGGAATACCGCCAGCGCTGGCAATGCGTCCAGGCGCTCATGACGGATCAGGCGCTCGACCTGCTGATTGCCTACGGGGATGATCGCGCCACTTTTGGGGCGGCGCATATTCGCTGGCTGGCAAATGTGCCGGTGCACTTCGAACCGTTATGTGTTTTGTTGCCGCCCGCCGGCAGCCCGGTGTTGCTTTCCGGTGCCGAGAGCGACGAATATGCCCGTCTTATCGGTGAGATCCCGGATGTGCGGGTGCTGCGCGAGTTCACCCACCCCGATGAAGACTACCCCTTTTCGACCATCCAGAGCCTGACGGAGATCATCACCGCTTGCGGCATTGACCCGGCGGGTGTGAAGCGGGTCGGGCTTGCCGGTAGGGGATTGATGGGCGCCGATCTGCTGGCGGTGTTTCAAAAATCTCTGCCTGAGGCAGTTTGGCTGGATGTTGAGCCCGCAATGTGCTGCTTGCGGTCGGTTAAGACCGCCGCAGAGCTCGAGGTGATCCGCTTTTCGTACCACATTGCCGAGATCGGCTTGCTGGCGGCAGTCGATGCCATTTCTCCCCGCATTACTGAACGTCAGGTAGCGGCTGAAGCTGAGGCGGCGATGCGACGCGCCGGCGCTGAAGGCACTGGCATCGACACCATTGTCGCTTCGGGCAGCAACACCCGCCCAATTCTGGCGCGCTCGACCTTTCGCCCCATCGAGAACGACGTATTGTTGACGGTGGCGCCGCGCTATGAGGGTTATCACGCCGCTATCGGCAGACTGGTGCTGGTTGGCAATCCGTCGCCGGAGGTGCGCCGCGCTCTGGAGGTTGCCATCCGCGCCCAGCAAGCCTGCCATCAGGCGCTGCGCCCGGGGGTGGAAGGGCGTCAGGTAGAAGCCGTTGGTCGGCGGGTGGTAGAAGAGGCGGGGCTGGGATCGTACTTTTTGTATTCGGGTATACACAGCGTGGGAGTGATCGAGTTCGAACCGCCGATCTTTGGCCCGAGCAGCTCAGAAATGATCCAAGAAGATATGGTGCTCTCCGTGGATATCCCGATGTTCAACGCCTCCTGGGGTGGCTTGCGGGTCGAAGACGGTTATCGCATTACTGCCACGGGCTGCGAACGGCTGGAGGAGGTTCCACACTGGTTCGAGAAGTAACGAGGAACGAGCATCCTGTAATTTCTCCGGTCGCTTATCGGACATAGTATAATCTGCCCGCATCGTGCCGATAGAGCAGGCAACCCATGGCTATGAAGCTGCGTGATTGGAGCGTCCCCCTGGTTTTATTTACCGTAACGGTGATCGCCGTTGGGTTGTTTTTGCCGCGGCTCGGCTTTTATATGGACGATTGGCGGGTGATGGTGCAGCTCGCACGCAGGGCAGCGCCGGCGTGGCAAAATTTTTCGCATATGATGCCCGCCCCTATTCCGCCTGGCTGTACAATGGCTTGATCGCTGGGTTGGGACATCAACCGCTGCACTGGCACCTGTACACCCTGGTTGCCCGCTGGTTGAGCGCGGTGTGGGTGTGGCTGGGATTTCGAACGATCTGGCAGAACAAACCCCGCCAGGCAACCTGGATGGCGTTGATCTTTCTGGTCTACCCCGCCTTTTTTCAGCAGCACGTGACGGTAACTTTTTCCCAACAGTGGACGGGTTACTTTCTGTATACACTCTCGATCTTTTTGATGGCGCGCTCGTTACGCAGCCGGCGCTGGTTTGTGCCGCTCACCCTGCTCGCCATGCTGGCTTCCGCCTGCCACTTGGCGTTCCTGGAATATTTCGCCGGGATTGAGTTGTTGCGCCCGTTTTTTCTGTGGAGCATCATCTCTGAGGAAGAAAGCAACCCGCGCCGCCGCCTGATTGCCACCTGGCGTGCCTGGATGATGTATCTGGTGGTGCTGGGCGCTTTTGTGGCGTGGCGTCTCTTCTTTATCGATCTGCCAATTGATGACCGCAATCGCCCTGAGGTGCTGTTCGGGTTGTTCCGCAACCCGCGCTATTATTTCTCGCGCCTGGTGCAGATGTTCTTCCAGGATACGGTCAATATTTTATTCACCGTCTGGCACGAAACGCTGAAGCCGGCTCTCTTTGCGGTGCAGAAAGGCGCCAATTTGCTGGTCAATTGGGGCATCTGGGCGGTGGTTGCCGCTGTTGCAGCCGGGCTGATGGCATTCCTCTTCAATCAAAAAGAAGCCGGGCATTCAGAACACTTTCCCTGGTACCGGGTGGCAATTCCCGCCGCTATTTTGGGCGTCTGGTTGGGTCATGCCCCCTCGTGGGCGGTTGGCAGGCAGGCGGTCGAAACCGGTCTGTGGGCTGATCGATTCGCTCTGCCGGCTATTTTTGGCGCCAGTCTCCTGCTGGTTGGGCTGATCGATATGGCGCTGCGCCTTGACCGGCACAAAATCATTCTCGTGGCAGTGCTGGCGGCGCTGGGTGTAGGCGCCAACCTGCGCAACAGCCAGGACTACCTTCGCTCATGGCGTTTGCAACGCGAATTTTACTGGCAACTCGCCTGGCGCGTCCCGTCGCTCGAAGTCCCCACCGCCTTGCTGGCGGATAAGAGCTGTTTCCACGCATGGGGGAATACCCTACCTCGATGGCGCTCAACCTGATGTACCCGCAGGGAAGCACCGAAGAGTATGTTGGTTTCTGGTTCTTCCCAATGCGGAAGCATTTCTCGCACCGCCTGGATGAAGTGTTGAACGGCATGGAACTCTACGCCACCAGCGCCTCGTTTGCCTTTGACACCTACAGTTGGAACAACCTGGTTCTGCATTACCGTCCGGGCGACCACTGTCTGTGGGTGCTTTCGCCTGTGGACGCCGAAAACCCGATTTTGCCCGACATTACGCGCCGGGCTGCGAGCATCTCCAACCTGGATCGGATCATGTCCACTGATTCTCCTGCTTACCCACCCACGGATATCTTCGGTAGCGAACCGCCGCTAGACTGGTGTTACTTCTATCAAAAGGGCGACCTGAGTCGCCAGTTGCAGGACTGGGAGGCGGTGACCCGCTTTTGGGAGCAAGCCCGAGCGGCGGGGTTTTCACCTGACAGCGGGGTGGAGTACGCCCCTTTCATCGAGGGCTTAGCCCATGGCGCTGATTGGGGCAGCGCGGTTGGCTTAACCCAAGCTGCTTTGGAAGAGAACCCTAAGCTGGCGCCGTATCTGTGCGCCCTTTGGCAACGCATCGCTGCCAGTACTGCCGATTCGTCCCCCCGGCAGGCGGCGCTAGGCTCGGTGCGTTTTACGCTGGATTGTGCCGGCGATTAACTTTTTGCGCGCTGCAACGATGTGATGCGCTGCGCTGCGATCGGTTTGCGGCAGTATGATCTAAAAAGACCCATAGACGCTTTTCAATCAGCGGGAGGGAAGCATGCCTGAGAGAGTATTCCGGAAAAGACGGATAAGACGAGAAAGAACGCGACAAGCACGCAGAAAAGAGGGTGGAAGAGAAATGGGCGCGCGATCCGTTGAGCCGGATCATCACGGCGGCGATCTCGATCTGGGCGGGTGTTGTGCTGCTAGCGAACACCACTGGCATGCTGGACAGTCTGCGCCTTAGCGAGGCGTTACCCGAATCCCTGCGCCCGTTGCAGTTGAGCGCGTGAAAGGTGATCTTTCTCGGCGCCGGGGTGATCTTGCTGGCTGAGGTGCTCATCCGCTTGGCAGGGAGAAGGGCAGGGGATGAGGGTGAAATCGTAGCCAGACCCGCCTTCAAACAACGCCGTACGCCAGCATTGCGCGAGCGACTTTCAAGAACCCGGCGATATTGGCGCCGGCGACGTAATTCCCCTTGCAGCCGTAGGCTTCGGATGCCTCCAGGGCGATGCGGTGAATGCTGTGCATGATCATCTGCAGCTTCTGGTCGACTTCTTCCCGCGACCACGACATGCGCATCGCATTTTGCGACATTTCCAAACCCGAAACCGCCACCCCGCCGGCGTTGGCGGCTTTGCCGGGCGCATACAGGATGTTGTGTTCGTGAAAAACGGCGACCGCATCCAGGTCTGAGGGCATGTTCGCCCCTTCGGATACACAGTAGCAGCCATTTTTGACCAGCGCTTCGGCGTTCGCCCGGTTGATCTCGTTCTCGTAAGCCGAAGGGAAGGCAAGATCGGCTTTCAAATTCTGCTCGCGCACGACATCCCACACGCTTTTATCGGGGTAATAGGCTAGCCCGTACTTCTCGGCGTATTCACTGATGCGGCCGCGGCGGTGGTTTTTAAGATCGAGTAGACATTTGAGCTTCTGCGAATCGATACCGGCTTCATCCACGATTGTGCCGTTCGAATCGGAAGCGGTGATGGCTCTGGCGTTCAACTGATTCAGCTTCTCGATGGTGTATTGAGCCACGTTGCCCGAGCCGCTGACCACCGCCGTCTTTCCGGCGATCTCCTGGCGGCGCGTTGCCAGCATCTCGGCGGCGAAGTAAACCGCCCCGTAACCGGTGGCTTCCGGGCGGATCAGGCTGCCACCATATTCCAATCCCTTTCCGGTTAGAACGCTGGTGTTGGCGTTGACGATCTTGAGATAATACCCGTACAGGTAACCGATCTCGCGGGCGCCCACACCGATGTCGCCGGCGGGCACATCCGTATCTGCGCCGATATGGCGGTACAGCTCGCGCATAAACGCCTGGCAGAAGCGCATCACCTCTCCATCGGACTTACCCTTCGGGTCAAAATCAGAGCCGCCTTTGCCGCCGCCCATCGGCAGGGTCGTCAGGGAATTCTTGAAGGTCTGCTCAAACCCCAGGAACTTGATGATGCCGAGGTTAACGGAGGGATGGAAGCGCAGCCCGCCCTTGTAGGGACCGATGGCGTTGTTGAACTGGACGCGAAATCCGCGGTTGACCTGCACCTCGCCGCGATCATCGACCCACGGCACGCGGAAAAGGATGGCGCGGTCGGGCACCGTGATGCGGTCATAGATTTTGGCTTTGATGAACTCGGGGTGCTTCTCGACCATAGGCGCAAGCGAGGTCATCACTTCTTTGACAGCCTGCAAGAACTCCGGCTGTCCGGCATCTTTTTCCTGCACCGTTGCAATTACATCCTGAATGATAGACATGGCATAATTCCTCAACGTGGGATGATATGGAGTTAGCTGTTAACTTTAAAGGGAATCACTTAGGGCAACAGTAAATTGCCAAGAAATATACCACAAAATCAACCCGGAAACTGAAATTTCACCAAATTGGTTTTTAGGAGTTAACCCCTGCAGATCACGCCCCTGCCGTGCTTCCCGTCCACTTTGACCACAAGCCCGCGGCGCGATCGTGCGCGCCGCACGAAATTCCCCTCTTCGAGAACCTCCTGACTTTCGAGCCAGCTCCAGTCGATCTTGTACGAACTGTTAAGGGGCACAGAAAAGTAGATCACCCCCAGGTTCACGATGTTGTGGAAATAATGCGACCCTTGCGACGGCTCCACCCGCACGTTTTCCAGCCCGGCTTCGATGATCACTTTTGCGCCGCTGATCTGCCCCCAGGTCACCGGTATCCCCAGCCAGGGGTCCAGCGTTCCAAGCCTGCCGAAGACGATCAGCAGATAGGGGCGTTCTGCGTTCACCAGGACGCGGTTGGCTTGCTCCAACTCCTGGGCGATCCGGCGGGTATGCTGCAGATCAAAACGCTGCGGGATCACGTAAACCACATCTTTGATTTCTTCGAGGGTGCCGTTCCCTAAAACCTGCTCCGAAGCGGCAATGGCGCGCCTGTCTTTGAGGTCCGCTTCGGAAACCTGCTGGTTGCCGCGGGGCACTGCCATGAGCCGGATTTGCAAAAATCCGAATCGATGGGGGTTGAAGGTCATGGCGAATTCAAGCTCGACCGGGCTGCCAGTGTGTTTTTCACACAGAACCAGCAGTCGCTGGATCAGGCGGGTGACCGGAATTTGCTCCAGCTCGAGGATCGGGGCGAAGGTCAGCGCCCGCGGGCCGCGTTGACCGGTGCCGGGGGTCAGTCGTTCAGATTGCGGATCGTATGTCGACGCCAGGTGATCCAGCGTTCCGTCGTACTCGGCTGCCGCCAGGTCGTCTTTACGTAAATATTCCGTTTCTTTGGTCGGGTCGTACTCGGGCGGTTCACCCAGGTTGACCGACCAGAATTCGGTCTGGGTTTGATGCAACAACGCATCAAGCGACCCGAACGGCGGGGGAACACGCGGATGAGCCGGAGAATACGACCACGCCTTGCCGCCGTCCACGATGGTCTTCCCCATGCCCAACGCCAGGCTGGCAACGCCATCTGCGGGCTTGGCCGGTTTGAATGGATAGAAGTTATACGAGCGAGCGACTCCCGAAAGATCGGGATAATAGCGTTCTTGGTGGCGCGCTCCGACCACCTGCTGGATGATCACCGCCATCTTCTCGTTGCAAACATCCAACCCGGTCGCCTGGCAGTAGTCCCGGGCAACCTGAAAATAGGTGGATGCCCAGACGTACTTCACTGCTTCCACGAGCTTCTGAAAGCGTGTATCGGCGTCGTGGGCGTTGTTGGGGATCATCTTGGTACCGTACACACCGGCAAAGGGGCGTTGCACGATGTCTTCCAGCAGCCCCGAGGAGCGCACGGCTAACGGCATCGTCCATCGATCGATCAACGCCCGAAGTTCGCCCAGCACTTCGAACGGCAGGTTGGCTCGCTGGAACGCGTTCGCAATGCGCACGTCCGAAGTGTCGGCGGTTGCCAGGGTTCCCAGGTTGTTGCGCTGAATGAAGGCATCAAAAACACTCGTGCCGAGCACGGTCATCGGGGGAATATCGATGGTTATGCTCGGAAATTCCGTCTGCGAAAGCTTGGAGAGGACCGATCCGGCTTCCACCAGACCCCGGGCTTTGCCGCCCAGCTCTTCATGCCCCTGGCTTGCCGGCTCGCGGGCGTGTTTCATGCTGATCAAATGGAAGTGGACAGTGGAGCCGTTCACCGGGGCTAAATCCAGCCGCGCTCCAGCGAGGCGCGCGCCACCCGATCCAGGGCGAGCATGTAGGCGCTGTCACGCATCAACACCTCATTTTGAGCCGAAAAATTACTGACGTCAATGTAAGCGGAAGTCATGTGCGCATCCAGCTTCGCTAACACTTCATCGCGCCCCCAGAAATAATTCATGTTGCTCTGTACCTGCTCAAAGTAGCTGACGACGACGCCCCCGGCGTTTGCCAGGATATCCGGGATGACCAGGATGTCGCGCTGGCGCAGGATCTGGTCGACGTCCGGGTCGGTTGGACCGTTGGCAGCCTCTACGATCAGTTTTACCTGATCGTTGATCTGTTGGATGTTATCCGGTCTGATCTGGTATTCCACGGCGGCAGGGACGAGAATATCGACGTTCTGCTGTATCCATTCATCGCCGGGTATCACATCGCAGCCCAGCGCTTCGGCTCTGGCGCGGTCGATCTCGCCAAAGCTGTTGGTGATGGAAACCAGCTCACCGTACTGGATGCCTTCAGGCTTACGGTATGCGAGCGGGCTGCGCTCCTTCTGATCCCAGCAGGAAACGCAGATGATCTTTCCTCCCATCTGGCTGTAGAGCTTGGCGGCGTGCTGCCCGGTGGAGCCGAATCCCTGGATCGAAGCGGTGGTGTTCTCGATCTTCACCCCCAGATCTTTCATGGCTTCACGCGCCGCAACCATTGCGCCGTAACCGCAGGCTTCTTTGCGCCCCTTGGAGCCGGCGTGGGTGACCGGCTTGCCGGTGATGAAACCGGGGCTTTTGCGGTTGTGAATGGTTTCGAACTCGTCCAGCATCCACAACATCTCCTGTGGTCCGGTCATGATATCGGGGCCGAGAACGTCCCTCTCGGGACCGGTGAAATGGGCGATGCGCCGCACGAAGCCGCGGCAGATTCTCTCCATCTCCTTGGAACTGAGGCTGTGGGGGTCGCAAACCACGCCGCTGCTGCTGCCACCCAAGGGCAGGTTCATCACAGCGCACTTCCAGGTCATCCACATCGCCAGGGCGCGGATGGTGTCAACAGTCTCGGAGGGGTGAAAACGGACACCACCTTTGGTCGGACCGCGGGCATCATTGAACTGCACGGTGAAGGCTTGCAGCACCTGAGTCTCGCCGCTGTCCAGAGCGATGGGCAGGCTGAACTGATATTCGCGCATCGGGATGCGTAAAATTTGTCGGGTCGCCCGGTCCAGATTCATCAGGTCTGCGCTGCGATCGAACTGCTTTTGCGCCATATCAAAGATATTGAATGGTTTATTGTTTTCCATTCTTCACCAGCCTTTAAGAAATGGCATAAATCGCTTATTACTGATTATTATACATAGGTTACGAGTGAGCGATACCACCCGGAGCTCAGGGGACTTTCTGCAATTTGCATGCAGTCGCCCGAACGCCTGGCGCAGCAACCCATCTTGACCTGACAGCAGGAATCAAGGTAAGATCAAACCATGCCGCGCTGGATGTGCGGACGGTAGGCTTCGCAGGTCATCACCGGAAAGGCTTTGCGGTAGTCTTCGGCGGAGGAGACGCCTTGCGCCCCACACGCTTTGCCGTAAGCGGTCAGGCTGTAGATGCTCAGCAGGGTCTCCCGCACGCCGGCTTGGGCGGCGGGGTTGGCGAGCGCCAACTGCCAGGGTTGCGGCAGAGCGCTCAATTTCTCTATAGCGGCTTTCATTGCCTCGGCTTCCATCATCTTTGCTCCACCTGGAGACAGTTGGGTGGGTTGACCCCAGCCTATTGTACAATGGATGCCTCACTCGGGGAATAAAAAAGGTTACTCCACACCCGGTTTTGGAGTAACCCGACCCCTGCTGGATTCGAATGTAATTATTGTCTGGATTTGCGGAAGACCTTACCGGGTTGCCACAGCGTGCCCAGGTTGGGAAGCAGCCAGCGGTCCAATCCCCACCAGCCCGCTGTCTTCCACGCCAGCAGGAGCAGGATGGAGATGACCAGCAGAATCGGGTTGGTGCTGACGGTGCCCGCCATCAAAAAATTCCAATTCATAAAGGCGCCAAAGAACGCCGCCACACCCACAAAGGTGCCCAGGATCATTGCCAGCCCGACCAGCACTTCGCCGCTGATGATCAGTCTTGAGAACCAGGTGTAATGCCCTCCGTCTAGCATCGCCTGCAAGAAGTCGCGATACCAGTCGACCGCGATTGGCGGGCGGGAGGGCGGCTCGGGGATGCGCACGGCGTTTTCCCAGAAACCTTTGATTGCTACACCGCCGCCGGTCCAGGCAGGGTTTTGGATTTTGCCGATACCGGCGTTCAACCAGGTGTAGCCGATGTACAGGCGGGCGATCAACCACACCCATGCCCAGCGGACGTTGCCAAACAATGCGGTTGCCAGCGGTGGGTCGGCAACCTGTACCATCCCTGAAGAATTCGTGATTTCTGACATGTTATCCTTCCATAAAGGGTAAAATATATCTTATTAATGATTATTGTAACATATTCACCAAAAAATTCAATACCCAATTTTCTTGGTTGGCGAAATGCCGAGGATAAGAATACCGGCGCAATTTGCGCCGGTATTCTTATAAGGTGATTTTTAATGATTCCTGTTTTGCCCGCCTGTTGTTGTCATTTCAATAGCGAGGTGGCGATGGTGAAGTAAACCAGGAGCCCGATGGAGTCGACCAGGGTGGTAATCAATGGGCTGCTAGCGACTGCCGGGTCCAGCTTGAGGCGGGTTAAGAGGAAAGGCAGCAAAATGCCAAGCAGGTTTGCCACCAGGACCACCACCAGCATCGAGAAGCTGACCACCAGCCCAACCTGCGCGCCGGCGCGCCAGTATCCCAGAACAAAGGCAGCCACGCCCATAGCGGCGCCCAACAGCAAACCCTGGCTGATCTCTTTCAGCATGATCTTTGCCCACTGCGCCGGTTCGATCTCTCCGGTTGCCAGGTCGCGGATCATCAGGCTGGCAGCCTGGGCGCCGGCGTTCCCTCCGGAGTCGATCAGCAGAGGGATGAAGAACGCCAGCGCCAGGGTTGCGGCGAGGGTCTCTTCGAAGGCGGCGATCACGCTCGATGATAACAGGCTGATCAACACCAGCACGACCAGCCAGCCGATACGTTTTCGATACAGTTGCAGGACGCTGGTGTCGCGGTAACTCATTTTCAACGGCGCAACAGCCGCCGATTTCTGGAAGTCCTCGGTTGCCTCCTCACGGGCTACATCCAGAACATCATCGACGGTGACAACGCCCACCAGCACCCCGTCCGAATTGATCACCGGCAGGGCAGAAAGGTCGTAGCGCTCGATCGCCAGCACGGCTTGTTCCCGGTCGTCGTACGCCGAGAGATAGGCGTAGGTGTGGTCCATGATCTCTTCGACGGCGACCTCGGGGTCCGCCAGGATGAAGCGTTGCAGTTCGAGGGCGTCCAGCAACCGCCACGACTCGT